>JAIXTO010000074.1 GCA_027483885.1 Rhizobiaceae bacterium
CTCTTGGGCCTGATAAGAGCGCCTTGTTCCTTCTTCGCGAATATTCTCGTCGCAGGGCCAACTCACGCGGCGGCCGGAAGGTGAAAGCTGATGCTGCATGTGCGTCTTTTGCGCTTTAAAGTCAAGAGCCCGCGTCGAGATCGATGCGGGCTCCTTGATTTTATTGGCTGATGAGGGCCAGCCGCGACCGGCCGCCCGCATGCCGCTGTTGTCGACTGCTGTCAGTAAGCCGGGCAGACGCGGACACGGTAGGCATCGCCCCATTCGTTTTCCTGCCATTCGAAATGGCAGCGCGGACGCGGCGCTTCGCGATAATAGGTCCGCTCATAGACCACCTGGCGCGGCGGGGGCGGGGGAGGTGCATCATATATACGTTCTTCATAGACGGGGCCGCGCGGCTGCGAAGCAATCGCGCCACCGATGAGGCCGCCCACGGTGCCGGCGGCAACGCCTGCCCAGAAATGATCCCGCGCTTCGGCAGCAGGGGCAGTTGCGATCAGCGCGCTGGTCAGCGAGAGCGCGACAAGACCCGCAGTAAAACTCTTCTTCAGAACTGACATGGCTTTGTTCCTTTCACCCGTTTGATCCTTATCGGGTACATCATCAAGATCATCCCAGATCGCGGCAAATTAAAGGAAAAACAAAAGGATAAGTCTGAACATCCGTTCATCTGGCGAAAGCCGGAAGTTGAACATACGGGCGGCTTCGGCGCGGTCAGCGGGTACTGTGGCGAAACGGTGGCGAGGTGAGGGCGGGATGGTGGCTACGTCCGTTTGTGCCAATGGCGGGGCCTTTCCCTTCGGACGCCGCATCCTCTCGCCGTTTAACGGATGAGAATGCGGCCTCCGTCTGAAAACCGTTTCAGGGATACGGGCGCTTCACCGCGACGCGGGTATTGCTCGCGGGATTGTTGCGAAGTGTCAGTTCCCTGACGCCTTTGCGGACATCAATACCGATATCCGTGCCGTCAATCGTGTTTCCTTCGGCGAGAACGGCACGTACGCCCGGAGCTTCCTGGGAGGTTCCGTTGATCCGGATTGTCGCATTTGCGGAAAGCCGGTTGTTGCGGACCACCGTTCCAAGCGAGAGCACGGTCGTGTTGCCCGCAAACTGCTGCCCTGTGATGAAAATACCAGTGGTGCCGGTAATGTCCGCTTCCCTGATGTCGTTGTCGATCAACTGAAGGTAGAAGTTCGGCTGCGGATGGTGGTAGTTGCGTCCCGACACCGAAATGCCGGCGCTGCGGATCATGGTGTTTTCGGCCAACACATGCCTGTAGCCCGTGCCATAGACCTGAAGGGCGCCCGTGTCGCTGAAATGGTTGCCAATGATCAGGTAGTTTGCCTGCATGGGGACAATGGTGACGATGGACGTGGCGTCCAGCACCTGGCTAAGATCGTCATCGATGGTCACGAGGTCGTCTTTTCGACCGGTGACCTGGGCTGCCGCACCCATGCCGCGGCCGGCAAGGACAAACACGCCGGCGCCGGTCCAGTCATTGTTCTTTCTGCCGCCTTGCGGCGGGGCGAGAAGTCGAATGCTGTTTGCCGATGCGGCCGCGGCGCCGCCGAAATAATAGCCTCCGGGACCATCCGATGTCATGGCCTCCCGGTCCCAAGCCGTCATCATTTCAAGACTGTTGTTGCTGAAGAGGACATTCTTGGTCGATGCAGCACCGTTCAGTGTGGTGATGCCGCCGCCTGATGCACCCAGATCGCTGCCGATGATACGGTTGTTTTCAAAGATGACACCATTGCCGCCGCTGATATTGTACCAGCCGCCGCGGCCATTTCGGAATGTGTTCTCAAGAATGTGGGTTGAGATCGCGTCTTCAATGACGAAAGAGCGCATGGACGATAAGATGTCGCACCCTTGTACGAGGATATTTTGACCGGCGAGGCGAAGACCCGCTGCCCCGTTTCTCTCCTGCTTGTACAAGGCTTTCAGTCTCTCGAGCCCTTCTTCCTGTGTAATATGCCCGAGATAAGCGGAAGCCCGCATCGTCACGTTGCGGACCGTGATATTTTCGCCCGTCGGCTTGTTCGTTGCGGGGTCAAATCCACCCTTGATGACATCGAAGGTTCGGGTTGCATTGATCGTGAGGTTCTCGACCGAAAAGTTGCGCACACCGGAGATCAGCGCCGGTGGCGGTGTGTCGGTGTCCTTCCAGATCAGGCTCACCCGGTCGCGCGACTGGCCCTTCAGGGACACGCCATCGGGGATCGGAAGCGGGCCGCTGAGGTTGTAAGTGCCTTGGCGCAACAGCAGAGTGCCGCCGCCGCGTCTGCCCAGTGCTTCAAGGGCGGCATTGAGGCGCGCGGTATCGTCATGCGTCGGACCGTCGCTCGGGACAGCCAGAAGTTCCATCACAGCCGCAGGCGGGGCCTCACGCTTCGCTACGATGATGCGGCCGGCGTCTTTCCAGGTGCTTGCGTCACCATTGCCGTTCCAGAGCTGCGCCTGGTAGCTGCCCTCGGCAAGCTGCGGCGGAACGGCAAAGCGGGCAGACCAGAGATTGGCGGCATCCGCCTTGATATCCGTATCCTTGCCACCCGTCGATGTGAGCCGCAGGATAGCCTCGTCGGTGCGCGCGATATTGCGCCCCTGAACCCTGATCCATCCACCGGGGCTCGCTTCGGTTCCATCATCGCCCTGCATCCAGTAGACGTCGGCGGCGTTCACAAGCGCCGTGATGGAGCGGGTGTCCCGGTCGACCAGCTTTGCTGCGAAGCTGCCGTCGGACATCGACGCGGGCAGTACGAAGGTTATCGAGGTGTCGGAATGCGCGATCATGTCCGCCACCTGCGCCTGGGTACCGGTCGTTTCCCCAGGGCGATCGTTGAGCCGTGTCACCTCGATTTTCTCAACGTTGCCGAGGTCCATCCCGTTGACCTGAACCGACTGACCGGGCTTTACCGGGTCACTCAGCCAGAAAATCTCGGCTGGAAACGCGGCCTGGGGAAGGGCGGCGGTCACGAGAGCGGGGAGAAGGATGCGTTTTAAAACAGCGGTCCACATGTGAAACCCTCATAAAAAGATGAAAGTCTAATATACGGTGTCAGAGGATGTCTGAAATCCGGCTTAAATTAGGTCGATGACAGCAACAAAGGGAAAGGCACAAATAATTCGATCGCTGTTGTTGTTTTGTCGATCTGCCCCTCTTTCTCGTTGTCTCCATTGCCATGGTCTGTTTCGAAAAGACATAACCGTCATGTTTGCTCATCACAGAGGGTGAGGCGCGCCTTTTGGCGGGATGGTCGCGTGGATAAAGCTGACTGCCGGCCCCTGAAACAGTTTGTTAACCATAGTGGTGCTCAAGTTCCGGCTTGATGCATCATGGTGCGAATCATGGGCGGTGGTGTCCGTGTGGAGGTTCGTTGGGGGATCGGGTGAGTAGCGATAGTGAACTTCTGCAGCGGGCCTGCGAAAGGATCAACGATCTCGACGTACCGGCCTTCATCAAGGACGGGATGCTGCGTTATGTCGCCGTCAACGATGCCTATGCGCACCTGTGCGGTGCCGAGCGGGCGGATTTTCCGGGTCTTGTCACGTCCGATCTTGCGCTGTCGCTCGAAGACGAGGCGGGTCTGGACAAAGAGCGCCGGGCGCTTGTCTTCGGCAGTGACGAGGTGGCGTTTTGCCGGGATGCCGCCGGGACGCTGCGCCATGAACTGCGCATCGAACGCTTCGTCACCGATGATGACCAAGCCTACCTGTTTGGGATTTTCGAGCCTGTGGCCTCTGCTGTTTCCCCGGTGGGCGCAGAGCCGGCCTTGCCGCAAGGCGCGGTCGATGACGAAGGTGGCCTGGCGCGCGGGCAGGTGAGCCTTGAAATGCTCGGCACGGCGCTGGACCTGCTGGATGCCGGTATCGGCATTTTCAGCGAAACCGATGAGCTTCTCTATCATAACACGCCGCTGGCGCAGTATTTCGAAAGCCTGGGCGCCACTCTTTCACCCCGCCTGAAGCTCGACCGGCTGATCGAGCAGGTTTATGATCATACGGCTGAGGTGGCGGACGACGCCGCGGTTGCCAGAGACCGACGCCGTGAATGGCTCGAGGAGCGCACGCGTATCCTCCATCTTCAGAGCTGGCAGGCGATGGAGCCGCTGGCCGATGGGCGCTGGATGCGCAGCGTCAACCGCCGGCTGGACAATGGCTGGCTGATCATGCTGCGGCTGGATGTTACCGAATACAAGGTTCAGGAAATCCGCCTCGGCAAGAAGATCGAGGAGGCCGAGATCTTTCGTGCCGCCTTCGAAGACCTGCCGGTGGCCGTGTTCCTGCGCGACAGCCAGCGCCGTCTGATCTATGCCAATGGCGCCTATGAGGCGATGCTCGGCAAGGAGCGTGCCGACCTGATCGGCCTGACGGAAGAGGAGATGTTTCCGGGCGCTGCCGACCGTTTCCGCCGGGAGAATGACCAGCTTCTGGCTGAAGGCGGCTCGATCGAGAAGACGGAGGATATTCCGCTTGCGCAAGGAACGACGATTGCAGCCATCACCCGGCTTGCACGGATTTCGTCACCGGCAGGCGAGCCTTACGTGGTTGGCTCCATCACCGATGTCTCTCTGGTACGCAAGGCCCAGCAGGAGGCCGAGCGGCTGCATCTTGAAGTGCAGGCCATTCTGGATTCGCTGCCGGTCGGCGTTGCCATCCTCGATCGCAATCACGCCTTCGAATATGCAAACCGCACCTTTCACGAACTGCTCGGCAGAGATGGGGCGGCCTGCGGCGGCCTGACAGGCCAGTCATACCGTGATTTCCTGCGCGGCAATTACGATGCGGGTATCTATGGCCAAGGCGATGAAAGTTTCGATGCTTTCTACGGTGCGCGCATTGCGGTGCTGACCAGCCCGGACGATTTGTCGCCGATCGAGCTGCGCACCGCCCAGGGTCGCACACTTCTCATGTCGCGCGAGCATCTGTCTGACAACAAGATGCTGCTGAGCTATATTGATACCACGGCCATGCGCCGGCGCGAGCAGGAAGTGCAGGAGGCGCGCGCGGCCCTCGAACAGCACGGCGCCATGATGCAGGATGCGACCAGCGTGATGTCGCAAGGCCTGCTGATCCTGCGCGAGGGCAAGGTGGTGTTTTCCAACGAGGCACTGGCTGCAATCCTGCAGGTGCCGGCGGGTCTCGTGCAGGCGGGAAAACCCTGGCGGGCCGTTTTTGCCTATATGGCAGCCCGCGGCGATTTCGGCTCGCCGGAACAGGCGGAAGATACCTTTCGCTACTGGCAGACGATGGAGACGGAGGGCAAGGGCTTTTCCGCCTCGCTCTGCATCGAGGATATCTGCTGGATCGACGTGGAGATGAACCTCAGCGGCAACGGTAACTGGCTTGCCGTGTTTAATGACGTCACCGATGTGCGCCAGCGCGAGCGTGAACTGGAACGGCTGCTGGACCGCGCCGAATCGGCCGACCGGGCAAAATCCGAGTTTCTGGCTAATATGAGCCACGAGATCCGCACCCCGATGAACGGCGTGCTGGGCATGGCCGAACTTCTGGCCAAATCCAATCTCGATACGCGCCAGAAGACGTTTACAGATATCATCGTCAAGTCCGGCAATGCGCTTTTGACCATCATCAACGACATCCTGGATTTCTCCAAGATCGATGCCGGGCAGATGACGCTGCGCAAGGCAAGTTTCGATCCGGTGGACGCCATCGAGGATGTGGCGACGCTTTTGTCGTCTTCGGCAGCCGACAAGGACATCGAGCTTCTCGTGCGGGGGGCCTCCAACCATTATACGGTTGTGGGCGATCCCGGCCGGTTTCGCCAGATTGTGACCAATCTCGTCGGCAATGCGGTGAAATTCACGGAAAAGGGCCATATCCTCATCGAGGTGGCGTCCGATGTGGTCGATGAGGCGACTGTGTCGCTGACGATCCGTATCGAGGATACCGGCCTTGGCATTCCCGATGACAAGCTGAAGACGATTTTCGACAAGTTTTCGCAGGTCGATACATCCTCCACCCGCCGTTACGAGGGAACCGGGCTTGGGCTTGCCATCACGGCAGGGCTGGTCAAGCTGTTCGGCGGCACGATCGGCGTCGAAAGTGTCCATGGCAAGGGATCGGTGTTTACCGTCACCCTGCCGTTTGCCATCGGCGCCCGGCGCATCCTCCCGGAGGCCTCGACAGCCAGCATTCGTGGCGCGCGCATCCTCGTCATCGACGACAACCGGGTCAACCGCCAGATCCTGGCAGAGCAGCTGTCTCTCTGGGAGTTCGATGCCGTTGCCGTGGAAAACGGCATGGAAGGACTTGCCGTGCTGCGGGCGGCCGCTGCCATGGATGTCACCGTCGATGCCGTCATTCTCGATTATCATATGCCGGAAATGAGCGGGCTCGATGTGGCCGCCGAAATTCGCAACGATCCGGCGCTTCGTGATCTTGCCATCATCTTTCTGACCTCGATGGATACGGCAAGCAGCGAGCAGGCCTTCCAGACGCTGAACATCCAGGCGCATCTGATGAAGCCGGCGCGCGCGCATCTTCTGCGGTCGACCATTGCCGAAGTGGTGCGCACCGGCCGCCAGGAGCGCCGGCTGGCCGAGACACCGCGCGGACAGACGCCGCAGTTGCCGGCTAAAGCCGTTGCGTCTGCGGCACCCGGCGTGATGTCACGCATGATCATCGACATGCCGGCCGAGCGCGAGGGCCTGCTCGACGTGCTGGTGGCCGAAGACAATGACGTCAACCAGATTGTCTTCACCCAGATCCTGCAGGCCACGGGCCTGCGTTTTCGCATCGTCGGCAATGGCGCCGAGGCGGTGGCGGCCTGGAAGGCGCAAAAGCCGGCGCTCATTCTGATGGATGTGTCGATGCCTGTCATGAACGGCCATCAGGCGAGCCGCCGCATCCGTGAAATCGAGGCGGAAGAGGGTGGCCATGTGCCGATCGTCGGTGTCACGGCCCATGCGCTGGAAAGCGACCGGGATCTCTGCCTTGCCGCCGGCATGGACGATTACCTGTCAAAGCCGATCAGCCCGGAAATTCTGGAAGCCAAGATTGGCCGATGGCGCATCAACCGCCATGGCGGCGAAGTGTCGCGCGGCTGATGGTCAGCCGGGCTTGGTGCCGCAGAGCATTTCGCGCTTCCCCGCAAAGCCCGGGGAGCGGTTCACGGTAAAACCGGCGGCCTGCAGGTTGCGGCGCACGAAGCCGGCGGCGGCATAGGTGGCAAAGCTGCCACCGGGCTTTGTCTTTCCAAACACCGCCTGCATCAGGTCAAGCGACCACATGGCCGGATTGCGCGACGGCGCAAAGCCATCGAGAAACCAGGCATCGACATCGGCCGGCATCAAGGGCACCGTGCTTTCCGCTGCACCGCAGATCACCGTGAGACGAACATTGTCTGCCAGTTGCAGCGTGATGCTGCCTTGGCAGGCATCCGGCCACCGGGCAACGAGCGCCTGGCGCTCCTCATCGATCTGTGGCCAGTGGGCAAGCGCCCGGTCGATGTCGCAGCCGGCCATCGGGTAAAGCTCGAACGAGGTGAAATGCAGGCTGGCGCTTTCGGGAGCCAAGAGCTTCCATTGCCGAAAAGTCTCGCAAAAATTCAAGCCAGTGCCGAATCCCAGCTCCCCGATGCGAAACGTCTGCGCCTCTGCCCAGCGCTCCGGCAGGCCGTTTCCGGCCAGAAACACATGGCTGCATTCCAGCCGGCCATCGGTCTGGCAATAAAAATGATCGCCAAACTGGCTTGAATAGGGCATATCGCCCTCGCGCCATTGAAGCGCCAAGTCCACATGTGTGTCTGTCATCTCGGCATCTGACGCAGGATCTGCAAGGGGCCAGTCTTTCATGACAAAAGCCGATAGTCCCGTCTTCATCCCCGGTCAATCCGCAAACCCGGACACGACAGCGCCTGGACATGTCGACCTCTTGATCGTCGGCGCCGGTATCATGGGGCTCTGGGCGGCGGTGAAGGCCGAGCGGCTGGGCATAAGGGCGCTGCTGATCGATCAGGATCACCCCGCATCGGGTGCAAGCGGCGGCCTTCTCGGCGCGCTGATGCCGCATATGCCGGATCGTTTCAACGACAAGAAACAGTTCCAGTTCGATGCGCTGCTGGCGTTGGAAGAGGAAATTTTCCGTCTGGAAGCCGAAACGGGCTTGTCCTGCGGTTATGCGCGCTGCGGCCGGCTGATCCCGCTGCCGAAACCGCATCTGCGCAGCCTTGCCGAAGGCCATTCGAAAATGGCCGAAACCCATTGGCAGGCACCCGGCCGGCAGTTTTTCTGGAACGTGCTGGACCGGCCGCCGCAGCCGGACTGGCTGTCGCCGGATGCCGCCCCCTGCGGCGTGGTCGAGGATACGTTTGCCGCGCGCCTTTCGCCGCGCCGGCTGACGGCAGCGCTCGTCAAGGCTGTTGATGCCGGGCGGCATGTGCGCAGGGTCGATGGCGTTCGCGTCGAGCGGCTGGAGGGGCGGCTGGCGCAGCTTTCCACCGGTGAAACGATCGCTTTTGGTCATGCCATCATCGCCGCCGGGCCGGGCTCCTTTCCGCTCCTGCAGCAACTTGGCGCAGTAAACCAGCCTCTTGTTCGTCCGCTCGGCAGCGCGGTGAAAGGGCAGGCGGCACTCCTGAAGGCGGAAATCGATCCGGGCCTGCCGGTGCTGTTCCTCAACGGCCTTTATGTCGTGGCCCACGAGGGAGGGCATGTGGCGATTGGCAGTACCAGCGAGGAAATGTTCGACGACCCCCACTCCACCGATGTGCAGCTGGACCAGCTGATCGAAAAGGCGCGGGCGCTGTCGCCAAAACTTCATGATGCGCAGGTTGTGGAACGCTGGGCGGGCCTTCGCCCCAAGGCCATCGACCGCGATCCGATGGTCGGACCCCATCCTGATTTTGCCCATGTCATTGCTTTGACGGGCGGCTTCAAGGTGAGTTTTGGCCTTGCCCATCGGCTGGCCGATGCAGCGCTTGCGTTTGTCGGTGGCCTGCCTTGCCCGCTGCCGGCTTCTTTTTCCCTGTCACATCATCTTGAAGTTGCGCAAAGGCAAAAATAACCCCTATGCCGCGTCGTCAATCTGTCACGCAAATCACCTAGATCCTACCTCAGAGAGAGGGTCCGGGCGGGCGAGAGGTGAGGTGACGTATGCGGTATGCCATCAATTTTACGCCGCCGGCCAGTGATCCGCTGACGCTTGCTGCTGCGCAATGGCTGGGGCGAAATGCCTTTTCCGGAGAGGCGACGGAGCCGCCGGCCATTCGCGGCCTTGGCATTCACGAGATCGCCTTCAACACGGCCGTGCCGCGCCGCTACGGGTTTCATGGCACGCTGAAGCCGCCTTTCCGGCTGGCGGACGGCATGACAGAGGCGCTGCTTTTGCGCAATCTCATGCATTTTTCCGGCCAGCACCCGCCGTTTCGCCTGCCAAAGCTGGAAGTGGTGCGGATTGGCAACCGCTTTGCGCTGGCGCCAGTGTTGCCATCGGAACCGCTGCATCATCTGGCGGGCGCCGTCGTGCAGCATTTCGATGTGTTTCGCGCAAGCCTCACCGAGGCGGAACTGGAACGCGCCGATCCCGGCCATCTGTCGGCCACGCAGTTTTCCAATCTCTACCGCTTCGGCCATCCGCATGTGATGGACGAATTCCGCTTCCACATGACGCTGACAGGGCCGGTGGGAGCATCGGAAATCCCGCGCTTCGACGCGATGCTGCGCCGTTATTTCGAGCCGTTTCTCGAAAGGCCGCCGGAGGTGTTGAACCTTGCGCTGTTTGTCGAAAGCGAACCGGGCGCGCCTTTCGTCGTCCACTCGCTGCATCCGCTCGGTAGCGTGTCTGCGCGTCGGAGCGCCTGACATCCGCCTGCGTGCAATGCAACATTGCGTCTCGACTTTCGCCACGCGGATGTTACCGTCAGGCCTTTGCTTCAAAAGGTGATTTGATGGTGGCAGAGACTGATTATCCGCGCGATCTCGTTGGTTATGGACGACAGGCGCCGCATCCGCACTGGCCGGGAGAAGCCCGCGTGGCCGTGCAATTCGTCATCAACTACGAAGAAGGCGGCGAAAGCTGCATTCTCGATGGCGATCCGGCATCTGAAAATCTGCTGTCGGAAATCGTTGGTGCGGCCGCCTGGCCGGGCCAGCGCAATCTCAACATGGAAAGCATCTACGAATATGGCTCGCGCGCCGGCTTCTGGCGCCTGCACCGGCTGTTTACCGGGCTGAACGTGCCCTGCACGGTTTATGGCGTCACGCTTGCCATGCTGCGCAACCCCGACGCCGTTGCCGCCATGAACGAGGCCGGCTGGGAAATTGCCAGCCACGGTTATCGCTGGCACGAATACAAGGATTATCCTGAGGAACTGGAGCGCCAGCACATTCTGGATGCGGTGCGCCTGCACACCGAGGTTGCCGGTGAGCGACCCTACGGCATGTACCAGGGCAAGCCCTCGGACAATACCTTGCGGCTGGTGCAGGAGGAGGGCGGTTTTCTCTATTCCTCCGACAGCTATGCCGATGACCTGCCGTTCTGGGTGAAGGGTGTGGACGGCAAGCCGTTCCTCATCATTCCCTACACGCTCGATGCCAATGACATGCGTTTTGCAACGCCGCAGGGTTTCAATTCCGGCGACCAGTTCTATTCTTACCTGAAGGACACGTTCGATACGCTCTATCAGGAAGGCCTGGAAGGCGCGCCCAAAATGATGTCCATCGGCCTGCATTGCCGCCTTGTCGGCCGTCCGGGCCGTATCGCCGCGTTAAAACGCTTCATGGAATATGTGCTCTCCCACGAAAAGGTGTGGATCCCGAAACGCATCGAGATTGCTCGCCACTGGCATGAGCACCACAAGCCGGAAACCATCTGATGATCACGCGAGAAGATTTTGTCGACCGCTTCGGCGGCATCTTCGAACATTCGCCGTTCATTGCCGAGCGCGCCTATGACGATGGCATGGTGCTCGGCGACCATCTGAACGTCGATCGCGTCCATGCCGCGATGGTGGCCGTGTTTCGAACGGCGGATGCCGAGGAAAAGCTTTCCGTTCTCAGCGCGCATCCGGATCTTGCCGGCAAGCTTGCGGTGGCAGGCGGACTGACCGAGGACAGCGCCAAAGAACAGGCCGGTGCCGGCCTTGATCGCCTCAGCCCGCAAGAGCATGCGCGCTTTACCGAACTGAATACCGCCTATGTCGAAAAATTCGGCTTTCCCTTTATCATCGCGGTGAAGGGGCTGAACAGACACGACATTCTGGTAGCCTTCGAGGCCCGTATCGGCAACAGCCGCGCGGACGAGTTCGAGACCGCGTGCGGCCAGGTGGAGCGCATCGCGCTGCTGCGGCTCGAAAGCCTGCTGCCGGATCCGTGAAGATCGCTTTGCCGCAGCTGCAACGTCGCTTATAGTTGTTGGTGCAGAAGGAGTGTTTCCATGCGCCCATCGGAAGTGCTGGAGAGGAACCGCGACGTCATTCGTCGCCTTGTGGCAAAACGCAAGGCTGAAAACCCGCGCGTCTTCGGCTCCGTTGCGCGCGGCGAAGACCGTGAGGGCAGCGATCTCGATATTCTGGTCGACCCGCTGGAGGATACGACACTGTTTGATCTCGGCGGACTGCTGGTCGATTTGCAGAATGCCTTGCAGGGCGCCGAAATCCATCTTCTGACACCCGGAGATTTCCCACAGCGCATCCGTGCGCAGGTGCTGCAGGAAGCAAGGCCCGTATGACGCGCCCGCGCCTGATTGTGTATCTGGAGGAGATGACGCGGGCCTGCGACGAGATCGGCCAGTTTATCGCCGGCATGTCCAAGGACGGGTTTCTTCAGGACGTTCTGACGCAACGCGCTGTGGGGATGAATCTTCTCATCATCGGCGAGGCGGCCACGCAATTGGCCGATGTCTATCCGGATTTCGCTGCAGATCATCCCGAGATGGCGTGGGTGGAAATGCGCGGCATGCGCAATCGCATCGCCCACGGATACCTCAGTATCAATCTCGATACGGTGTGGATGACGGCGACCAAGGCCGTTCCCGACCTTCTTTTCCAACTGCGCATGCTGCGCCAGATCCATGCCCAGGGTGAATGATTTTAGATGCCGACGATGCTTCCTATCCGTGCGCTGACGCGCGATGCCTTCCTGCCCTTCGGCGACGTAATCGAGACCGATCCGGCCACCATGAGACTGATCAATGGCGGCAATACCGAGCGGTTTCATGCGCTGGGGGTCGCTGAGACGCTGGGCGAGGGTGCCCGCGTCATCCTCAACATCTTTCGCGGCCAGCCGCGCAGCTTTCCCTATTCCGTCACCATGATGGAGCGCCATCCCTATGGCAGCCAGAGCTTTTCGCCGCTTTCCGGCCGGCCCTATCTTGTTGTGGTGTCAGAGGATGAGGGCGGGCGGCCGGGCGTGCCGCAGGTTTTTCTGGCGCGCGGCGATCAGGGCGTGAACTACCGGGCCAATGTCTGGCACCATCCCTTGATGACGATCGGGGCCGCCAGCGACTTTCTGGTTGTCGACCGCGACGGGCCGGGCAACAATCTGGAAGAATTCTTTTTCGATCAGCCTTTTTTCATCAGCGAGCCACACTCATGACTGGATTGACCACGCATGTTCTCGACACGGCCCTCGGCACACCGGCTGAAGGGCTGCGTATCGACCTCTTCCGGCTGAATGGCGAAGTCCGCGAGCCTTTGAAGAGCGTTGTCACCAATGCCGACGGGCGTGTTGATGGAGGTCCCATTCTGATTGGCGAAAATTTCAAGGCAGGCATCTACGAACTGGTGTTTCATGCAGGCGATTACCTGCGCAAGGTGCAGGCGCCGCTGGCCGAGCCCGCCTTTCTCGATGTTATCCCGATCCGTTTCGGCATTGCCGATGAGGCGGGGCATTACCATGTGCCGCTTCTCATCTCGCCCTATGGCTATTCCACCTATCGCGGGAGCTGACCAGTGATGCGTTTTGCCGCCATCGCCGATATCCATGGCAATTGTGCAGCCCTTGAGGCCGTGCTGCACGATATCGGCGCTCAGGGAATTGCCACCAATGCCATCGTCAACCTGGGCGACTGTTTTTCCGGGCCGCTGGAAGCGGATCGTGTAGCCGACCTCTTGATGTCGCTCGACCTTCCGACCGTCCGCGGCAACCATGATCGATACCTGATCGAGCAGCTGCGGGCTGACATGCACGCCTCGGATGCCGCAGCCTATGACCTGCTTTTGCCCGAACATCTGGAATGGCTGAAGAGCCTGCCCGTGTCGCTCACTTGGCATCGCGACGTCTATCTCTGTCATGCGACACCTGAGGACGATAACACCTACTGGCTGGAGACGGTCTCGCCGGACGGCGCCGTGCATCTGCGCCCGCGCGCCGAGATCGAGGCACGCGCGGAGGGCATTGCGCAGTCACTGATCCTTTGCGGCCATTCGCATCTTGCGCGCGCGGTCCAGCTTTCGGATGGCCGGTTGATCGTCAATCCCGGTAGCGTCGGCTGTCCGGCCTATGAAGACGATGCCCCCGTCTACCACCGCGTCGAGGCCGGCACGCCGATGGCCTCCTATGCTATCTGTGAAACGGGCGATGCCGGCTGGACCGTCAGTTTTCGCCTGGTGCGTTATGATAACATGGCGCAGTCGCGTGTCGCAGACGAAAACGGCCGCCCCGATTGGGCAGCCGGTCTGGCAACGGGGTGGCTGGCTTAACGTGTCTGCGAATCTTTAATTTCGTTTGACGGCAATAGAGTTTCATTGCATATTCAGCGCCATCATCAACAATTTCGGCGCAGGACGTGCGGAAATTCCTCTCAGAGGTTTTCTGTGCGCATTTCTGTGTTTGCAATTCTGCTCTTCTCGGCAGTTATGGTCATTACGTCACTTGCTCCAGTATTTCATCAGATGAATCTGGATCCACTTTTTGCCTTCGCGCGCGCATTTGAAATCATTGAGTTGCTCTTAGAATTACGTAAGATTTTTATTCAAAGGCGTTAATTTAGCTGAGTTGTTAGATCAAATCGGGCTCGCCGAGGTGACTTCTTTGCCTCCCCGGCTAACTCACTTGGTCTCAATACGGCGAGTGCGCAATAATACCCTTGTCCACGGCCTTGATGTCGCGCTTGCCGCAGAGCGCCATGGTAATGTCCATCTCCTTGGCGATGATATTGAGGGCAAGCTCCACGCCTTCTTTCCCCATGGCGCCGAGGCCGTAGAGAAAAGGGCGGCCGATATAGGTGCCTTTGGCACCAAGCGCGATCGCCTTCAGCACGTCCTGGCCGGAGCGGATGCCGCTGTCGAGATGCACCTCGATGCGGTCGCCAACGGCCTCGACGATTTTCGGCAGCATGCTGATGGCGGATGGTGCGCCATCGAGCTGGCGGCCGCCGTGGTTGGAAACGATGATGGCGTCAGCGCCGGTATCGGCGGCCGCGCGCGCGTCTTCCTCGTCCAGAATTCCCTTGATGATCAGCTTGCCCTGCCAGCGCTCCTTGATCCAGGCGATATCGGCCCAGGAGAGGCGCGGGTCGAACTGTTCGGCCGTCCAGACGCTGAGCGAGGAAAGGTCCGAAACATTTTTTGCATGGCCGACGATATTGCCAAAGCCATGGCGTTTGGTGCGGGCCATGTCCAGGCACCACTTGGGCCGCGTTGCCATCTGCCAGATGTGTTTTGGCGTGAATTTCGGCGGGGCGGAAAGGCCGTTGCGCAAATCCTTGTGGCGCTGGCCGAGGATCTGCAGATCGGCCGTGACGACAAGCGCCGAGCAACCGGCAGCCTTGGCGCGCTCGATCAGGTTTTCGATGAAGGTACGGTCCTTCATCACGTAAAGCTGGAACCAGAACGGCTTTGTGGTGACCGAGGCGACATCCTCGATCGAGCAGATGCTCATGGTCGACAGCGTGAAGGGCACGCCAAATTCTTCCGCAGCCTTTGCCGCCAGCATCTCGCCATCGGCATGCTGCATGCCGGTCAGCCCCGTCGGCGACAGCGCCACCGGCATGGAAACCGGCTGGCCGATCATCTCGCTTTTCAGCGAACGGTTCGTCATGTCCACCAGCACGCGCTGACGCAGCTTGATCGCGGCAAAATCCTGCTCGTTCGCCCGGTACGTTCCCTCCGTCCACGAGCCGCTGTCGGCATAATCGAAAAACATCTTTGGCACGCGGCGGCGCGCGAGGTTTTTGAGGTCGGCGATGGTCAGCGGCTTGGACATCTAGGTCTATTCTCCCGAAACATTCTTCATTGCCCGTCCTGCCACATAGGTCTCCACCACACTGCGGTCATCCCCCAGCGTCTGCAGCAGGAATAGCTCCTCTGGCAGGGTGTTTATCGTTTCCATGCGCAGTTTCATAGCGGGTGTTGCTGCGGCATCGAGCACTACGAGGTCGGCGTCTGTGCCTTCTTCCAGCGTGCCGATCCGGTCGGCCAGCGACAGCGCCTCGGCATTGCCGCGGGTCATGTGATAAAAACTGTCGAGCGGGTTCAGGCGCTCGCCGAGCAGTTGCTGGATCTTGTAGGCCTCGTCCAGCGTTTTCAGCATGGAATAGCTCGATCCGCCGCCGATATCGGTTGCCACGCCAATCCGCACCGGCTTTTGCCGGCGTGCGAGCGCCTTCAGCGGAAAGAGGCCAGAGCCGAGAAACAGGTTGGAGGTGGGGCAATGCACCGCCACCGACCCGGTGTCTGCCAGCACGTCCGCCTCGCGCTCCGACAAGTGGATGGCATGGCCGAGAAGGGTCTTTTTGCCGAGAAGGCCGTAGCGGGCATAGATGTCGGTGTAATCGGTCGCTTCGGGATAGAGTTCGCAGGTGTAGCGGATCTCGTCGTGGTTTTCTGACAGATGCGTCTGGATATGCAGGTCCGGAAACTCCTGCGCCAGCGCCTGCGCGGCGCTCATCTGCTCCGGCGTGGAGGTGATTGCGAAACGCGGGGTGATCGCCACGTGGTTACGGCCCTTGCCGTGCCATTCCTCGATCACGGCACGGGTTTCGTCATAACCAAGCTGGGCGGTGTCGAGGAGGCCCTGCGGGGCGTTGCGGTCCATCATCACCTTGCCGCCCACCATCAGCATGTTGCGACGCATGGCCTCGGCAAAAAAGGCATCGGCAGAGGTCTTGTGGACGGAGCAATAGGCAACGGCGGTGGTGGTGCCCTGGCGCAGGAACTCATCGTAGAAATGCGTGGCGATGCGTGCCGCATGGGCGGTTTCGACGAAGCGGCATTCCTCCGGGAATGTATAGGTGTTCAGCCATTCGAGCAGGTTTGCGGCGTAGGAGGCAATCACCTGCATCTGCGGAAAATGCACATGGGTGTCGATGAGGCCGGGCAGGATGAGGTGAGGGCGGTGATCCACCTCCTCGACAGTGTCAGGGGCAAACGCCTTCACGTCGCGATAGGTGCCGACCTTCACGATCCGGCCATCCTCGATCAGCAGCCCGCCGTCCTCCTCATAGAGGTAGCTTGCTGTGTCGGTAAGGCTTTCGGGTGCGCGGTGAAACGAGAGAAGACGGCCGCGCAGGAGAAGGCATGTCATTATCGTGTGGCTCCGGTGGCGCCCGTGGCGCTCTCATACCACGCGGTCAGAAGCTTGCGCTCCTCCGGCGTGATGGCTGTGATATTGCCGGGCGGCATGGCATGGCTGCGGCCGGCCTGAATGTAGATTTCGTGGGCATGGGCGGCAATCTCGCCATCCGTTTCGAACTTTACGCCCTTTGGCGCAAAACTGATGCCTTCCCAGACCGGCTCTGCCGCATGGCACATGGCGCAGCGGCCCTGCACCACATCGCGGGCGGAGGCGAAATGCACGTCGCTCGCAAACTTCTGCTGGATGGGAGAGAGCGAAACCTCCGTTTCGCCGGTCAGCACCTTTGGCACGGTCGACAGCCACATGATCAGGATAAACAGGATCACTGTCACGAGCCATGTCCAGGTGGGTTTGCCCTTGCGCGCATGCGTGGTGTTGAACCAGTGGCGGATGGTGACGCCCATCAGAAACACCAGTGCTGCAATCACCCAGTTAAACTGCGTACCAAAGGCCAGCGGATAATGGTTCGACAGCATGAAGAAAATGACGGGCAGCGTCAGATAATTGTTGTGCAGCGAACGCTGCTTGGCGATGC
>JAIXTO010000193.1 GCA_027483885.1 Rhizobiaceae bacterium
CGGCAAGTGTGCTTGACGGATCGGAAGTGGTCTACATCGCCCGCGCCTCCCAGCGCCGCGTCATGTCGATCAACCTCATGCCGGGCAGCCGCCTTCCCGCCTATTGCGCCTCCATGGGTCGCGTCCTGCTGGCAGCTCTTGGCGAAGATGACGCCCGCATTCTTATCGAATCCAGCGAGCGCCCCCACCATACGCCCTTCACCCGCACAGACCCTTCTGAACTGATGCAGGAACTGGCAATCGTGCGAACGCAAGGTTATGCCTTGATCGATCAGGAGCTGGAACTTGGACTTCGCTCCATCGCCGTTCCACTTGCCAATGTGCGCGGAAAAGTGGTCGCCGCCCTCAACATCGGCGCGCCAGCCGCCCAGATCACACCGGAGCTGATGGCGCAACAATACCTGCCGCCGCTCAAATTGATCGCGCAGCAGCTTCGCCCGTTGTTGCCCTGAACCACGCATCACCCAGGCATCGCAAGCCAAAGCTCAAAGCCGTTGACAGCTGTCAACCCGCATAACGAAGACGACTTCACCGGAAAACACGCGCCTGAACTTGCCTGTTCACGCGCTCGCATTCCGCCGCATCGGCCTTGCATGTCGCCTGAAAAAATCCGAGCATCCCGCCGTTCCATTTCTCGTTTCGCTTGGATGTTTCATGACCAGACTTTTGACGATCCGTACCGCAGCCGCAGCTCTTGATGCCGGCACAAAAACCGCCGTTACCCTTGCCGAAGAAGCCTTGGCCCGAATCGACGATCCCGCCGGCGAGGGTGCCCGCGTCTTCATTCGCCGCAACGATCAGCGCACTCTAAAACTTGCCGCCGCATCGGATGCCACGCGCGCGGCGGGCTTTCGCCGCTCGCCGCTGGAAGGCGTGCCGATCTCGGTGAAGGATCTGTTCGACCTTAAAGACGAAACCACCCTTGCCGGCTCCGTGGCGCTGAAGGGCAAGCCTGCCGCACTCGCCGATGCGCCTGTTGTCTCCCGCCTCATCGCCGCAGGCGCCGTCATCACCGGCACAACGAACATGAGCGAATTTGCCTTTTCCGGCATCGGCATCAATCCCCATTACGGCACCCCGAAAAACCCGTATGACCGGGCAACCGGTCGCGTGCCCGGCGGCTCCTCCTCCGGTGCTGCCGTCTCGATAACGGACGGCATGGCGGTGGCGGCCATCGGCACCGATACCGGCGGCTCGATCCGCATTCCATCGGCGCTCTGCGGCCTCACCGGTTTCAAGCCGACGGCCCGCCGTGTTTCTGCAAAGGGCGTCGTGCCGCTTTCAACCTCGCTTGATTCCATCGGGCCGCTGGCCGCAAGCGTCACATGCTGCGCCATCATCGACGCCATTATTTCCGCAAGTGGCGAGGGCGTGCCGCACGCCGCCCCGATCCGCGGCCTTCGGCTTGCCGTGCCGAAAACCGTCGTGCTAGACGACATGGACAGCACGGTTGCCGCAGCATTCCAGCGGACGCTGTCCGCCCTCTCATCCGCCGGCGCCGTCATCGCCGAAATCGAGATCCCGGAATTTAATGCGCTTGCCGGCATTTACGCGCGCGGCGGGCTGGTGGCGCCGGAAGCCTGGCACTGGCACCGTGCGCTGCTGGAGGAGGCCGGCGACACCTATGATCCGCGCGTCAAGGCCCGCATCCTGCGCGGTCGCGACCTCAGTGCCGCCGATTACCTCGATGCACTGGCTGCTCGCACAGCATGGAAGGCAGGCGTTGCCGACCGGGTCCGCGGGTATGATGCTGTGATCCTGCCGACCGTTCCGGTTGTCGCGCCGGAGATTGCGCCGCTCGTGGCAGACGATGCCGTGTTTTTTGCCGCCAATGGCCTCATCCTGCGCAACTCCACCTTCTTCAACTTCCTCGATGGCTGCGGGCTTTCCATCCCCTGCCATGCCGAAAACGAAGCCCCCGTTGGACTGATGGTGGCCGGCACTGAAATGCAGGACCGCCACATCCTCTCCGTTGGCCTTGCCATCGAAGCCGTCCTGGCATCGGTGCGCGGCTAACAAGCGGGCAGGGGAGGGGAGGGCCATCCCGACCGCACCGGAAAGAGATTGGCGGTTGGACGAGGGACTGACGGGGAAGGGGAAGGGCAACGTTTTTGCTGTTTTCCCTTTCCCCACAGCGCTTGGCCATGGTATAAATCGGATGCCTTGAGGGGCGCACCGCGTTTCTTCTCTCTAAGTGCGATTTGTGTGCCAGCGCTCAAATTATCGGACATTATTCAAGTCCTCGTGCCTGTGCGCTTGACCTGCCTCTTTCTGCTAAAACCGCACATTCACTCTGCAGCCAGCACCTCGAAGCTGTCGACGATCCGTCGGATTTCCGGACGACAGGAGCCACAATTGGTACCGGCGGACAGTGCCTTGCCAATAGCTTCGACGGACCGGCAACCGGACATGACTGCGCCGCCAATTTCATTCACGCCAATGTTGAAGCAGGAGCAGACGAGGGCGCCGGGGTCTGGACGGCCTGCTCCAGGTCGGCCGGCAATCAGGGCGTGACGCGTCATCGGATCAGGCTGCGGCGCGGCAAGCTGTGACACGATCCAGCTGCGCGACACCGCCACCGGAGAAGGCGCAACGAAAAGCGCACAGATCAGCTGGTCCCCCGCAAAGAAGGCAAGCCGTGTCCTGCCGCCGTGGCGATCGGAATAACCCGTCAGTGCAGCATCAGGGCCGATTGCAAAACTGCGCCTTGCCCACGCCTCCCAATCCTCCACCGGCTGATCAAAGGCAAGCTCAACGCGGAAACCGCCCTCTGCCTTCGCAAGCGCCCAGTAGTCTGCGGCAAGCCCTTCCGGCTTGTGTCGCGAAACGGCAAAGGCATAGACGCCCGGCGCATAATGCGCCACCGACACGGCACCCTGTTTCAGCGCCGGCTGGCCGGAGACCGGATCTGTCAGCGGCGGTACAAGTGCATTGATGCGGGAAAGAGAGGCCGTTTCATCGGTCCAATGCATCGGCACGAAAACGCACCCCCGGCTCTGCCGCTCCGACAGAAGTGCCCGCACAATGACCCGCGCGCCGCCTTCAGCGCAAATTTCCACGAGGTCTGCGTCGTCAACCCTCAGCGCATGGGCATCCAGCGGATGGATCTCGCAGAAGGGCTCGCCGATATGGGCAGAAAGGCGGGCGCTTTTTCCTGTCCGGGTCATTGTGTGCCAGTGGTCGCGCACACGGCCGGTATTCAACGTCATCGCAAACTGACCGCCCTTGCGCTCCGACAGATTAACCGGCGTTGCAACGAAGCGGCCTCGGCCATCGCCGTGATAAAAGTGACCGTCCTTGAAGAAACGACTGTCCATGCGGGGCTGGCCAGGCGGCTGCGGCCACTGGAACGGCAGCAGTGCCTCATAGGCCGTGCCATCGATTCCGGCATAGGCGCCGATATCGAAATCCCGCTCGCCATGGTTCTCAAAAGTCGACAGGGCGGCGTGTTCGGCAAAGATATCGGCCGGGCTTTCGTAAGCAAAGGCTTCAACAAAACCCATCCGCTGCGCCACCTCTGTCATCTGCCACCAGTCCGGGCGCGCCTCGCCCGGGGAGGGGAGGAAGGGGCGCTGGCGCGAGATGCGCCGTTCGGAATTGGTCACAGTGCCGGATTTTTCGCCCCAGCCGGTTGCCGGCAAAAGCACATGGGCAAGGCGGGTGGTATCGGTGTTCTGCTCAATGTCGGAGACAACGACAAAGGGGCAGGCGGCGATGGCGGCCTTCACCCGGTCGGCATCCGGCATGGAGACGACGGGATTGGTGGACATGATCCACAAGGCCTTGATACGCCCGTCGGCCACCGCCTCGAACATATCAACAGCTTTGAGCCCCGCCTGCTGCGCCATCTTCGGCGCGCGCCAGAAGCGCTGCACCCGGTCGCGGTGTTCAGGGTTTTCAATCGCCATATGGGCTGCCAGCATATTGGCAAGCCCGCCCACCTCGCGCCCGCCCATGGCATTCGGCTGGCCGGTCAGCGAAAACGGCCCCATGCCGGGACGCCCGATGCGGCCTGTCGCCAGATGGCAGTTGATGATGGCATTCACCTTGTCAGACCCGACAGCTGACTGGTTGACGCCCTGGCTGTAACAGGTGACGACCTTCTGCGTTCGTCCAAACAGATCCATGAACTGGCGGATCTGCAGGGCCGGAAGCCCGGTTGCCTCGATGAGATCGGCCATGGAAAGATCGGCCGCGGAAAGCGCCTGCGCAAACCCTTGCGTATGGGCGCCGACATAGTTTTCATCCACGGCGCCCGCGCGGGCAAGATGGCCCAGAAGCCCGTTGAACAGGGCAACATCGCCATCCGACCGGATGGAAAGGTGCAGGTCCGCAATATCGGATGTTGCCGTGCGGCGCGGATCGATCACCACCACTTTCAGACCAGGCCTTTTGGCCTTTGCCGCCGCAAGACGCTGGTAAAGCACGGGATGGCACCAGGCCATGTTTGAGCCGACCAGCACGACCAGATCGGCCAATTCGAGATCTTCGTAAGTGCCGGGCACCATATCCGTGCCAAAGGCGCGTCGGTGGCCGGCAACGGAAGAGGCCATGCAGAGGCGCGAATTGGTGTCGATATTGGCCGAGCCGATGAACCCCTTCATCAGCTTGTTGGCGACATAATAATCCTCGGTCAGCAATTGCCCGGAGACATAAAAGGCCACGGCATCCGGTCCATGCTGCGCGATAGCCTCTGAAAATTTCTCCGCCACCAGATCAAGCGCCGCAGTCCAGCTCGCCCTTTCGCCAAAAATCTGCGGATAGAGCGCCCGCCCCTCAAGCCCGATCGTTTCGGCAAGCGCCGAGCCTTTCGAGCATAACCGTCCGAAATTGGCCGGATGTTCGGGATCACCGCGCACGCTGACGGCGCCATCATCCTCCACGCGCGCAATCACCCCGCAGCCGACACCACAATAAGGACAGGTGGTTTTTGTCTCACTGCACATCGGCATTCCTCATGAAGGGTTTGCACTCCGGCCGTGGTCGAGGCGAAAAGCTGAGCGTCGTCGTGGTCGGGCTTGTCCCGACCATCTGCCAACGCCTCCACCCGAGCAGCCTCAGTAGATCCTCGGGACGAGCCCGAGGATGACGGAAAAGGCTGGCGCACAGGGGTGACAACCAGAAATGAAGGATTGCAGCTTTGATCGCCGCCATGCCCCTCACTCCGCCGCAACCATCAGCGGGCGCTCCAGCGTAATCGAAAGCCGACCATCGATATTGCGCACGGGAATGGTTTTCACCGCCCCTTCATCAGCGCCCAGCGCCATGCCGGTTTCCAGCGAAATCACCCAGTTGTGCAGCGGGCAAGTGACGGCCTTGCCGTGGACGATGCCTTGCGACAGAGGTCCGCCCTTGTGCGGGCAATGGTCCTCGATTGCAAAGACCTCGTTTTCGGCGGTGCGGAAGACCGCGATCTTACCGTCAGGCGTTTTTACGCAGCGCGCGCCGCGAAGGGGGATGTCGTTGATGTGGCCGATCTCGATGAAGGTCATGCGATGCTTCTCCTGGTTGAAGTCCCCTCCCCAATCCCTCCCCACAAGGGGGAGGGGCTTACTGTGCCGAACCGTCACGCGGAAAACGAAGCGGTGCTGCAACGAGTCTCCCACCTCGTGGGGGAGATGGCCGGCAGGCCAGAGAGGGTATTGCTTTGGCTATTCCGCCGCCTCGCCATATCCCACGGTCGCCATCGGTTTGAACTCGTGTTTGTCCTTGCCCGAGACACGCTCCGACCACGGGTCCACCTGCGCGAATTTTTGGGAAAACACGAAGCGGTCGTAATAGGCCCGGCGCTTTTCGCCATCCTCCATGATCTGGCGGCGGATCTCGTCGTGGCCGATGCGTTTGGCCCATTTGTAGATGCGCTCGAGATAACGCCCCTGTTCGCGGTACATTTGCGTCAGCGCCACGCTATGCGCCAGCGCCTCACCCCCGGTCTTTACCAGACCCATAACACCGGTGCCCTTGATATCGAGGCCGGCGGCACCGGCGAAATGGATCTCGAAACCACTGTCCACGCAGATCACGCCGATATCCTTGCAGGTGGCTTCGGCGCAGTTGCGCGGACAGCCG
>JAIXTO010000196.1 GCA_027483885.1 Rhizobiaceae bacterium
GCCGTCAGAGACGTCTTGCCGTGGTCAACGTGGCCAATCGTGCCGATGTTCACATGCGGCTTGTTGCGCTCAAACTTGCTCTTTGCCATTGATGCTTCCTGTGATCAAAAAGAATGATGGACCCGCGCGTGCGGATTTGGTGTCGCCGTTTACGGCTTTCCCGTTCGATGCGCAAGATATAATTACGCCGCCTGCCCGTACAAGGCCCGCAGGTTGCGACACCTCCCAACGGGAGGCTTGTTATCGTCTTTGAAACTTGGAGCGGGTAGCGGGAATCGAACCCGCGTATTCAGCTTGGAAGGCTGCTGCTCTACCATTGAGCTATACCCGCGGGGGTGGCTTGTCGGTCGAAGATCAGAATGGTGGAGGGAGTTGGATTTGAACCAACGTAGGCTGAGCCAACGGATTTACAGTCCGTCCCCTTTAACCACTCGGGCATCCCTCCAGTATTCTGTCTGGACCGAAGACCAAGCTCGTCTGTGTCTGCGGCGAAGTCGTTTGCCTCAGTCACGGCGGCGTATATGACTGCCCGGCTCGCCTGTGTCAACACGACTGCAAACGAAAAATGACAGAAAATTTAAATCTCTGCGGCAGCCTGTGGACAGAGGCCGGGACTATGCCGAACGACGCCTCATGTATATAAGGCGGCCATGAGCAAGGAAGATCGCCCCGACAAATCCGCCCGCGACACCCATTACGCGACGCTGCGCCGACAGGTGCGCGACGCCAAGCGTGAGCGTGGCGAAATCCCCACCCCGCAGCAGGACCGCCGCAGCCGTCGCAATGATGACTGGACGCCGCCGCAGCTTTCGCCCGATGTCGTCTATCTCTACGGCCTACACACCGTGCGAGCCGCACTCGACAACCGCGAGCGCAAGCTGATCAAGCTGACCGTGACGCAGAACGCCTTTGCACGCCTGGATATCGGAGCGGCCGAGAGCCTCCCCTACCCGGTGGAAATGGCTTCGCCGCAGGATATCGACAAGGTTCTCGGACCCGACGCCATTCACCAGGGTGTGATGCTGGAAACCCGGCCGCTGCCGGCGCGCCGGCTTGAGGCGCTGAAGGAAAGCCCGCTGCTTCTCGTTCTCGATCAGGTCACCGACCCGCACAATGTCGGCGCCATCATGCGCTCGGCCGTTGCCTTTGAGGCCGGTGCGATCATCACCACCCAGCGTCACAGCCCGACGGAATCAGGCGTGCTGGCCAAGTCCGCCTCCGGCGCGCTCGAAATGATCCCCTATATCCAGGTGACGAACCTTGCCGATGCGCTGGGCGAGCTGCACCGCCTCGGTTTCCAGACCATCGGTCTCGATTCGGAAGGTCCGCAGCCGCTGGAAGGCACGTTTGCAGGCAAAAAGGTTGCGCTGGTGCTCGGATCGGAAGGCAAGGGTCTGCGCCAGAAAACGCGCGAAACCTGCACGGCGCTAGCACGCCTCGACATGCCGGGCGCCATCAAGTCGCTCAATGTGTCGAATGCCGCAGCCATCGCGCTTTATGCATCGCGTCGGCATCTGGGTGATGCCAAGGGCTGACCTACTGGAGGATCACGGCGCAACCGAGGTGCTGACGGCAACCGTCAGGAGGCGAAACGGCGCATCCGCTCCGGCGGCAGCGCATCGTTTCCTGCATGCACCTCGGCGGCATACTGAATCGAGCCGATCAGTTCCAGATCAAACAGGGGTTTGGAAATCACGCCAAGCGCACCCGGGATACCGCCCGAAAGCGCTTCCGGATTGGCTGTCATGAAGACAACGGTCGTGCCGTTTGCCGCAAGGCTTCGGCCGATCTCCGGTCCGGTCGGGCCGTCCTGCAATTGCACGTCAACGAACGCGATGTCGCACTTGTCCGACAGCCGCAATGCATCGGCGCGATTGGCCGCGATCCCCGCCACTTCATGGCCGAGAGCAAGGACTGCTTCCTCAATGTGAAGCGCGATGAGTAGCTGGTCCTCAACGACCAGTATTCTGAATGCCATGGCCCCCTCGCTTTGCCATTCTTGATACACGCAACGTGTATTGTGCGCAAAGGTTCCTGCTTCACCGGCATCTGCCCGTAAATACCAGGCCGGCTAACCGGCCTCCGCCATTTCATCGCCTGAGACATTGGGATGCACCGCCATGATCTGGCGGATAACCGGCAGGCTCTTCACGAACGCGGCAACGCAGAGCGGATCATACTGCGACCCGGCGCGCTCCTTGATGTGCTGCACGGCCCGCTCCATGCTCCAGGCTTCCTTGTATGGCCGCGCGATCGTCAACGCATCGAAACTGTCGGCAATCGCCACGATGCGCCCGGCAAGCGGTATGTCCTCACCGGCCAGCCGTTCAGGATATCCCTGCCCGTCGAATCGCTCGTGATGGGCGCTTGCAATATCGGCGGCAAGCTGCAGCAGGCTGATCCGCGATTGGCCGAGGATATGTCCGCCGATGGCGCCGTGGCTTTTCACATAGGTCACTTCCGGATCGACATAGGTGCCGCGCTTCAGCAGCATGGCATCGGGAATGCCGACCTTGCCGATATCGTGCATGGGGGCTGCGATACGGATATCGCTGCAGATGGCAGGCGGCAGGCCGTAAGCCTTGGCAATCGCCTCGGCATAGGCGCCGACGCGCAGCGTGTGCAGCGCCGAATCGGTATCCTTGTAGGTGGCGGCAAGCGTCAGGCGGTAGATGATTTCCTGTTCGCGCTCGCGCAACTCATCGACGGCCTTTTCCACCTCGCTCTTGATCCAGGCCGCCTTTTCCGCCAGCTGATTGCGCGCATTGACGAGTGCCACGAGATTGCGGATGCGCGCCTGAAACTCGGCCGGATTGACGGGTTTCGTCAAAAAATCGATGGCACCGGCATTGATCGCCGTCATGCGTGTTTGCGTATCGCCATCGGCGGTCACCACAACGAAGGGTTTGTCGCGGTATTTTTCGAAGCGGCGGATCTCGATCAGGAGGTCAACGCCGTTATACACCGGCATCTGGAAATCGATCACGCCGATGTCGAAATCCAGCTCCGGCATCGCGCCGAGCGCTTCCTCAGGGCCTGAGAAGGCAATGGCCGTGCAGCCGGACACCGTACCGGCCAACTTCTTCAGAAGGATCAGGTTGGTTTTGTTGTCGTCGACCACGAGAATTTTCATCGTCTCTATGTCCTTATGCAGCGGCGGTCTGGTCTTTTGCGGAAAGGGACTGACGCGCGACGTCCACCATCTGCGTCAGTCGTTCGATATCGGCAGGAGCCGGGTCGGAATGGCGAAGCGCCTGCGACAGTTCTGAAATGTCCATCAGGCCGATATTGGCGGCAGAGCCCTTCAGATTGTGCAGCAGCGGATCGAGCTTTTGCCGCTCGCCACTGGCAAGCATCGCATGGAGCCCCGCCAGAATGTCCACGGCATCCTCGAAAAATGCATCCAACAGTTCCTGGAACCCGTCCTCGCCGAGGATCTCGGCAATCTCCTGCCGGCGTGCCGAAACGGTGGCGGCAACCTGCGGCGAGACGGCGGGCGCAACGGGATGAGACACGGCAGCCGGTTTCGGTGTTGTGACCGGCGGTTGGCTCATTACGGCGTCCGGCTCCTCCCGGCTGCTGCCGCCCATCTCGCGGATCAACCGGTGCAGAACGGCAATGCCGATTGGCTTTGCCTGAAAGCCCGTCATGCCTGCCTCAAGGCAGAGGCGACGGTCTTCTTCCGATGCGTTGGCGGTCAGCGCAACCACCGGCACATCGCAGCACGGCCCGGAACCGGCGCGCAGCTGGCGCGTCGCCTCGATGCCGTCCATGACCGGCATCTGCATGTCCATCAGGATGAGGTCGAAATGTTTGGCGCCGGCCTGCTCCACCGCCAGCGCACCATTTTCCGCAAGCGTGGCGTCCTGGCCGAGGTGATCGAGATAACCGAGAATCACCTGCTGGTTGACCTTGTTGTCTTCGGCCACGAGGATCCGGAGGCGCCTCAGCGCTGCAAGCGGCGCATTGTCTCTTTCGCCCTGCGACGAGACCACCGCATCGGTCGCCTCGATCGGCATTTCGAACCAGAAGGTACTGCCCTCGCCCACCGTGCTGTCGACGCCGACCGATCCGCCGAAACGATCGATGATCTCCTTGCAGATAATCAGGCCGAGCCCCGTTCCGCCATAGCGGCGGCTGATGCTGGCATCGACCTGCGAGAAGGGCTGGAACAGTTTGGCCTTGCCCTCCTCATCGATGCCGATCCCGGTATCCTGCACCTCGACGCGCAGCCAGAGCACGCCTTTGCGCTGCGTCTGGCGCATGCGAAGCGTCACCCGGCCGCCCTGGGTGAATTTCACCCCATTGCTCATGAAGTTGAGGATAACCTGGCGCAGCCGCGTCGGATCAGACAGGACCGTGCGGGCACGCCAGTCGCCGGCCAGCTCGAGCGTTACGGTGTTTCCCGCCTCCGCCGCGCGCCCGCGCATCATGTCGGTGCAGGTTTCCGCAAGCCCCTGAAGATCGACCGGACGGCGCTCAAGCTCCAGCTTGCCATGCTCGATCTTGGCGTAATCAAGGATCTCGTTGATGATATCGAGAAGCGCCTCTCCGGAGCGGCGGATGGTGCGGATATGGGCAGACGTCTCCGGCGAAAGGCGGCCGAGTTCCAGGAGTTCCACCATCCCCAGAATGGCGTTAAGCGGGGTGCGGATCTCGTGGCCCATGGTGGCCATGAACTGCGATTTTGCCCGGTTGCCGGCCTCTGCCGCCTGAAAAGACACGCTGAGCTGCTCGGCCATTGCCTCAAGGCTGACGCCGGCGGCCTGCACGCTGCGCAACTGGCGCTGCAGTGTCAGAATGAGGAAAGCAACGGACAGGACCAGAAGCCCGATCAGCGCGATCGATTTGCGTTGCAGGCCTTCCAGCTCGATGCGCGCCTTGGCCCGCTCGCTGGAGACGAACGTATTGGTATAAACGAGCAGATCGCTGGTGGCGCGGAAAAGCCTCGACCATTGGCCGTCGAGGTCTTCCAGTTGCTGACGCGACACCGGCTGCCCGGCCGTAATCGCATCGAAGATCGGCTGGCTGTCGAAGATGATCCTCTGGACCAGATCAAGGTGCCTGCCGACCCCGACATCGATGGCGAAATTCTTCTCGAACTGCGCCTTCTTAAGCATGTTCATGCGTGAATAGACCACGTCATACCGGACAGACAATTCCTGCAGCCGGTCCTCTGCCAGATTTTCGCTGAACAGCAGAAGCTGCAGGTCGTGAACGAGATCCCCGCTTTCCCGGTTCAGCTGGTAGACGGACCACATGGCATTTTCTCGCACCGCATCGCGCATGTCGCGCTGGCGGCTGGAGATATCCACATAGACCGAGACCAGGATTGCCAGCAGGACGACTGCAAAGATCTGCAGTACCGCCGTGATACGGCTTGCCTTGCGGATCACGTCGCCGCTGAAAGGGGTCGCCGCCATCACGGCTGGACCTCAATCTCCTTGATCTGCCAGACGGAGCGGGAGAAATAGGCCTCGTTATAGAGCGCCGGCTCCAGATCGAACGGATAGATCAGGAAGAGCGGCCCCTTGTCGCGCACCGACATCAGCTTGCCATTGGCGCGGGTGGCAAGGATCGTATCATGCTTGATCGCGTCTTCCGCTGGAACGGTGGCGAAATAATCGTTGATGGCGCGCACCAGCAGCACATTGCCCTTTGCACCGGCAGCCGTCAGCACGGAGCGCACCAAAGGTCCGGAAAACTGCGTTTCCCCCTCGGTCCAGGGGGTCTTCATCGTGCCGGTGCGCCCGGCAAGCTTTTCCAGCATGGCCAGATCGAACTGCGCTGTCTCGCCGACATTGGGCGTTGCAAGCTTGCCCTTGACGGTCAGAATGACCGGGCCGGTCGGCTTATCCAGCGACCAGGCGGCAGGGGCCGAGAAGGACAGGGCTGCAAGGAGAACGGCAAGGGGTGCAAGGATACGCATAGGGTCACTCGCTCGGGTCAATGGTTCCGGGACAGGGTCAGAACCGCCGCCATCCTGGCGGCGGGAGCGTCAGGCGGCTTCCGACAGGCTATCGCCACCAAACAGACGCTGCACGTTGATGAAGCAGATCATTCCCTCCGCATGCGTGATGATGCCATCGCAGAAGCGGCTGTCGAAGGAGGAGACGACATCGGGCACCGGCTGCAACTGTTCGGCGGAGACGGACAGCATGTCGGTGACGTGATCGACCAGCAGCCCGATGATCTCAGCTCCTGCCTCCACCACCACGATGGCGCTGCGCTCGCTACGCTCGGCCGGCGCCATGCCAAGACGATAGGCCAGATCGATCGTCGGAATGACGGTGCCGCGCAGGTTCATCACGCCAAGCACATAACCCGGCGCATTGGGGATCGGCATGGAAGGCGCCCAACCGCGGATTTCGCGCACGCTGGTGGTGCGAATGCAAAAATTCTGCGCGCCCAGCCGAAACGCAATGATCTCAAATATGTCGGATGACGCCATGGCGGACAGTCCCTCTCTTGTCATCTGCAAACAGGTGCCGCCGGGAGGCGGGCAGAACAGGACAGGCGTCGTCTGCTGGAAAGCAGCAGAAGGCCATGCCCGGATATGGTGAATTCCTGATGTTCCGAGCCGCGTTCAGCTCTGTCCTGCATGCCCGAATGCAAGCGGCCGGCTGCGCGGCAAAGGCTCCAGGCCGGGCCCGCAATCATCACGGAAGGGACGCTGAACCGCATCACCCGGCCGTGTGAAATCTAGGGCAAGGTCTCTAACCAAGAATGAAGGAAAAGCCTCAACTGCCTCTTTTTCTCATATTTTCCTAATATGCACCCTCAATGCATCGTGTTTGACAGGCTTCATTGGCCGCATTTCCCCTCAACCGATGCATTTTACGCTTTACACACCGGGAGAATATGGTAATTCGCACCGTGAAATGCCCTTGTAGCTCAGTTGGTAGAGCACCTGATTTGTAATCAGGGGGTCACGAGTTCGAACCTTGTCGGGGGCACCATTTCACCTTTCCATCCTTGCGCCGCATCACCTGCAGTTTAGCTTCTCGCAGGCGCCCGCAGGCCGTTCTTCGCATTGAACGGCGCAAGCACTTGTTCCGACCGCAGTTCTTCCTGTACCAAGGTGCTCCAGAAGAGGTGCACCAATGTCGTTGAATTCCAATCATCTTTGCTTCATGGCATCCTCGGCGCCCGAAGCGCAGATGGCTCTGTCGGAACTGACCGGACTTTACGGCAATGCCACCGTCGAGGATGCCGATGTGATCATTGCGCTCGGCGGCGATGGTTTTATGCTGCAGACGCTGCACCAGACGATCAACAGCGGCAAGCGGATCTACGGCATGATCTGCGGTTCGGTCGGCTTCCTGATGAACGATTACCGCGTCGACCAGCTGCATGAGCGCATCGAGAACGCCCTGGAAAACGATTTTCATCCGTTGCAGATGACGACGGTGAATGCCGATGGCACAAGCTCAGTGGCGCTCGCCATCAACGAGGTCTACCTGTTTCGCCAGTCCTATCAGGCGGCAAAGCTCAAGGTCACCATCGATGGCCATGTGCGGCTGTCCGAACTGATCTGCGACGGGTTGATGATCGCAACGCCTGCCGGCTCCACCGCCTATAACCTCTCCGCCCACGGCCCGATCCTGCCGCTCGAGGCGCCGCTTCTCGCCATGACCCCGGTATCGGCCTTTCGCCCGCGCCGCTGGCGCGGTGCGTTGCTGCCGAACAAGGTCTGCGTCGAGATCGATATTCTCGAGCCGGAAAAAAGACCGGTCAACGCGGTCGCCGACAATACCGAGGTGAAGGACGTGCTGCAGGTGCGCATCGCCCAATCGGATGCGCGCACCGCCCGCATTCTCTCCGATCCCGATCACTCCTGGTCGGAGCGTATCCTGGCCGAGCAGTTTTCCAACTGAGAATCCGCCGCAAACGTAAAACGGCGCGCCCCTTGAGAGAGACGCGCCGTTTTGATGGCTCGGGAAAACCGCCCGTCAGTCGATGTCGGCGACATCAGCACCGGCGCCACCGCTGATGCGGTGGGCAAGGGCTGCTTCCATGAAATCGTTCAACTCGCCGTTCAGCACGCTATCCGGATCGGTGCTTTCCACGCCGGTGCGCAGGTCCTTGACCAGCTGGTAAGGCTGCAGCACGTAAGAGCGGATCTGGTGGCCCCAGCCGATTTCCGTCTTCGACGCGGCTTCGGCATTGGCTGCCTCTTCCCGCTTCTTCAGTTCGACCTCGTAGAGGCGGGCACGCAGCATGTCCCAGGCCTTCGCCTTGTTCTTGTGCTGTGACCGCTCCTGCTGGCACGAGACCGCGATGCCTGTCGGAATGTGCGTGATGCGCACGGCCGAATCGGTGGTGTTAACGTGCTGGCCGCCGGCGCCCGACGAGCGGAACGTATCGATGCGGCAGTCGCTCTCGTTGATCTCGATATTGATGGAATCATCCACGACGGGATAAACCCAGATCGATGAGAACGAGGTGTGGCGACGGGCGTTCGAATCATAAGGAGAGATGCGCACCAGGCGGTGAACGCCCGATTCGGTCTTCATCCAGCCATAGGCATTGTGGCCCTTGACCAGAATGGTCGCGGACTTGATGCCGGCCTCGTCGCCGTCATGCACTTCGAGCAATTCAACCTTGTAGCCGGAACGCTCGGACCAGCGGGTGTACATGCGCAACAGCATGTTTGCCCAGTCCTGGCTTTCGGTGCCGCCGGCACCTGAGTGCACTTCCACATAGGTGTCGTTGCCATCGGCTTCGCCAGACAGCATGGCTTCCACCTGCCGACGCGAGGCTTCAGACCGCAGGGCCTTCAGCGCATCCTCGGCTTCGCGAACGATGGCGTCATCGCCCTCTTCCTCGCCAAGCTCGATCAGCTCGATATTATCTTTCAGGCGCTGCTCAAGCGCTTTGACGCCGGCAATCGAATCGTCCAGCTGCTGGCGCTCGCGCATCAGCTTCTGCGCTTCGGCAGCGTCGTTCCAGAGGGAGGGATCCTCTGCCTTGTTGTTTAACCAGTCCAGCCGTCTTACCGCCTGATCCCAGTCAAAGATGCCTCCTCAGCAGGCTTATGGCCTGCTTGATTTCGTCGACAATGTTCAGAGTTTCGTTGCGCATCTGTGTGTGCTTCGTCCTTTCGGGGAAATTGCGCCGTGCATAGTGGCAGGCGCTGGCGAAGTAAACCCCGCACGAGCCCGTGAGGCCCATGCGGGAGATGGTTCATCCACGTATCAGAAAAGTCCGCCGGCGCCGGAGGTCACAGCCTGCTGGGCCTGCGGCGAGGTCTTCAGGATTTCCTCCGGCGGCAACTGGTCGCCCATGCCGATGACCGAAAGCGAATCGGCAGGGCCAGTGCCCGGCTTGAACGCTTCGATGATCGTATCCGGCTCGCCTTCATAGGCGAACATGCCGGTCTTGCGGTTCACCGGAATGAGCTGCATGCCATCGGGCACAATGAACTTGCTCGGTGCCGTCACCTTGGCGGCCTGCGCCAGGAAATCGCCAAAGATCGGGGCGGCAAGGCCACTGCCGGTGCCGGCGCGGCCAAGCGGTGCCGGCGTATCGAAGCCGACGTAAAGACCCGCCACCAGATCCGGCGTGAAGCCGACGAACCAAGCGTCCTTTTCGTCATTGGTCGTGCCGGTCTTGCCGGCGACATCACGATCCTTGACCGGGATTTTGCCGGCAGCCGTTCCGCGCGTGACAACGCCTTCCATCATCGATGTGATCTGATAGGCCGTCATCGGGTCGAGCACGCGCTCGCGGTTATCGACGAGTGTCGGCTCGTCCTGGTTTGCCCACTGGCTGAAGTTGCAGCCCTCGCAGCCGCGCTCCTCATGCCGGAAAATGGTCTTGCCGTAACGGTCCTGGATGCGGTCGACCAGCGTCGGCTTGATCTGCTTGCCGCCATTGGCGATGACCGAATAGGCCGACACCATACGCAGCACCGTGGTTTCGCCGGAACCGAGCGACATCGCAAGCACCGGCAGCATCTTGTCATAGATGCCGAAACGCTCGGCATATTCGGCCACGAGATCCATGCCCATGTCCTGCGCCAGGCGAACGGTCATCTGGTTGCGGGATTTTTCGATGCCAAGCCGCAGTGTCGAGGGGCCGGCGCTGTCGCCGCCATAGTTTTCCGGACGCCAGACCTGCCCGCCCGAGACCATTTCGATCGGCGCATCGAGAATGACCGAGGCCGGCGTATAGCCGTTATCCAGCGCTGCCGAATAAACGAAGGGCTTGAACGAAGACCCCGGCTGGCGCATCGCCTGGGTCGCACGGTTAAATTCCGACTGGCCGTAGGAGAAGCCGCCGACCATGGCGAGAACCCGGCCCGTATGCGGGTCCATCACCACCATGCCGCCCTGAACCTTCGGCGGCTGGCGCAGGCGGTAGCTGCCTGTCTTGCCTTCGATCGCCTCGACATAAACGACATCGCCGGCCTTCAGCACGCCATCAGGGGACTTGGCGGTCTTGCGCTCACCCTTGGCGTCGCGATAAGCCCACTTCATCTCGTCGGCGGGGATCTGGCCGCGCACGCGCTCGTCGGCAACCTTGCCACTCACCGTTGCCGGCTGCAGGCCGATATTCACCCCTGTCGGGGATGCCGCGATGACCACGGCGAGCTGCCATTCAGGCACGTCGCGCAGCGGCGACATTTTGGCAAGATCCGGACCCCAGTCGCCGCTCACGGCAATCGTCGAGACCGGCCCATGGAAGCCGCGGCGCTGGTCGTATTCCACCAGTCCGTGCTGGAGTGCAGCGCGCGCCATGATCTGCATCTGCGGGTCAAGCGAGGTGCGGACCGAAAGGCCACCTTCGTAGAGGGCCTTTTCACCATACTTGCCGATGATCTGGCGGCGCACTTCCTCGGAGAAAAATTCCGACGCAAAGAGCGAGGAACCGCCGCGGCGCAGCTTGACACCGAGCGGCTGGGCCTTGGCATCCGTCGCATCGCCAACGGTGATGTAGCCATTCTCGGCCATGCGGTCGATGACCCAGTTGCGGCGCTCGAGCGCTGCCTTCTCATGGCGGAACGGGTGGTAATTGGCGGGGCCCTTGGGCAGCGATGCGAGGTATGCGGTTTCGGCAATCGTCAGTTCCGTCACCGACTTGTCGAAATAGGTCAGAGCTGCACCGGCAATGCCATAGGCGTTGAGGCCGAAAAAGATCTCATTCAGATAAAGCTCGAGGATCTTGTCCTTCGAATAGGTCTGCTCGATGCGGAAGGAGAGGATCGCTTCCTTGACCTTGCGGTCGATGGTCTGGTCAGCCGACAAAAGGAAGTTCTTGGCCACCTGCTGCGTGATGGTGGAGGCGCCTTCCGGACGACGGCCCGAGCCGATGTTCTGGACGTTGTTGACGACGGCGCGCGCCAGACCCCAGAAATCGACGCCCGGATGGTTGTAGAAGTTCTTGTCTTCCGCCGAAAGGAAAGCCGCCTTGACACGATCCGGAATTGCCTGGATCGGCAGGAACAGCCGTTTTTCGCGGGCATATTCCGCCATCAGCGCGCCGTTGCCGGCATGCACACGGGTGGCGACCGGCGGTTCATAGGAGGCCAGAACTTCGTAATTGGGCAAGTCCCTGGATACGCCGCCGAGATAAACGGCAGCGACGGCGGCCACCACGAGGAACCCCGCGCAGGCCAGTCCGAAAAGGTATCCAAGCAATCTGATCATCAGCAGCTACCGCTTTAATATCGTCTGGCGCACAACAGCACCATCTCATGTTTCGAGGCGTTTTGCACGGGCGGCCTTGCAAGCGCAAGCCTGAAGCCGGGAAAACCGGGACGTTGCCGGTCTCTGTCAATCCCCGTGCTACCGCTTGTCCCGTGTAACCGCTCGAATGTGAGGAAAGTAGGGCTCCAGCCCGCCTTTCACAGGCACGTGTTGGTGCAAGTCCTCGAAAAGCGCAATTTACCGCAGGCTGTAACATTGTGGGCACGCTCGCGCGCTGAAGGCGGCCGATCGGCGCCTGTCAGCCGCCGCCGGCCACCGTCTCCGCCCGGTAGCGCATCACGGCATCGACCATCCGGTCCGCCACCTTCTGGCGCCATGCGGGATCAAGCAGCAGCGCCTCGTCATCAGGGTTGGAGAGGAAGCCGAGTTCCAGCAGGATGGACGGCATGTCAGGCGCGCGCAGCACCTGGAAGCCGGCCTGCCGGTGCGGATTGTTGATGAGGCCGATCTGTCCGTCGAAGGATTTGACCACCCGTTCCGCGAGCGAAATCGAAAAGGCCTGGGTTTCCCGGCGGGCGAGATCGAGCAGGATATCGGCAATTTCCGGCGGCCCGCTTTCGATGGAATAACCGGCGAGTTGATCGGACAGGTTTTCACGCGCCGCAAGCGCTGCTGCCATGCGGTCTGAGGCGGTATCGGAGAGCGTATAGACGGTGGCGCCGCGAATGTTCTTCTGGCCGAGCGTATCGGCATGCAGGGATATGAACAGATCCGCCCCGCCCTGGCGCGCCAGCGTCACCCGTTCAGAAAGCGACAGGAAGGTATCGCTGTCGCGGGTGAGAAACGCCTTGACGCCTGTCTGCTGGTTGAGGCGGTCGGCAAGCGTGTTGGCAAAGGCGAGCGTGATCTCCTTTTCCGGCGTCTTCGATTTCGCCCCCATGGCGCCGGTATCGATGCCGCCATGGCCCGCATCAACAGCAATGGTGAAGACACCATCGGTTGCCGGGTCCTTTGCCGTAGCGCCCAGGCCCTGCAGGGCGGAATTGGATAGCGACTGGCCCCATTTCTGCTGGGATACGAGATCCGCAAAGGCCTTTGGCGTGGTCATCTCTGCGTCAAGCACGAGGCGGAAACCATGGCCCTCGTTCTTCTGCACTTCGGCAAGCACCAGGCGCACTGGGCGGATGCCGGTAAAGACGATGCGCGCACTCCCCTGCCCCATGGTGCCATAACGGATGTCCTTGAAGAGCCCGCGCGGCGCAAGATCTTCGGCTGGAAAGCCGAAGGCAGTCGCCGGCAGGTCGATGACGATCCGCTCCGGCCCGGCGACATAATGGGCGGTAAATTCCGGCTTGCCGTCGAAATCGATCACCACGCGTGTGCGCGCATCGTCTCCGGCAATGCGAGCGCTGAAAGCGAGCAGATTTTCGCCCGGTTTCGTTTCGGCTTCGGTTTCACTGGCGCGCGCCATGGAGGGCATGAGCAGCGCCAAAGACACGGTCAGCGCAAAGGCCACTGCAAGGCATGCAGCGCAGAACCGGCCAGGCCATTGCGCAAAGCCACGGGAAAACACCGGCGGCACAACCGTCTGGATTGCTGTCGAAAGCCGTATCATTCGCCCTGCCGTTCCCCTCTTGCCGAACCTCTTGCTCACCCCTGCCCGAGGATCGCTGCGGCCCTGTCTTGTCTTGCCGTCCGCGCCGAACAGGCTACGGCCGATTCGCCACACGGGTCCCGCTGCGGGATGGTCCGCAACCGCCCGCCCGTTCGTCCGGTCACGGCACTGCCCTTTTCACGTCTGGCTTAAGGCGCGCAAATTGATCCATAATAAGGCAGAACCGGCTTTGCCCTTGCTATTGTGACGGATAAAACATACAAGGGTTATGAGGGTTTAAGTGTCGACGGGATAGTATGTTGATAGGCTGCCAGCAAGTTAGTTCTGGCGCCGGAGACCGACAGACATCCGCCGTCTCTACATTTGGCCTGAAACTCTATATGAACCGGCGGTGGCCGGAGACAGTACCGGATGGTTCGCCATCCACGCTCATCGGGAGCAAATTCATCGGACCCCTGGTCGGGTCTATTGTATCGTCTTTCTCGTCTGGTCTTTGATGTCGCGGCACGGATTGCATAAACTGGAACAGCGGAGGGAGCCGATGGCTCCGGTCGGCGTCCGGTTGATCCCTTCGCCGAGGCTGCCGACGGGAATATTCTTATCCGGCGCCCTGTACGCGACGCACGATCGGCCTGTCCCTGTGACGTGCCCCTCTGCCTCTGCGCGTCCGCGCCGAGGAGCAGAACTTTCATGGCAGACAAAATGCTTATCGACGCGTCTCACGAAGAGGAGACACGCGTAGTCGTCGTTCGGGGAAACCGGATCGAGGAATTCGACTTCGAGTCGCAGCACAAGAAGCAGATACGCGGCAACATCTATCTGGCCAAAGTGACCCGCGTTGAGCCGTCACTGCAGGCCGCCTTCGTGGATTACGGCGGCAACCGCCACGGCTTCCTCGCTTTTGCGGAAATCCATCCCGATTATTACCAGATCCCGCTCGCCGATCGCCAGGCGCTGATGCAGGCCGAGGCCGAAGACCAGCGCCGCCATCCGGATTTCGATTCGGCAGATCCGATCGTTGATCTCTCCAAGGAAGACCAGCCGGATATCGGCATTGTTGCCCAGGTGGACGCCGCTCTCGGGTCCGAAACGCCGGAGCCTGTGACGACGCAAGTCGTTGAGGCCGTATCGGAAGTTTCCGAGCCGGCTGCCGAGGAAAAGCCCAAGGCAAAGCCCCGCCGCAGCCGTTCGCGCAAGAAGCCGGCCGCAGACGAAATCGCAGACGCCGGCGAAGCAGCGGCTGACGCTGCTGACGCGCAGATTGCAGCCGTTGGCAGTGACGACGACACCACGCCGGACACGATGGCCGCCATGGTGGAAACCGACGCCATTTCCGAAGACGTGTCCGACCGTCGCAGCCGCGATGACGATGATGACGACGACGATGATGACAATCACGAAAAGGAAGTGATCGAATCGGTCGGCGCTGAAGATGCGATGGAAGAGGTTCCGGACCGCGTCTACCGCAAGCCGCGCAAGCAGTACCGCATCCAGGAAGTCATCAAGCGCCGGCAGATCCTGCTGGTGCAGGTGGCCAAGGAAGAACGCGGCAACAAGGGCGCAGCGCTGACCACCTATCTGTCGCTGGCCGGTCGTTACTCTGTCCTGATGCCGAACACGGCGCGGGGCGGCGGCATTTCGCGCAAGATCACCCAGCCGACGGACCGCAAGCGTCTGAAGGAAATCGCCCGCGAACTGGAAGTACCCCAGGGCATGGGCGTCATCCTGCGCACCGCCGGTGCCAACCGCACCCGCGTCGAGATCAAGCGCGACTTCGAATATCTGATGCGCCTGTGGGAAAACGTCCGCACGCTGACGCTCGCCTCCATGGCGCCGTGCCTCGTTTATGAAGAAGGCTCGCTGATCAAGCGCTCGATCCGCGACCTCTATAATAAAGACATTTCCGAGATCGTGGTGTCCGGCGAAGAAGGCTATCGTGAAGCGAAAGACTTCATGAAGATGCTGATGCCGAGCCATGCCAAGGTGGTTCAGCCCTACCGCGACCTGCATCCGATCTTTGCCCGTTCGGGCATCGAGGCGCAGCTGGACCGCATGCTGCAGCCGCAGGTGACGCTGAAATCCGGCGGTTACCTGATCATCAACCAGACCGAAGCGCTGGTGGCGATCGACGTCAACTCGGGTCGTTCGACCCGCGAGCATTCCATCGAGGAAACCGCGCTGCAGACCAATCTGGAGGCCGCCGAAGAGGTTGCCCGCCAGCTGCGCCTGCGCGACCTTGCCGGCCTTGTCGTGATCGACTTCATCGACATGGAAGAGAAGCGCAACAATCGCTCCGTCGAAAAGCGCCTCAAGGATTGCCTGAAGAACGACCGTGCCCGCATCCAGGTCGGCCGCATCTCGCATTTCGGCCTTCTGGAAATGTCGCGCCAGCGCATTCGCGCCAGCGTTCTGGAATCCACGACGCAGATCTGCTCGCATTGCGGCGGAACCGGCCATGTGCGCTCGCAGTCTTCGGTTGCCCTGCATGTCCTGCGCGGCGTCGAGGAATATCTGCTGAAGAACACCACGCACGATATCACCGTGCGCACCACGCCCGATATCGCGCTTTATCTTCTGAACCAGAAGCGCGGCTCCGTGGTGGATTATGAAAAGCGTTTCGGCGTGTCCATCTTCATCGAATCGGATGCCGGCGTCGGCGCTGCCCATTTTGCCATCGATCGTGGCGAGCCGGTGGAAAACCCGGTTCGCATCGAAAGCCTGATGCAGTTTGCGACCCTTCCCATTGAGGACGAGGATGACGACTACATCCCCGAGGTGGACGAGGAAGAGGAAGACGATGTGGTTGTGGCAGCACCTGCTGCGGCGGCCGCAACGGCTGCAGTCTCGCAGGAAGCGCGTGGCGAGGACGACCAGAACGGCCGCAAGCGCAAGCGTCGCCGTCGTCGTCGTAACCGCGATCGCAACGGCGCCGAGCTTCCGCAGTCTGCCAGCGACGAAGCTGAAGGCGACGAAGACGACACGGACGAGGACGATGCAACCGACGCAGGCGAAGGTGTCGGCGAGCGTGTGGAAGCTGGCGAGACCAGCCTGAACGACACCGAAGAAGGCCAGCGCCGCAAGCGCCGCCGTCGTGGCAAGCGTGGCGGTCGCCGCAATCGCAGCGACGAAGACGAAAACGGCGTTTCCGCGGATGGTGACGACACGACCGGCGAAGAGGGTGGCGAAGACACCACCGACGAAGCCGACGGCGCAGTGTCCGCAACCGAAATGCCCGCGGATGCCACCATCGCTGTAGAGGCCGCAGCGGAAGCCGTTGAACAGCCGGTTGCAGACGTTGAAGTCGCAGCACCGGAAGCAAAGGTTGCCAAGCCGCGTCGCAGCCGCAAGGCAAAGGTCGTCGAGGCCGCGCCGGATGAGGTAGCAGTTGCCGAAGCGACAGCTTCTGCCTCCGTCGAGGAAGCACCTGCGGAAACACCTGCTGCCGTTGAAGCGGAAGCCCAGCCTGTTGCAGAGCCTGCAGCGGTTGCAACGGCGGAGACCCCACGCGATGAGCCCGCTGCCGAATCGGCTCCCGCCCCGGTCGACACCGCATCCGCCGAGGACGGCGAGGCCGATCAGAAGCCTGCCCGCGCCAATCGCGCCTCCACCATCACGGCCTCCGAGCCGGTGATCAAGTCGGCCGCGTCCCCGGAAGGGGATGGCGATCCGTCAAAGCCCAAAAAGGGCGGCTGGTGGCAGCGCCGCGGTTTCCTCTGAGAAACCGGACAGATTGAAAAGTCGAGACGGCCGCGCATCCCGCGGCCGTTTCCTTTGGTGGATGCACTGCTGTCGCTGCCATACACAGATGTGAGTTTGTCTAAGGTGCGATCAGGCATTATGGTTCGGTCGATTGCAGGCCACAGACAGACGCCGGTGCGATTCGTCCTGCGCGCTCGCGCGGCCCTTTGATGAAATTTTAAAGACGAGGACAGACATGAAGCCCTTTTCCAAGACGCTCGCTGCGCTCCTGATCGCCGGCACTGCCATCGTTCCTTTCGCGGGCGCAGCCGTTGCCCTTGATGACAAGCAGAAACAGGAAATGGGCGCCTTCATTCGCGAATATCTGATCGCAAATCCGGAAGTGATGCTGGAAGTGCAGGACGCGCTGGAAAAGAAGCAGCAGGAGGCGCGCATCTCGCAGGCCTCCAACGGCATCGAGGCCAATCGCCAGGCGATCTATTCCACCCCGAGCGATATCAGCGTGGGCAATCCCAAGGGCGATGTCACCGTGGTCGAATTTTTCGATTACAATTGCGGCTACTGCAAGCGGGCGCTGTCGGACATGGAAGAGATCCTGTCAGAAGACAAGAATGTCCGCTTCATCCTCAAGGAATTCCCCATTCTCGGGCCTGATTCGATGGCAGCCCATCGCGTGGCGAACGCCGTGCGGCTGACGGCGCCGGAAAAATATGCCGAGTTCCACCGCACCTTGCTCGGCGGGCAAGATCGCGCCACGGAAGCCTCGGCGATTGCCGTTGCTGCCTCGCTCGGAATTCCGGAAAAGACATTGCGTGCCTCCATGGCGAAAAACCCGAACGACGCGCAGGTGCGCGACACCTATGCGCTCGCCAACAATCTCGGCATCACCGGCACGCCCTTCTATGTCGTCGGCAACGAGGCGGTGTTCGGTGCCGTTGGCCATCAGGAGCTTTCGGAGAAGATTGCCAACATCCGCGCCTGCGGAAAGGCAACCTGCTGAGGCGTCCGTCCTGCTTCGAAAATAGGTGCCCCCCGGTTATCAACGGCTTTCGCGGCCGGGGGCTTTCCCTTGGGCGCTGGCCAGTCTATAGGTGGCGCTGATTTTCTGACGGGTATTCCATGATCAAAACAATCTTTGTTCTCAACGGGCCGAACCTCAACATGCTGGGCAAGCGCGAGCCTGGCATTTACGGCGGCAAGACGTTGAAGGACATCGAAGAGGATTGCATCGCAGCAGGCGAAACGCTCGGCTTTTCGGTCGAATGTTTCCAGAGCAATCATGAGGGCGTGCTGGTCGACAGGCTGCATGAGGCCAATGACCGTGCCGTTGGCGTGGTTATCAATCCCGGCGCCTACGGCCACACCTCGATTGCCCTGCATGATGCGATCCGCGCCATTTCCGTGCCGGTGGTGGAAGTGCATATTTCCAACATCCATGCGCGCGAGGAATTCCGTCATAAATCCATGATCGCGGCGGCCGCCAAGGGAATGATCTGCGGATTGGGCCCCGGCGGTTACGTGTTGGCCTTGCATGCCCTGCGCGACATCACCAGCTAAGAACAACAGAACATATAGGTTGACCATGTCTGAGAAGAAAACCGGTATCGACAAGGGGTTGATCCGCGATCTGGCGAACATCCTCAAGGATACCGATCTCACGGAAATCGAAGTGCAGCAGGACGAGTTGCGCATCCGCGTGTCGCGCAACATTCCCGCCGCACAGTATGTGCAGGCCGCAGCGCCGCAATATGCCGCAGCACCTGCAGCCGCCGCACCGGCCGCAGCAGCCCCCGCCGAAGCCGTGAAGGATCGCAGCAACGCCGTTGCCGCACCCATGGTCGGCACGGTCTACCTGTCGCCGGCTCCGGGCTCGCGTCCTTTTGTCGAAGTCGGTGCGATGGTCAAGGAAGGCCAGACGCTGCTGATTATCGAAGCCATGAAGACCATGAACCAGATCCCCGCGCCGCGTTCCGGCAAGGTGACGGAAATCATCGTCAGCGACGGCCAGCCTGTCGAATATGGCGAACCGCTCATCGTGATCGAATAAGGCAGATCCATGATCTCCAAGATTCTCATTGCCAACCGCGGCGAAATTGCACTGCGCGTCCTGCGCGCCTGCAAGGAACTCGGTATCGCGACCGTCGCCGTCCACTCGACGGCCGATGCAAACGCCATGCACGTGCGCCTTGCCGACGAAAGTGTCTGCATCGGCCCGCCGCCCTCGCGTGACAGCTATCTGAACATCCATCAGATCGTTGCCGCCTGCGAGATCACCGGCGCCGATGCCGTCCATCCCGGTTACGGCTTCCTTTCGGAAAACGCCAAGTTTGCCGATATCCTCGACGCCCACGGTATCACCTTCATCGGACCGACGGCGGAACATATCCGCCTGATGGGCGACAAGATCACCGCCAAGAAGACGGCGGTCGAGCTTGGCATTCCGGTTGTGCCGGGTTCCGATGGGGAAGTGCTTCCGGAAAACGCGCTGGAAATCGCTCGTCAGATCGGCTTCCCGGTGCTGATCAAGGCAACCGCCGGCGGCGGTGGTCGCGGCATGAAGGTCGCGCGTACCGAGGCCGAGCTCGAAGAGGCCGTGTCGACCGCCCGTTCCGAGGCGTTGGCCGCCTTCGGCAACGATGCCGTCTATATGGAAAAGTACCTCGGCAAGCCGCGCCATATCGAAGTGCAGATCGTCGGTGACGGCGAAGGCAACGCCATTCATCTCGGCGAACGCGACTGCTCGCTGCAGCGGCGCCACCAGAAGGTCTGGGAAGAGGCAAACTCCCCTGCCCTCAACGTCGAGCAGCGCATGAAGATCGGCGAAATCTGCGCTGACGCCATGCGCAAGATGAAATATCGCGGCGCCGGCACCATCGAGTTCCTCTACGAAAACGGCGAGTTCTATTTCATCGAAATGAACACCCGCCTGCAGGTGGAGCATCCGATCACCGAGGCGATCACCAATATCGACCTGGTGCATGAGCAGATCCGTGTCGCGTCAGGCGCCGGCCTCTCCGTCACGCAGGACGAGATCGTCTTTTCCGGCCATGCCATCGAATGCCGCATCAATGCCGAGGATCCGCGCACCTTCGTGCCGTCTCCGGGCACGATCACGCATTTCCATGCACCGGGTGGTCTCGGCGTTCGCGTCGATTCGGGCGCCTATGCCGGCTACAAGATCCCGCCCTACTACGACAGCCTCATCGGCAAGCTGATCGTGCATGGACGCACCCGCGTCGAATGCATGATGCGCCTGCGCCGCGTGCTGGATGAGTTCGTCGTGGACGGCATTAAGACGACGCTTCCGCTGTTCCAGGATCTCGTTTCCAACCAGGATATCGCCAATGGCGATTATGATATCCACTGGCTGGAGAAGTACCTGGCAGGCGACAAGCCTGAAGCCTAAAGATGGCAGGGCGGCGCGGCAGACATCATCCAGCCATTACCCCGGATGTTCTGCTGCGCGCCTATTCCATCGGCCTCTTCCCCATGGCCGAATCGGCAGACGACCCGGAGATTTTCTGGGTCGAGCCGGAACTGCGCGGCATCCTGCCGCTCGACGCTTTTCATGTGTCACGCAGCCTGCAGAAGGCGCTGAAGCGTTCGTCGCTTGTCATCCGCTTCGACACAGCCTTTGAGGCCGTCATGGCCAGCTGTGCGGCTGAAGCACCCGACAGGCCCAGCACCTGGATCAACACCACCATCCGCACGCTCTACACCGAACTCAATCGCATGGGTCATGCCCATAGCGTGGAAGCGTTCGAGGGGGATGAACTCGTGGGTGGCCTCTACGGCGTGTCGCTTGGCAGCGCCTTCTTCGGCGAAAGCATGTTTTCACGCCGCACCAACGCCTCCAAGATCTGCCTGGTCCACCTGGTGGACCGGCTGAAGGCCAGCGGCTTTCGCCTCCTCGACACGCAGTTCACCACCGAACACCTGAAGACGTTCGGCGCGATCGACGTGCCGAAGGCGGACTATCTCAAGCTTCTGGCCGGTGCGATGGAAGGCGAAACGCTGCGGTTCTGACCCGAGCCCCCGTTGTACAGGGATCGGCAATGCCGCCTCAGTTCGTCGTCAGATCCGCCGTCTCGCCAAAACCGATGATCAGCTTCGGGCTCGACATGTCGCCGCTCTCCTCGTCCACCTGAACGGAATAGGCGGCAACGCCGATATGGCGGGCGGACATGGCGGTGGCGATCTTCTCGGCGGACGCTGCACTGGAGGCCTGGCGCATTTCGCCGGGCACGATATTGCCGCGGTTCTTCTTGAACGGCAGGACGATGAACTTTTCAGCGAGTGGCATGGCAAAGGCTCCGGTGGCGTCCCACGATAATCTTCATCATCGCATATATCCAATGACGACGCGCAGGGAATAAGTGAGATTCGGGGCCTTACTTGCGTGCGGCAGCCGGTGGCGGAACGTCGGACGTCTTTTTGCAGCCGGTCAGCCACACGTCATAGATCGGGTGTTCGACTGCATTCAAACCGGGACTGTCGGCAAACATCCAGCCGGTGAAGATGCGGCGGATTTTTCGGTCGAGCGTGATCTCATCGACTTCCACGAAGCCGTCGATCCGCTGCGCCTCGCTGTCATCGCGCGAATAGCACACTTTTGGCGTCACCTGCAGCGCGCCGTATTGCACCGTCTCGTTCACGTAGACGTCGAACTTGGTGATGCGGCCGGTGATCTTGTCGATGCCGGAAAATTCGGCAACCGGGTTTTCCAGCCGCGCCGCAGAGGCCGGGGCAAGGCCGGACAGCAGGCTTGCACCCACGGTCAGGCCGAGGAGCAGCGGTCGAAGGAAATTCTGTCGCATCGGCGATCTCACCACGATTTAAAAACCCGTCCCGACAATAAACCGGGGCAGGCATGGGTTATGCCGCAATTGTGGCGCGAAGGCGGAGAAAGAAATGGTCAGGCGCCCGGTGTCCAGGCGTCGTAGTCGCCGGTGACGCGCGGACGCTCGCCAGTCGCCTCGAGCGAGCCCTGGGGACGGTATGCGAGCGGCGTGCCGGTCATGTTGGCGATATGCGGCTTCTGCCATTCGCGGGCCACATAGGTTTCCTTGCTCGGCGGAACGTTTGTGCGGTGATGCATCCAGCCGTGCCAGCCGGGCGGAATGGCGGAGGCTTCCGCATAACCCTTGTAGATCACCCAGCGCTTCTGCAGGCCATAGGAGGACATGGGGCCCTCGTAATAGACATTGCCCAACTCGTCTTCGCCGACGCGCGTGCCTTTGCGCCACGTGAAGAAGCGGGTGCCCATGGTCTGGCCGTTCCACCAGGTGAAGATTTGCAGGAGAAGATTTTTCATACTTTTTCCAACGTCCTCGCGAGAGACAAGGAATGTTTCCTTGATCTGCTTATGCAATCTCGCACCGTCGATGTCCAGTGGTTCGGCGCCGGCCCACTCTTATTTGAGCTTCATCTTGAAGCCGATATGGGTGCGGGTAAACCCTTCCCGTTCATAGAAACGATGCGCATCGGTGCGCGCTGCATTGGAGGTCAACTGCAGCAGCCGGCAATCGCGGCGGCGGGCTTCCTGCTGCGCATGGTCCATCAGCGCCCGGCCTATCCCCTGCCCCCGGCAGTCGGCACGTGTGTGGACCGCCTCCACCTGCGCATCCATTGCCCCCCGTCCGCGCAGCGTGCGCAGAAACGTCATCTGGTAGGTCGCAACGATCTCTCCGTTGCGTTCGGCCACAAACAGCTGCTCCTGTGGCGCCTGATCGATCACATGGAAGGCACGCAGGTAATCTTCGAACGCATCAGGATCGACAGTATCGCCATGGGAACCAACCGTATCCTCCGCCAGGAGATGAATGAGTTGGGGAAGGTCTTCTTCCCGGGCCTTTCGCACTACAAAATCCTCGGCAGTCATTCGCACTCTCCTCCAGTTCCGAATACTGCTCAGATCTTATCCCGTCGGGTGGCGCACCTCCACCCCTCATCTGGCATAACAAGCATTTAGCCGAGCAGCTCCCCTGCCCGGTCAGCCGGCAAGCGGCTTTTCCATGACCACGGCTTCGATACCGCTGTCTGCACCACCGCAGTTTTTCGTGCGATCGACCTCGATGAAGCCGAGGCGGTTGTAGAAGGCGATGGCGCGCACATTGCGTGGCTCCACTTCCAGCCGCATGATTTCCGCGTCGGGAAAACATGTCTCCAGCTCAGCAAAAATGTCGCGACCAATGCCTTCGTTCTGGCAGGAGGGGCGCACGTACAGCTGGTGCAGCATGGCGGTTTTCGTCATCTTCGGCGACATCGCCGCATAACCGACACCGCCGAGCTTGCGCCCGTCATCGGCCACCAGAAACTCGCCGTCGCGCTTGCCGATCTGCGCCTTGATAGCAGCCGCCGAATGCCAGGTCGTGGTCAGTTCAGCCACCTTTGCACTGCCATAAAAGCCGTCATAGGTGGCATGCCAGGTTTCGCGCAGCAGAGCGCGGATTGCCTCCACATCCTGCTCGCCGGCGGTGCGTACAAAAAACACCATGTCTTTTATCTCTCCTCAAACGACAACACCGGCCACGCGACAGGCGCGGACCGGTGCTGTGGAACGGCCTCAAACAGCCTTATCAGTCTTCAAGCCCGAGCTTTGCCTTGACCAGCGCCTGCACCGCTTGCGGATTGGCCTTGCCACCCGTTGCCTTCATCACCTGCCCGACAAACCAGCCGGCGAGTGTCGGCTTCGCCAGCACCTTGGCAACCTGATCGGGATTGGCGGCAATGATCTCGTCCACGGCCTTTTCGATGGCGCCGGTATCGGTCACCTGGCGCATGCCACGGCTCTCGACAATCTCGGCGGGATCGCCGCCTTCGGTAAAGACGATCTCGAACAGGTCTTTGGCGATCTTGCCGGAAATGGTTTCCGACTTGATGAGGTCGATGATGCCACCGAGCTGGGCCGGGGAAACGGGAGTCTCTTCAATGCCTTTGCCGGCTTTGTTCAACGCACCGAGCAGATCGTTGATCACCCAGTTTGCCGCCGTCTTGCCATCGCGACCGGCAGCCACGGCCTCGAAATAATCGGCAATCGACTTTTCAGAAACGAGCACCGAGGCGTCATAAACCGACAGGCCAAGCTCGGACACGAAACGCGCCTTCTTGTCATCGGGCAGTTCCGGCAGGTCCTTCTTCAGCGCCTCAACAAATGAATCATCAAACTCAAGCGGAAGCAGATCAGGATCGGGGAAGTACCTGTAATCATGCGCATCTTCCTTGGAGCGCATGGAGCGGGTCTCGCCCTTGCCGGCATCAAACAGGCGCGTTTCCTGCTCAATGGATCCGCCATCTTCCAGAATCGCGATCTGCCGACGCGCTTCGTATTCGATCGCTTGGCCAATGAAGCGGATGGAATTGACGTTCTTGATTTCGCAGCGCGTGCCAAAACCTTCGCCCGGACGGCGGACTGACACGTTGACGTCGGCGCGCATCGAGCCTTCATCCATATTGCCATCGCACGTGCCGAGATAGCGCACAATGGAGCGCAGCTTGGTCATATAGGCTTTCGCTTCATCCGAGGAACGCATGTCGGGTTTCGACACGATTTCCATCAGCGGCACGCCGCAACGGTTCAGGTCGACGAAGGACATGGTCGGATGCTGATCATGCATCAACTTGCCGGCATCCTGTTCCAGGTGCAGGCGCTCGATGCCGATTTCGATATCCTCGAAATTGCCCTGGCGATCCGGTCCGAGCGAAATCACGATCTGGCCTTCGCCGACGATCGGGTCCTTGAACTGCGAGATCTGATAGGCCTGCGGCGAATCCGGATAAAAATAGTTCTTGCGGTCGAAGATCGAGCGTTTGTTGATCTGCGCCTTCAGGCCAAGGCCGGTGCGCACGGCCTGCGCCACGCACTCCTCGTTGATCACGGGCAGCATGCCGGGCATGGCAGCATCGACCAGCGACACATTGGCATTGGGCGCCTTGCCGAACTCGGTGGAAGCGCCCGAAAACAGCTTGGATTTCGACAGCACCTGCGCATGCACTTCCATGCCGATGATGACTTCCCAATCGCCGGTGGCACCGGGAATGAAGCGTTTCGGATCAGGCGTGCGAACATCGACAAGGGTCATGGAAAAAGCTCTTCATGCGGACTGTTTGAAGTCTTTGTCAGGTAGAGCAAATGAGGCAGGCGTGCAAGCTTTCCCGCTTTTGAACGGCACCGGCCCGGCCTCAATTGCAGGCTTCAGAACTCGCGCCCGTAGCCTTCAGCCTCTTGCGCGACCAGTTGCTTGGACATGCCGACCGATTGCACATCCTGATCAAGCTTTGGCGCGTAGGCGACCGACAGCCAGTTGACGGCATATCCGTTCCTTTCGAAGAAAGTCACGGCATCCGTGTTGTGGGCATGGGTTTCAAGCCGTGCCGTGGCAAAGCCCTGGTGGACGATTTCCTTTTCCACCTCGCCGATCAGGGCGGCCCCAAGGCCGCGGCGCTGATGATCCGGGTCGATCCAGAAATCGCTGATCGTTTCATCCAGCCCCTCGCGCGCCGCCCAGCCGGCCACGACGCCATTATCCTCGATAACGGTGATGGTGAGCCAGGACGACTGGACAAAATTGGAAAAGGCCGACGAAGCGCTTTCCTGCAGCGCATCGCTGCCGCCGATGGCGCCCATGGCCTGCGCCCAGGCGCGCAACCCGATTTCAGTCAATAACTCGGCCTCGTCTTCCCGGGCATTGCGAATGGTCAGCATGGCAGCCTCTGTGTGACGACAGGATTAGACCATCGCATAACGGCAATTCCAAGAGGCACCACCGGCCAACCGCTTGATTGCCGGTTGCTTTCCCGGTAATTCTTAAACGTCAACAGGAGTTTTGATGTCCAATTCGTCCGAGTCCCGGTACGGGGCAGCCTGAGAGCCCATCTCTCACGGCCGCCCGATGATCACGAAGCCCCGGCGCAGCCTTTGCGTCCGGACCCGTTTTCATGTGTTCCGACAGGGACCTTTCGGACTTCACGACCATGGACATTTCCCGCGCAGAACAGCGCATTCTCCACCTGCTCGCCCAGGGCGGCAGGATCGAACTCATCCGCAACGACAACCGCAAGATCGAGACCGTGCGCTTGCTGACCCGCGAAGGCTGGGCCTTCTCCGGCCTCGACATCATGACCTTCCGCAAGCTGAAGCAGAAAAAGGCCATCTCCTCTCGCAGCGGCCAACCCTACCGCATCACCGAACGCGGCCTGGTGCTGGTGCGCTCCGAGCAGGATAACCGGTAGAGGAATGGGCCGGCGCCACGTCGGCGCCGGCCTGTTCGCGCCTCTTGTGAAAACATTCTCGTGTCGTTACATTTGACAATGCGTTTTGAGTGGGACGACGCCAAGAACGATGCGAACCTGCGCAAGCACGGGCTCTCCTTCGAAGAGGCGAGACTGATCTTCGATGGGCCTGTTCTGACGGTAGAGGACCGTCGCCAAGACTACGGTGAAGGCCGGTTCATAACGCTTGGCGCCATAGCTGGCTTGATCGTTGTCGCCGTCGTCCACACAGATCGTCATGGGGTGACACGGCTCATTTCGGCGCGATTGGCAAACAGGAAGGAACGGGTGCGTTACCATGCCCATATCACAACAGAGACTGAAGGCCCTCGCCGACCGGAGTGATGACCAGATCGATTACAGCGACATCCCTGAGCTTGGCGATGACTTTTTTAAGAATGCTCGACTTGTGCAGCCATCGCACAAGGAGCAAATCACTATGCGGCTTGATGCCGAGGTTCTGGAATGGTTCAGGTCTCAGGGAAAAGGCTACCAGACCCGCATGAACGCCGTTCTGAAGGCCTATATGCTGACGCAAGGGAAGCGGTGAATTACCGGTAGGAAAGTGATGCTGCGGCCTGAGCTGATAGCCCGACACCAACGCTCAACCCAGCACCCGCTCCATATGCACCTTCTCCAGCTCCGTCCCAGCGCTTCTGGAAAACTCCATGCCGCGCCAGACGATGCGAAAGCCCGCGCGCTCATAAAGCCTGATCGCGCCTGAATTGGTGGCATGCGTGTGGATTGTAGCGAGGGAAATGCCTTCGCTCCGCATGCGCGAAAGCAGATGACCGATCAGCGCCCGGCCAATCCCCATTCCCTGGCTTTCAGGATGCACCCAGAGGTCGGAGATGTGGCCTCCCTCACCGTTCAGCGCCGTCCAGCCGACGATCTTCCCGTCCTGTTCGGCAACAGTGATCAGATCGGTTGCGTCTGACGGAAAGGCATCGAAGGCACGGCGCACGTGGTCGATCACCGCATCGGTCGGCCGCTGAACGCTCCAGGCATCGCTGCTCATCCACGCGGAAAAACCGATCTCTGCGACCGCCCGGTGATCGGCGGCCGCCATGGCGCGGATGGTAAGCCTCGTTACCACCACTTCGCCGGCGAAAACGTGCCGGCGGCCTGTTCGATGACATGCGCCGTCTTGAACAGCGTTTCTTCCTCGAACGGCTTGCCGATCAGCTGCAGGCCAAGCGGCAGCCCCTTGTGATCAAGCCCTGCCGGAACCGAAAGGCCCGGAAGGCCTGCCATGTTGACGGTGATGGTGAACACGTCCTGCAGGTACATTTTCACCGGATCGGCCGCCAGTTCCTTGTCGCCGATGGCAAAGGCCGAGGACGGTGTGATCGGGGCCAGAACCGCATCGACGCCGTCATGGAACACGGTCTCAAAATCGCGCTTGATCAGCGTGCGCACCTTCTGCGCCTTCAGGTAATAGGCATCGTAATAACCGGCAGACAGCACATAGGTGCCAATCATGATGCGGCGCTTCACTTCCTTGCCAAAACCGGCTGCACGCGTCTTCTCGTACATGTCGGCAATATCCTTGCCGTCGACGCGAAGGCCGTAACGCACGCCATCATAACGGGCAAGGTTGGACGAGGCTTCGGCCGGCGCCACGATATAATAGGCCGGCAGAGCATATTTGGTGTGCGGTAGCGAAATATCGACGATTTCGGCACCGGCATCCTTCAACCACTGCATGCCCTGCGCCCAGAGCTTTTCGATCTCTTCCGGCATGCCCTCGACACGGTATTCGCGGGGAATGCCGATCTTCATGCCCTTCAGCGACTGGCCGAGCGACGCCTCGTAATCCGGCACCGGCAGATCGACGCTGGTCGAATCCTTCAAGTCCACACTGGCCATGGATTTGAGCAGGATCGCCGCATCGCGCACGTCGCGCGCAATCGGGCCGGCCTGATCGAGCGAGGAGGCATAGGCGGCAATGCCCCACCGTGAGCAGCGACCATAGGTGGGCTTGATGCCGACGGTGCCGGTAAAGGCGGCCGGCTGGCGGATGGAGCCGCCGGTATCGGTAGCGGTGGCGCCTGCGCAAAGACGCGCGGCAACGGCTGCCGCCGAGCCGCCGGACGAGCCGCCCGGCACCAGCTTCTCGTCAGACCCCTCAGCCTTCCAAGGGTTCACCACCGGGCCGTAATAGGAGCTTTCGTTGGAAGAGCCCATGGCGAACTCGTCCATGTTGAGCTTGCCCAGCATCACGGCGCCGTCGTTCCACAGGTTCTGCGTCACGGTCGATTCGTATTTTGGCTTGAAGCCATCGAGAATGTGGCTGGCAGCCTGAGTGTGGACGCCTTCGGTGGCAAAGAGGTCCTTCACGCCAAGCGGAATGCCTTCAAGCGCGCCGCCCTTGCCGGTCGCAAGGCGTTCGTCCGAAGCCTTGGCCATGGCAAGCGCCGTGTCGGGCGTCACCGCCACATAGGCGTTCAACGCGCCATTGGCAGCGTCGATGGCGGACAGATAACTCTGCGTCAGTTCGACGGCGGAAATGTCGCGGCTCTTCAGCTTGTCGCGGGCTTCGGCAATGGAAAAGCTGGTCAGGTCGGTCATGATGTTTTCAAGGCTCGTTCGGGTGCGGATCGGGGCTGGAGCTTCGCTGGCAGAGAGCGTTTACTCAACAACCTTGGGCACGAGGAAGAAATTCTGGTCGGTTGCGGGGGCGTTCGCCACCACATCATCGGCCTTGTCGCCATCCGTTACAGCGTCGTGGCGCTTGCGCATGATAATCGGCGTTACCGACGTCATCGGTTCGACGCCCGTCACATCCACTTCAGACAGCTGTTCGACAAAACCCAGGATGCCGTTCAACTCCCCCACCATGCGCTCGGCCTCCTCCTCGGTGACGGCGATGCGGGAAAGGCGCGCGACGCGCTTGACGGTGGCTAGGTCGACGGACATTGAGTTTTCTCCGGATGGAATTGCCCTCCCGCTATAATAGCCCGCTCCGGCCTTCGCAACGGGTTTGGCCGCATCCCTGCACCTCGAAGCCCTTAGAAACGCAAAAGGCGGCGGCAAGCCCGCGCCTGCCACCGCCTTCAGCAATCCTCAAGCTCAAAAATCAGAACGACAGCGTCACCCCGACCTTGGGCGCTTCGACGCGGGTCTTCAGGCCTTCCATGCCCTTCACGAACTTTTCCGGCGTCTGGTCGATGATCGGGAAAGTGCCGTAGTGGCAGGGAATGGCATGCTTGAAATCAAAGAAACGCTGGCAGGCAAGCGCTGCCACGGCACCGCCCATGGTGAAGCGGTCGCCGATCGGCACGAGGCCGATATCCGGCTGGTGCAACTCGTTGATCAGGCCCATGTCTGTAAAGATGTCGGTATCTCCCATATGGAGAAGCGAGGGCTCGCCTTCAAAGTGCAGCATCAGGCCGTTGGCATTGCCAAGCGCATGCGACACCCCGTCTTCAGTAATCTGCGCCGAGGAATGCAGCGCCTGGGTAAATGTCGCGGTGAAACCGCCAAAACCCACCGTGCCGCCGGTATTGCCCATCTCGATCTTCTGCACGCCCCTGGAGCCGAGCCAGGCGGCAAGATCGGCATTGGCCAGCACCACGGCACCAGTCTCGGCGGCAAGAGCGATCGTGTCGCCGACATGGTCGCCATGACCGTGGGTGAGAAGAATATGGGTTACGCCGTCGGAGACATCCTTGCGGTCAAGGTCGGCGAAGGAGGCATTGCCGGTGAGAAAGGGATCGATGAGGATTTTTGCATCCTGGATTTCGATCTTGAAGGCGGAATGGCCAAGCCAGGTGATCTTCATGAAAAACTCCTCTTTCTGCTAAAATCGGATTAGGTGTGGGGGACAAAGGACGGATCGATAATCTGGGGGCACCTGCACATTACGCAAGGGGCTCGCGCCCGGATCTGCTTTACCCCGCACGGGATAGCACATAGGCAATCCGACGATAAATAAAAGCGGCGGATGCGATTCCCCGCTCAAGGGCAAAGGAAACGGCATGGCGGTTTTGACGATTGAGGAACTGGCGGTACATCTTCAGCCCGGACAGGCGGTTGCCGGTCTCGACCTCGGCACAAAAACCATTGGCCTCTCCATGTCAGATCTCGGCCTGCGTTTTGCCTCGCCACGCCCGGTGCTGAAACGGGTGAAATTCACCCAGGATGCTGTGACGCTTCTCTCCTTTGCCGAGAAGGAAAAGGTGGCGGCCTTTATCATCGGCCTGCCGACGAACATGGATGGTTCAGCCGGACCGCGTGTCCAGGCCACCCGCGCCTTCGTGCGCGCCATGAGCGAAAAAACGGAAATCCCGTTCGTTTATTGGGACGAGCGCCTGTCGACGGTGGCTGCCGAACGGGCGCTTCTGGAAATGGATGTGTCGCGGGCCAAGCGCAAGGAGCGCATCGATTCGGCCGCCGCTAGCTTCATTCTTCAGGGGGCTCTCGACAGGTTGTCGTCGCTGCGGGCGGCATCAACAGCCAGCTGACGCGACCGCCACCAGGCGGCAATCTCCTTACGCTTACGGAAGGCAACGATCGACAGCACGATCAGGCTGTCGACGGCAATGGCGCGCGCCACCAGCGGCGGCAGGTTTTCCGGTGGAATGCCGAGCACGTTTCCATAGATCTGGAACACCAGGTCATGCGTCTGGCGCGTCAACATGAAGAAACCAAAGCTCATGTCGTAATAGGAAAGGCCGTACCAGGCGCCAAGCAGCAACACGGGGCCGGCCCAGAGGATGAGAAACCACTTCATGCGGCCTGCCCTTTCATCTTGAAATCGTTGGGTGCGAGGCCATCGGCGGAAAGAAGCGCCCAGCGGATCGCCGCCATCAGCGTCAGCACCAGCGCCGGTACGGCGATATCGAGCGCCAGCGTGGCAAAGAACGCCAGCGACACCAGAAGCAGGCAGACACTGTAGAAACGGTTGGCGGCCAAGGGCGTTACGCTCGCGGATGGTTAACAATCTGTTAACGGCCAATGTAGGCCTTGCCGCGGCCCACGCAACGCAAACCCCGCGACATGGTTAATCGCGGGGCGAAGACTGTGGACAACAGGGGTTTGGACGCCAGACGGGGCGGGTCAGTTCGCCGCCGGATAAAGCAGATCGACGATGTAGGACGCATCGAAGCGCGAATCGAGCATGCCATAGGTCGCGCGCCATCCGCCGGCGAGACGCGTTTCCAGAAACGCATCGGCAATCTTGCCGGCACCCAGCCGGAACAGTTCGGCAGCACCGGCCGCCAGCGCCAGTTGCTCAACGAGCAGACGCGAGGCGCCCTCGTCGCGTTCGGCAAGCGCCATGGCCGCCCGCAGCACATCAGTGGTCTTTCGCCCGCTCGGACCGAGGTCCCGTTCAATGCCGGCAAGAACCAGATCGAACAGATCCTTGCCGCGCCCGAGAACCCGCAGCACATCAAGTGCCATCACGTTGCCGGACCCTTCCCAGATCGCATTAACCGGGGCCTCGCGGTAATGGCGTGCCAGTGGGCGTTCTTCCACGTAACCGTTGCCGCCAAGGCATTCCATCGCCTCGTAGATCAGCGATGGCGCGATCTTGCAGGTCCAGTATTTGATGACCGGCGTCATTACGCGGGCGTAAGCCGCATCGGTCGGGTTGCTGCCGGCCTTGTCGAAGGCTTCCGCCAGACGATAGGAGAGTGCCGTTGCGGCCGCCACGTCGAGCGCCATGTCGGCGAGCACCCGCGTCATCAGCGGCTGGTCGATGAGGTTCTTGCCGAATACCGAGCGACCCCGGCAGTGATGCACCGCTTCGGCAAGCGACGCGCGCATGATGCCGGAGGATGCGAGCGCACAATCGAGCCGTGTCAGCGTCACCATATCGAGAATGGTGCGCACGCCGCCGCCCGGCTCGCCGAGCAGATAGCCGAAAGCATCGGTGAACTCGACTTCGGATGAGGCATTCGAGCGGTTGCCGAGCTTGTCCTTCAGCCGCTGGAACTGCAAGCCGTTGGCCGTGCCATCTTCCAGAAGGCGCGGCACGAGGAAGCAGCCGATGCCCTCGTTGGTTTTTGCGAGCATGATGAACCCGTCGCTCATCGGCGCCGACATGAACCATTTGTGGCCAGAGAGGCGATAGACGCCCTCGCCCACGCGCTCGGCGGTGGAGCGGTTGGCGCGCACATCGGTTCCGCCCTGCTTTTCCGTCATGCCCATGCCGATGGTGATGGCATTCTTCTGCATGGCCGGGCGGTTGGACGAATCATATTTGCGCGAGAGAACGCGCGGCGCCCATTCCTTGTGAACCCGCGGCGATGCCATCATGGCAGCCACGGAGGCACTTGTCATGGTGAGCGGGCAGAGATGCCCACATTCCAGCTGCGATGTGAGATAAAAGCGGGCAGCACGTGCACGATGCTGGGCGTTGCGTGATTCGGGCGCATTTTCCCAGATCGAGGAATTCAGCCCCGTTGCCATGGAGCGGCGCATCAGCGCGTGCCAGGCCGGGTGGAATTCCACCGTATCCAGCCGTTCGCCGCGCGGTCCGTGCGTCTTCAGCTTCGGCGGGCTTTCATTGGCCATGCGGGCCAGTTCCTGCGCCTCGGGCGAGGTGACGTAGCGGCCGAGAACATCGAACTCCTCGCGCACGGTGCGGTGCAGGCCCGCCGTCAGGTCCACCATCAGCGGATCGGTACGATAGGCGTTGATACCGGACCAGAGGCTCGGCTGGTTCAGCTCGGATAAGGTGTCGTCGGTCCGGGTGATCTGATTCATGAGGCTGCTTCTAATCGAATTTTTGGCAAATTGCATGGGGATCGGAATTTCTGGTCGCCTGCTCCGCTTGCTCCCCGCGCGCTCGTTCTCTATAGACCGCGTGAAACCAGCGGAGGACAATTTCGTGGTCTTCTTTCCCCACCGCCATCTCCTCGGGATCAAGGGCCTGACCGAGCAGGACATTACGTTCCTTCTCGACAAGGCAGACGAGGCGGTCAAGATCAGCCGGCAAAGAGAAAAGAAAACCTCGACGCTGCGCGGTCTGACCCAGATCAATCTTTTTTTCGAAGCCTCAACCCGCACACAATCGTCTTTTGAACTGGCAGGCAAGCGTCTTGGCGCCGATGTCATGAACATGTCGGTCGGAAACTCGTCGGTCAAGAAGGGCGAAACGCTCATCGATACGGCGATGACGCTGAACGCCATGCGCCCGGATGTGCTCGTCGTGCGCCATTCCTCGGCCGGTGCTGCTGCGCTCCTGGCGCAAAAGGTCGCCTGCTCGGTGGTCAATGCCGGCGATGGCCAGCACGAACATCCGACACAGGCGCTCCTCGATGCGCTGACCATCCGGCGCGCCAAGGGCAAGCTGTCGCGCATCATCGTTGCCATCTGCGGCGATGTGCTCCACTCGCGTGTCGCCCGCTCCAACATCCTGCTGTTGAATGCCATGGGTGCCAGGGTCCGGGTCGTCGCACCCGCCACGCTTTTGCCGTCCGGTATTTCGCAGATGGGTGTGGAAGTCTTCCACTCCATGGAAGAAGGCCTGAAGGATGCAGACGTGGTGATGATGCTGCGCCTGCAGCGTGAGCGCATGTCCGGCTCCTTCGTGCCGTCGGTGCGCGAATATTTCCACTTCTACGGTCTCGATGCCGAAAAGCTGAAAGCCGCCAAGGACGATGCGCTTGTCATGCATCCGGGACCGATGAACCGCGGCGTCGAAATCGCCTCGGAAGTCGCCGATGGCCCGCAGAGCGTCATTGAAAGCCAGGTCGAAATGGGCGTTGCCGTGCGCATGGCCGTGATGGAGACGCTGCTGGTCTCGGAAAACCAGGGCCCGCGCAGCGAGGGATGGGGCGCATGAATACTCCGCTTGTCTTGAAAAATGCCCGCATCCTCGATCCCTCCCGCAACCTCGATGAGATCGGCACCATCATCGTTGGCGCCGATGGCGTGATCCTTGCCGCTGGCCTCGATGCGCAGAACCAGGGCGTGCCAGACGGCGCGACCGTGCGCGATTGCAGCGGCCTCATCGCCGTGCCCGGCCTTGTCGATGCCCGCGTTTTCGTCGGCGAACCCGGCGCCGAGCACCGCGAAACCATCGAATCGGCCAGCCGCGCGGCAGCCGCCGGTGGCGTCACCAGCTTCATCATGATGCCTGATACCGATCCGGTGTTGGATGACATCGCGCTGATCGAATTCGTCAAGAAGACGGCGCGCGACAAGGCGCTGGTCAATGTCCATCCGGCCGCCGCCCTGACGCGCGGCCTGAAGGGCGAGGAAATGACCGAGATTGGCCTTCTGTCCAAGGCCGGTGCCGTTGCCTTCACCAATGGCCGCCATTGCCTTGCCGATACGCAACTGCTGCGCCGCGCCATGACCTATGCGCGCGAATTCGGTGCCGTCGTAGCGCTCGAGGCCCGCGACCCTTATCTGGCCGTTAACGGCGTCATGAACGAAGGCCTGTTTGCCAGCTGGCTCGGCCTCTCCGGCGCTCCCAAGGAAGCAGAGCTTCTGCCGCTCGAACGGGATCTGCGCATCGCGCAGCTGACCGGTGCCAATTATCATGCGGCAAAGATTTCGGTGCCCGAATCGGCAGAGGCCATGCGGCTTGCCCGCCAGCGTGGCGCAAACGCCACCTGCGCCATCTCGATCAACCATCTGTCGCTCAACGAAAACGACATCGGCGAATACCGCAGCTTCTTTAAGCTGTCGCCGCCGCTGCGCACCGAGGACGACCGTCAGGCCATGGTCGATGCGCTCGCTGACGGCACGATCGATATCATCGTCTCCTCGCACGATCCGCAGGACGTTGATACCAAGCGGCTGCCGTTTGCCGATGCCGCCGATGGCGCAATCGGTCTTGAAACCATGCTGGCGGCCGCCCTTCGGCTGCACCATGCCGGCCGGGTGCCGCTGATGCGGCTGATCCACGCGCTCTCCACGCGCCCGGCCGAAATTTTTGGCCTGCCCGCGGGCACGCTGAAGCCGGGCGCAAAGGCCGATATCACGCTGATCGATCTCGATGAGCCGTGGCTCGTCTCCAAGGAGACCATCGTCTCGCGGTCAAAGAATACGCCATTCGAGGATGCGCGCTTCAGCGGCCGGGCTGTCGCGACCTATGTCGCCGGCCGGCTCGTCCATCAGCTTTAAGGAGCGCCATCATGACAGACCTTCTGACCTGGCAGATCACGGCGCCGATTGCGCTGGCAGCCCTTGCCTTCGGTTACCTGCTCGGCTCCATCCCCTTTGGCCTTCTGCTGACGAAGGCGGCCGGCCTTGGCGATATCCGTTCGATCGGGTCCGGCAATATCGGTGCGACCAATGTGCTGCGCACCGGCAACAAGAAGCTGGCCGCTGCAACGCTGCTGCTCGACGCCTTCAAGGCCACGGCCGCCGCCCTTCTCGTTGCGGCCTATTTCGGGTCGGAGCTTGGGGCGGAAGCTGGCGTTCTTGCAGGCTTTGCCGCGTTTCTTGGCCACCTCTTTCCGGTCTGGCTCGGCTTCAAGGGCGGCAAGGGTGTGGCGACCTATATCGGCACGCTGCTCGGCGTGGCGCCTGCCATGGTTCTGGTCTTTGCCTTCGTCTGGCTGACAATTGCAAAACTCAGCCGCTATTCCTCGCTTGCCGCACTGGTTGCAACGCTTGTCATTCCGGTTGCATTGTGGATAGTGGGCGAACAGAAGATCGCGCTGGTGATGGCCGTGATGACGCTGATTTCCTACTGGAAACACAAGGCGAACATCGAGCGGCTGATCAACGGCACCGAAAGCAAGATCGGCCAGAAGGGATAACCATCCATGCCACCCGAAAGCGCAAGACGACAAGGTATTGCGCTTTCGGACAAGCAGAGGATCGCCTGGCTGCGGCTGATCCGCAGCGACAATGTCGGCCCCTCCACCTTTCGTGACCTCATCAACCATTTCGGTTCGGCAGAAGCGGCCCTTGCAGCGCTTCCGGAACTGTCACGGCGCGGTGGTGCTGCCCGCGCCATCCGCATCGCCTCCGTGGATGAGGCCGAGCGCGAACTGGACCGCGCCCAGAAACACGGCGCCCGTCTCGTTGGCATCGGCGAGCCGGATTATCCCCCTGCCCTTCGCCAGATCGATGGCGCCCCGCCGCTTCTCGCCATGCAGGGTGCCTTCACTTCTGCCACCCCGCCATCGGTCGGCATTGTCGGCTCGCGCAATGCCTCGATTGCCGGCGCCAAGTTTGCAAGCCTGATTGCCCGCGATTGCGGCCGTGCCGGTTATACGATCACCTCAGGCCTTGCCCGCGGCATCGATACGGCCGCCCATCGCGCAAGCCTCGAAACCGGCACGATTGCCGTTCTCGCCGGCGGTCTCGACAAGCCTTATCCGCCGGAGAACATTGCCCTTCTCGATGAAATCACCGGCGGCAACGGCCTGGCCGTCAGTGAAATGCCCTTCGGCTGGGAGCCGCGGGCGCGCGATTTTCCGCGTCGAAACCGGTTGATTGCAGGCATTTCGCTCGGTGTTGTTGTTATCGAAGCCGCCGAACGATCCGGCTCTCTCATTACGGCACGGCTTGCCGGAGATTTCGGTCGTCTCGTGTTTGCGGTTCCCGGCTCGCCGCTCGATCCGCGCTGCCACGGCACCAACGGTCTCCTGAAACAGGGGGCCATCGTTACCACCGGCCCTGCCGACGTGATCGAGGCGCTGACTCCCCTCTCGCAACTGGATCTCCTCGACCAGTCGGTGATCGAGGAACCGGGTGGGGAGCGTACGCCGGCCGACATGTTGCCCCCCGATGACAGCGACCGCGAGCGCATCGCCTCGTCTCTCGGCCCCACCCCCGTCGATATCGACGACATCATCCGCCACACCGGACTTGCACCGGCGACCGTTTATCTGGTGCTTCTGGAGCTGGACCTTGCCGGCCGTCTACATCGGCATGTCGGCGGGCTTGTGTCCCTGTCGATGCTGGATTGACAGCCCGCGACGCCCCTGCTGCAGGTCACCGGCCTCCACGAAGGCCATCTCGATAAGGTAACACAGCATGTCGGCGCCCTCGGTGTGGGCCACGTGGCGCAATTCGCCGAGCATCTGTCTGATGTAGGCGATATTGGCCTTGGTCTGCTCGCTGCTTCTGAAATTGGCGCTATCCGAAACCATCGTCCCCAACTCATCCCACTGGCAGAGATTCATCCTCTGCGTGTAAATAATAATCCACACTCGCAAATCTACATTGTTTATCCTTGATTGCAATACTGATTAAGACTTGCATGGGTTGTGGCGTCGGGATTGGAGAAAATGAGGCCTACCCCTTGACCGCGAGGCAAACGCCCGCCATGTCGGGAGGTCAGTTTCCCGGTGAAGGCGTGTTGTGACAACGCCGTTTTGCCCGCTTTAGAGAACAAAGATGAATGTTGTAGTTGTAGAATCTCCGGCAAAAGCCAAGACGATCAACAAGTATCTTGGCCCAGGCTACAAGGTTCTCGCTTCGTTTGGCCACGTCCGCGATCTTCCCGCCAAGGATGGATCGGTGCTTCCCGACCAGGATTTTGAAATGTCCTGGGAAGTGGATCCGGCATCCGCCAAGCGCATGAAGGACATTGCCGATGCCGTGAAGGCCTCCGACGGCCTCTTCCTCGCGACCGACCCGGATCGCGAAGGAGAAGCAATTTCCTGGCATGTGCTCGACCTCCTGAAGAAAAAGAAGGTGATCGGCGACAAGCCGGTGAAGCGCGTCGTCTTTAACGCCATCACCAAAAAGGCCGTGCTGGATGCCATGGCCAACCCGCGCGATATCGATACGCCTCTGGTGGATGCTTATCTCGCCCGCCGCGCGCTCGATTATCTCGTCGGCTTCAACCTGTCGCCGGTTCTCTGGCGCAAGCTGCCGGGCGCGCGCTCGGCCGGCCGCGTGCAGTCTGTGGCGCTGCGTCTCGTTTGCGACCGCGAAAGCGAGATCGAACGGTTCATCCCCGAAGAATACTGGAACATTTCCGCCCTCCTGAAGACGCCGCGCGGCGACCAGTTCGAGGCCCGCCTCGTCTCTGCCGATGGCAAGCGCGTGCAGGCGCGCGGCATCAAGAACGGCGAGGATGCCGGCCGCATCAAGGCAATGCTGGAAGGTGCTGCCTATAGCGTCGATACGGTCGAGGCAAAGCCCGTCAAGCGCAATCCAGGCCCGCCCTTCACCACCTCGACGCTGCAGCAGGCCGCCTCCTCCAATCTCAGCTTTTCCGCCTCGCGCACCATGCAGGTGGCGCAGCGTCTTTATGAAGGTGTCGATATCGGCGGCGAAACCGTCGGTCTCATCACCTATATGCGTACCGACGGCGTGCAGATGGCGCCGGAAGCCATCGATGCGGCCCGCAGCGCCATCAACGGCCAGTTCGGCCCGCGTTACCTGCCGGAAAAGGCCCGCTTCTATTCCACCAAGGCCAAGAACGCCCAGGAAGCGCACGAAGCGATCCGCCCGACCGATTTCAACCGCACGCCGGACCAGGTTCGCCGTTATCTCGATGGCGACCAGTTGCGTCTTTACGAACTGGTGTGGAAGCGCGGCATTGCCAGCCAGATGGCCTCTGCCGAAATCGAGCGTACCACCGTCGAGATCCTTGCCGCCAATGGCGCAGATCGCGCCGGCCTTCGCGCCGTCGGCTCTGTCGTGCGCTTCGATGGTTTTCTCGCAGCCTATGTCGATCAGCGTGAGGAAGGCGAAGGCGGCGATGACGATGAGGACGGCCGTCTGCCGGAAATCAACGCCCGCGAAAAGCTCGACAAGAACAAGGTGAATTCCAGCCAGCATTTCACCGAGCCGCCGCCGCGTTATTCGGAAGCCTCGCTGATCAAGAAGATGGAAGAGCTTGGCATCGGCCGCCCCTCCACCTATGCCGCCACGCTGAAGACGCTGAGCGACCGCGAATATATCGTTATCGACAAGCGCAAGCTGATCCCCCATTCAAAGGGGCGGCTGGTCACGGCCTTCCTCGAAAACTTCTTCACCAAATATGTCGAATACGACTTCACGGCCGATCTCGAAGAGAAGCTCGACAAGATCTCGGCC
>JAIXTO010000214.1 GCA_027483885.1 Rhizobiaceae bacterium
AAAGCGGGGTTCTTGTAGTTGAAGTAATAGGGATCACGCGCATAGATATCGATGTCCATGGGTTCGGCATGGGCAACGATGGTCATGTCGTAATTGGAGCCCTTGAACACATCCGCCACCCATTTCGCAGGAAATTCGGTGGTTTCGATGTTGAGCGTCACGCCCACTTCGGCAAACATTGCCTGCAGCATCTGCGAGGAACGCTGCGCATAGGCCATCTGCGGTGCCTTGATGGTGAAGGTCAGCCCGTTGCCATAACCGGCTTCCGCGAGCAGCGCCTTTGCCTTTTCCGGATCGTAGGGATGCGTGCCGGTCAGATCGACGTAGCCGCGGTCGTTCGGCGTATAATGGCTGCCGATGGGCGTGCCGAAGCCGGACCAGGCGCCTTCCACCAGCGTCTTGCGATCCACCGCCATCATCAGCGCCTGGCGCACGCGCTTGTCGTCGAACGGCTTCTTGGCACTGTTCATGCCGGCGACGACCTTCAGTTCGGTATTGCCGATGACGGTTGCAAGCTTGTCGTCGGCCTTCAGGTCTTCGATCAGTTCGGGGGCTGCAAATTCCGGGATGGCGTCGATATCGCCGGATTTAAGGGCCGCCGCTTGGGCCTGGGCATCGGCGACAAAGCGGAAAACGACCTTTTCCAGATTCACCTTCACCGACTTATCCCAATAGTTCGGGTTGGCGGCAAGCTCCACACGGTCGCCCTTCGTCCAGCTGACGAATCTGAACGGGCCGGTGCCGATCGGGTTAGTCTTGGCGTCTGCGGCATTTTTCGGCGCCACCATGACGGAGGCCGGCCAGCCGAGCCAGTAGAGAAGGCTGCTGTTGCGCGCCTTGAGCTTCAGGACCAGCGTTGTGGCATCCGGCGTCTCGATGGTGTCGATCGCCTGGAAGAAGCGCTTCTGGCCGTTGGTGCTCTCGGGGCCGCGGGCGCGGTCGAGCGTGAATTTCGCGACGGAGGAATCGAAGGCTTCGCCATCGTGGAAGGTCACGCCTTGGCGCAGCTTGAACGTATAGGTGAGGCCATCCTCGGAAATCACCCAGCTCTCGGCCAACTGCGGCTTGATCTCGCCCTTTTCGTTGATGGTGACGAGGCCTTCGAAGACGTTCTGCCAGGTGACCTGACCGACGGCGACCGGGGCTGCAACCGTCGGATCAAGCCCCGGCGGCTCGACAGACATGCCAAGCGTCAGCGTGGTCTTGGTTGCTGCATCGGCCGTGCCATGCAGCCCTGCCCCGAGACCGGCCGCCAGTGCCAGCCCCAACACGGCGCGGCGCGAAAGCGCCGTCGATGCACGAAGGAATGTGCTTCCCATTCTCGAACTTCCCCTTGTTCTCGCTCTGCCCTTTGCTTTGCGTAAAGCCGAAGGGGAACGTGGTTATGCGAAGAGAGTGGCACTTCGCAGGCGCACACACAATTAGCATTTTTGTGTGCCCTGTGTAGCGGAAATCGCTACACCGATTTCTTCGCCCGCGCCGATGGTTTCGGCCGGTCGGCGCCGCGCATGAAGGCTTCGATGAAATCGACGAGCTTGGAGGCCGCAAAGGACAATTGGCGATCCGGCGCCACACAGAGATCGATGGATGTGCGCACGCCCTTGCCGGCAGAAATGGGGATGGCGGCCAGCTGGCCGGAGCGCACTTCGCGGTGGACGGCAAGCGCTGGCAGCAGCGTCACCGCCGCCTCGCGCAGCACCAGTTCCTTCAGCATTTCAAGCGACCCGGTCACAAAAACCGGATCGAGGTCCACGCCAATCTTCAAGAACTGCTCCTCGAAAGCCTGTCGTGCGCCAAAGCTCTTGTCCGGCAGCGCCAACGGCAAGGCAGCGATATCCCGCAGCGAAATCTCCGGCTGCAGGGCCACCGGATGATTGGCGGAGGTGATGAGATCATAGGTGATTTCGGAGCGTAGCCTGACCTTCACGCCGGACAGTTTTGGCGCAAACAATGTCACCACAAGATCCGCTTCGGCAGAGGCCAGCGCATCGAGCGCCTGTCGTGCGCTGGTGATGGCCACCTCGAACCGTAGTTTTGGAAAGCGCAGGCTGAATTCCGCCAACACCGGCGCAATCAGATTGGCAACTGTGGCGCCATTGGCAAAGATGGTCACCTTGCCGCGTTGCAGGCCCTTCAGATCATCGATCAGCTGATGGACATGTTCCAGTTCCCGCAGCGTGCGCCCGGCGCGTGCCGCCAGAAGTTCGCCTGCTGCCGTCAGCTTGATGCCGCGATTGGACCGCTCCACAAGTGCTGTGCCGAAATAATACTCGAGGTTCTCGATCTGCCGGCTGACGGCGGTTGCCGCAACATTCAGGTTTTCGGCAGCCGCGCGCATCGAATTGGTGCGCACAAGCTCGTCGAAATACATGAGGGCCCGAAGCTGCATCACTTAATCCTGTGGCGCCATCGCCCAGCCGAGATTAGTCCCGGCGAAACCCTTCGCTCGCCACCAGCAGCGCACGGGTATAATCCTCTGAAAATTCACGTTTTTCCAGCGCTTCGACCGACACGGTTTCCACCACCTCGCCCTTGCGCATCACCGTCAGGCGTTCGCACATGTGGCTGATGACGCCGAGATCGTGGCTGACCATGACGAAGGTGAGATCGCGATCTCTGCGTGCCTGTTCCAGCAGGTTGAGGATTTCCGCCTGGATAGAGGCATCGAGTGCAGACGTCGGCTCGTCAAGCAGCAGGATTTTCGGCTCCAGAATCAGCGCGCGGGCAATGGCGATGCGCTGGCGCTGTCCCCCGGACAACTGGTGCGAATAACGAAAGCGGAAACCGCTGCCGAGACCCACTTCATCCAGCGCGCGGGCAATGCGGACATCGACATCCGTAAAGCCGTGGATGGCGAGCGGCTCCAGCAGCAGCCGGTCCACCGTCTGGCGCGGATGCAGCGAGCCGTAGGGGTCCTGAAACACCATCTGCACAGTGCGGTAAAATTCCTTCGACCGCTTCTGGCCCTTGTAGCTCTGGCCGGCCACCGTCAGGCTGCCGCTTTCAAAGCTGTTCAAACCGGCCACGGCGCGCAGGAGTGTCGATTTCCCCGACCCGGATTCGCCGACGATGCCGAAGGATTCCCCCTCGCGGACATCGATGCTGACGCCATCGAGCGCCAGAAAATCGTCAAAGGCCACCACCATGTTACGGACGGAAAGGGCTGACGCGCTCATATGGCCCACTCCGGCTTGCGTTCCAGAACGGGAAGCGGGTGGCGATGCGTTCCAATCGTCGGCAGGCAATTCAACAGACCTTGCGTATAGGGGTGCTTTGCTTCCGCCAGATTGGCCGATGGCAGTTCCTCCACCACGCGGCCGGCATACATGACGATGACGCGGTCGCAGAAGGACGAGACCAGCCGCAGATCATGGCTGATGAAGATGAGGCCCATGCCGCGTTCGGAGACGAGCTTGTCGAGAATGGCGAGCACTTCCAGCTGCACCGTCACGTCGAGCGCAGACGTCGGTTCGTCGGCAATCAGAAGCTCGGGGCCGCAGACGAGCATCATCGCGATCATCACCCGCTGGCCCATGCCGCCGGAGACTTCATGCGGATAAAGCTCGAAGACGCGTTCCGGATCGTTGATCTGCACCGCTTCCAGCATGGCAAGCGCGCGCGCCTTGCCCTCATTGAACGACACCCGCTCATGGGTGCGCAGGGTCTCGATGATCTGGCGACCGATGGTCATGACCGGGTTCAGCGAATATTTCGGGTCCTGCAGGATCATCGCAACCCGCTTGCCGCGCAGGCTGCGACGCTGCTTGGCGGACGCCGACAGAAGATCGATGCCGTCAAAGGACAGCGTCTTTGCGCTGATTTTTGCGTGGCCAGGCGTCAGCCCCATGATGGCGCGGCCGGTCTGCGACTTGCCGGAACCGGATTCGCCGACAATGCCAAGCCTTTCCTTGCCGAGCGTGAAGGAGACGCCGCGCACCGCATCCACTTGCCCCGTGCGGGTTGGGAAGGAGACGCGCAGATCGTCCACCGTCAGAAGCGGGTTCATTGGCCGGCCTCCTTCGGATCGAGCGCATCGCGCAGGCCATCACCCAGCAGATTGAAACCGAGGCTGACGATGAGGATGGCAAAGCCGGGCATGGCCGCCACCCACCATTGATCGAGAATGAAACGGCGGCCAGACGCAATCATCGCACCCCATTCGGGAAGCGGCGGCTGTGCGCCAAGGCCGAGAAACCCAAGACCCGCCGCCGTCAGGATGATGCCGGCCATATCAAGCGTCACGCGCACGATGAGCGAGGACGTGCAGAGCGGAATGACGTGGCGCAGCACGATGCGAAACGGCGAGGCGCCCATCAGCTGCACGGCGGCAATGAATTCGGAATTGCGGAAGGTCAGCGTTTCCGCCCGGGCGATGCGCGCATACGGCGGCCAGGAGGTGACGGCAATCGCGAGGATGGCGTTTTCGATGCCGGGACCAAGGGCTGCCACAAGTGCCAACGCCAGCACGAGCTTCGGAAAGGCGAGAAAAATGTCGGTGATGCGCATCAGCACCGCATCGATCCAGCCGCCAGCATAACCGGCAACGGTTCCAACGATAAGGCCGATGGGGGCAGCAATAATGGCGACCAGCACGACGACCAGCAGCGTGAGGCGCGAGCCGTGGATGAGGCGCGAGAGAATGTCACGCCCCTGATCATCGGTGCCGAGGATATAACCATCGGCGCCCGGCGGCAGAAGGCGGGCGTTGCGCAGATCACCGATGACAGGATTATACGGCGAGATGAGATCGGCCAGGCCGGCAATGACGATCAGCGCGAGGATGATCATCAGGCCGAGCAGTGCCAGCCGGTTTTCGGAAAACCGCCGCCAGATCACGTATGCACGGCCAAGTTTTGCCTGACGGCGCGAGGTGGGCCGGTCTGACAGCAGCCATTCGCGGCTATAGGGTTTCAAGGTGGTCTCCGGCATGCTCATCGTCTGCGCGTCCTCGGATCAAGCGTCCGGTAGAGAAGATCGGACAGAAGATTGATGGTGATGAAGACCGCACCGATGACGATGGTGCCGCCGAGCACGGCATTGATATCGGCGTTCTGCAGCGAATTGGTGATGTAAAGCCCGATGCCCGGCCAGGCAAAGATCGTCTCCGTCAGCACCGATCCCTCCAGCAGGCCGGCGTAGGACAGCGCGATGACGGTGAGCAGCGGCACGGCGGCATTGCGCAGCGCGTGGAACCAGATGATGCGCGTTTCAGACAGACCCTTGGCGCGGGCGGCAACGATATATTCCTGCGCCAGTTCGTTCAGCATGAAGGAGCGCGTCATGCGGCTGATATAGGCAAGCGAGAAATAGCCGAGCAGCGAGGCTGGCAGGATGATGTGGCGGAAGAGATCCCACAGCACATCCCATTGCCGCTGAAGGATCGCATCCAGCAGGAAAAGGCCAGTAATCGGCGTGAATGTGTATTCGTAGACGACATCGATACGGCCGGGATAAGCGACCCAGTTGAGCTTGGCATAAAAGAACAGCAGCGCCAGCAGCGCCAGCCAGAAGACGGGTACGGAATAACCGATGAGGCCGATGACGCGCACCACCTGGTCCACCAGACTGCCCCGGCGCACGGCAGCCAGCACACCGAGCGGAATGCCGAAGACGGCCCCGATCAGCGTGCCGAGCGTCGCAAGCTCCAGCGTTGCCGGAAAGACCCGACGAATATCCTCCATCACCGGATTGGACGACAGCACCGAGATACCGAAGTCCCCCGACAGAACCTGCTTAAGATACAGCAGAAACTGGTGCCAGAGTGGCAGATTAAGACCCAGCTGCTCGCGCACCCGCTCCACCACATGTGCCGGCGCCCGATCGCCAACGATGGCAAGCGCCGGATCGATGGGGATCACCCGGCCGATGAAAAAGGTCACAGCGAGAAGCCCGAGGAATGTCGTCACGACAGTGACGGCAAAACGCAGCAGGCCCCAGGCTGGGCTTGCGGCGCGGCGACGTGGCCGCACCGCACCCGTTGTTTCAGGAAGCGTCAAGGGATCAGACCTTTCCGCGGCTCACTTCGAGATCGTGTAGACGAAGTTGGTATCGAAGCTCGGACCCAGCTTGAAATCCTTCAGCTTGGCCGAATAACCGGCCACTTCCACCTGCTGGAAGATGACGACGAAGGGGCTCGTTTCCAGAACTTCCTTCTGCAGATCCTGATAGATCGCCGCGCGCTTGGCGGAATCCTTTTCCAGAAGCGCCGACTGCGACTTCTTCGTCAGCTCCGGAACATCCCAGGCATTGCGCCAGGCCAGCGTCTTGGTCTTGCCCTGGTCGGAATTGTCATAGTTGCTGGTGAAGGTCTCGGCGTTCGAGTTCGGGTCGAAATAGTCCGAACCCCACTGGCCGATGTAGATATCATGCGTGCGGGCACGGTACTTCGTCAGCGTCTGCTTGCCATCGCCGGGGATGATTTCGAGCTTGATGCCGGCCTGCCCGAGCGTCTGCTGTACGGCTTCGGCAATGCCCGTCACCGGCTGCGTGTTGCGCACGTCCATGGTGACGGTGAAGCCGTCCTTCAGGCCGGCCTTGGCTAGCAGTTCCTTGGCCTTTGCCACATCCAGCTTGTAGGGGTTTTCGCTGGAGGCGCCGAGCTGGCCTTCCGGCAGGAAGGACTGATGGATCTTGCCGATGCCCTTGATCAGCGTTTCGCCGATGGCATCGTAATCGACCAGGTACTTGAAGGCTTCGCGCACTTCCGGCTTGGCCAGATTGGCGTTCTTCTGGTTGAGGCTGAAATAATAGAGCGTGCCCTTCGGCGCAGAGATCGTGGCGAGATCCTTCTTGGCCGAGATGGCGGCAAGGTCGTTCGGCTCGAGATTGCGGGCGATGTCGATATCACCATTTTCCAGCGCCAGACGCTGGCCCGAGCTTTCCTTCATGTGGCGATAAATGACGCGCTTGATCTTGGCCTTTTCGCCGAAGAAGTTCGGATTGGCTTCCAGCACGACGGCTTCGTTGGCGCGCCAGGTGACGATCTTGTAGGCGCCGGAACCGGCATAACCGGTCTTCAGGAATTCGTTGCCGAAATCATTGTCATATTTGTATTCGGCCGTCGGCGTCACCGGCTTTGCCTTGGAGACGACAAACTGCTTGTCAACGACGGAGGCGACCGTTGCGGTCAGCACGTTCAACACGAAGCTCGGTGCATAGGGCTTGTCGACGGTAAACGCGAATGTGAGGTCATCGACGGCCTTCGCCTTGTCGGTGATGTTGTCGCCGGTGAGACCGAACTGCGTCAGCAGGAAAGCCGGCGACTTGTCGAGCTTGACGGCGCGCTCGAAGGAATAGGCCACATCGGCTGCGGTGATCGGGTTGCCGGAGGCAAACTTCAGGCCCGGCTTCATCTTGAACGTATAGGTCAGGCCATCATCGGAAATCGTCCAGCTGTCGGCGAGTTCGCCGATCACCTTGGACGTGTCCTTGGGATCGAGCATGACGAGCTTGCTGTAGGTGTTGGCAGTGACTTCGGCTGCCGAAAGCTCAAACGCCTCGCCGGGATCGAGCGTGATGATATCGTCGATGGCAAAGCCTTCGACCAGCGTATCGGCGGGTGTTGCGGCAAAGGCCTGCGGCGCCGACAGAACGGCAAGCGAAAGGAGCGCGCTGGTTGCCAGAAGGCGAAGGTTGCGGTGCATGACAGTCATGATGGTCCCCTGTTTTTATAGGTTTTTAAACACGTCAGAAAGCGTTCAGTCGGCCTCGTGCCAGGCGGTTGCCAGAACCCGCAGCCAGTTTTCGCGGCACAACTTTTGAAGATCCTCGGAAGCGTAGCCCGCAGCTTTCAGGGCCGCAACCAGTTTCTGGTTGCCGCTGGCGTCGCGGATATCGGCAGGAACTGTGGCACCATCGAAGTCGGAACCCAGCCCGACGCAATCGATGCCCATGCGCTCGACCATATGGTCGATATGGCGCACCATCAGGTCGAGGCTGGTATTGGCGTCATCGCGCGCATCGGGCCGCAGCATGGTGACGGCATAGTTGAGGCCGACAATGCCGTTGCGCTCGCGGATCGCATCCATCTGCCGGTCGGTGAGGTTGCGGGCCACCGCCGTCAGGGCGTGGACATTGGAATGGCTGGCCACAAGCGGCTGGGTGGATGTGTTGGCGACATCCCAGAAACCTTTTTCAGTGATGTGGGCAAGATCGATCAGGATGCCCAGACGGTCGCAGGCTTTCACCAGTTCAAACCCGAGGTCCGTCAGGCCGGGCCCTGTATCCGGCGACAGCGGATAAGCAAAGGGCACGCCGTGGCCAAAGGCATTGTGGCGGCTCCAGACAGGCCCGAGCGAACGCAGGCCTGCTACATGAAAGACCTCAAGCACAGACAGATCGTGATCGATCGCCTCGCAGCCTTCCATATGGATGACGGCGGCAAACTGCCCTTCGCCGATGGCCTCGCGGATCTCCGACACGGAGCGGCAGATCCGCCAGGCGCCCGCTTCGTGCAGCTTCAGCGCAATGGCAAATTTTTCGAGCGCAATATCCAAGGAAGCGGAGCGTTCCAGCGGGGCGGCCAGCGGCGTGTAATAGTGCCCGTTGACGTCGGGCTCCTTGAGGATGAGGTCGCCGGAGGGAATGTAGATGGCGCAAAGACCGCCCACCAGACCGCCGGCGCGGGCGCGCGGCCCATCGATATGGCCCTCGCGTGTTCCCTTGACGAATTCCGCCACCGGATCGGCGCCATTGCGCTTGTTGCGCCACAGCCGCAGGAGAACATCATTGTGGCCGTCGAACACAGGTTCCATTACAGAATTCCGAATTGTCATACAAAAGCACTCGATCAGATGTTGATCCTAGGCCTATCTACAAACTGTCGGCAAGGAGGAAAGTGCCGCAACGCACAACTACTGCCGGCGATTACTGCCAGCGCCCGTCCGCAAGTTTCGTCAGCATCGGGGTTTTGAGCACACCCTGCACCAGCGGCCGCCACTCGGGCCCAGAGGCATCAAGCGTGGCATGCCACCGTTCCGACTGCAGCATGGCGGCGCCTATGGCGACCGGTAAAACGCCAACCGCCTGCATGAGGCCAAGGCCCGCGACAATCGAACTGCCGCTCGAAATCACGTCATCGACCAGGACAACGCGCCTGCCTTCCATCAGCGGCAGCATGCGCGGGTCGACATAAAGGCGTTTCACTTGCTCGGGCGTGGTGATGGAAGAGAGCGGCACGGAAAGACCTTCCTCGTACCAGAATTTTCGCGAGGTCCCGAGCGGTACATAACGTGTGTGGCCAAGATGGCGGGCAAGGGCTGCGGCAAGCGTCAGCCCCAGCGTCGGAAGCCCCACGACCACATCCGGCTTCAGCGGCGCGATGCGGTTTGCAAGATCTTCGGCCAAAGCCTCCACCACGGCAAAACTGGCCTGGTTGATGATGAGGGAGGCCAGCGCATGGCGACCATCCGGCAGCGGCCGGATCGGAAGGCGAAGCTGGCGGCCATCGGCAAAGCCTGCGGGATAGAAGCCGGAAAAAGGACCGTATTCGGGGAAACTTGCAGGCGGATGCACCTCCTGCCAGAACTCGTGGGGCTGCATCAAATACTCCGGCTCAGGCATAATAGGGCTCGTCGCGCCAGCGGCCGACTTCCTCGATCAGCCACGCCCGAAACAGCTTGACCGGGCGGAACTCGACGCGGGTGATGGGAGCGACGACATAATAGGAACTGGGGCTGCGCACCTGTTGCGGCAGCGCCTGCACCAGGTCTCCCGCCGCAAGCTCGGATTCGATGAGAAACAGCGGCATCAGCGCTACGCCAAGGCCTGCGCTACAGGCCTGCGCCACGCTTGAAAACTGTTCAAACCGCATGCCGGGCGCCGGTGTGCCTGATACCGCAAGGCTTTCGAAAAAATGCGTCCAGGCACCGGGACGCGAGGCCATGTGGAGAAGCGGCAGCGGCAGGAGATCGGCCGGCTGCGAAATCGGATTTTTTGCGAGGAAGGCGGGACTGCATACGGGCGCCACCATCTCGTCCATCAGGAAGGTGCAATCGGCGCCCGGCCAGTTGGGCTGGCCGATGTGGATGGCGACATCCAGCCCATCCTGCTCGAAATCGAACATGCCGATGCGGGTGGCAAAGTTCAGCGTGATTTCCGGATGGGCGGCAACAAAACGGGGAATGCGCGGCAAAAGCCAGCGCGTGCCGAAGGTCGGCAACATCGCAAGGTTCAGCGTATCGCCATGCCGTTTGGTCATGGCCTGCAACGAAGCGGCGCGGATCTGCGACAGGGCGCCGCCGATGGCGCGGGCATAGGCGCGGCCCGCTTCCGTCAGCGCCACGCCCCGGCTGGAGCGATCAAACAGCAGGATGCCGAGCTGATCCTCAAGGCCGGAAATCTGGCGGCTTATCGCCCCTTGCGTCAACGAAAGCTCGTCGGCGGCATTGGAAAAGCTGCCGAGCCGCGCGACGGATTCGAAGGCGGCGAGAGCGCTGGTGGAGGGTAAAAGCTTGCGGCTGACATTGGACATCCCGCATTCCTATAGCTCATGTCATCGTGAGTAAACGGCGCTGGACGCTAAGGCGCGCATGGCCGATAACTCCCCCACAGTTTGAAAGTGGAGGTTCCATTGAGCGACCGTGCAGCATTTTCCTGGGAAGATCCCTTTCTTCTCGATGAGCAGTTGAGCGAAGACGAGCGGATGATCCGCGATGCGGCCGCCGCCTTCGGCAAGGCCGAGCTTCTGCCCCGCATTCAGGAAGCCTATTTGTCCGAAACCACCGAGCCGGAACTTTTTCTGCTGATGGGCAAGGCCGGGCTCTTGGGCGTCACGCTTCCGGAAGAATATGGCGCGGCCAATGCCGGTTATGTCGCCTACGGCCTCGTTGCCCGCGAAGTGGAGCGTATCGACAGCGGTTACCGCTCAATGATGAGCGTGCAGTCGTCGCTGGTCATCTACCCGATCTTTGCCTATGGTTCCGACGAGCAGAAAAAGAAGTATCTGCCGGGCCTCGTGTCTGGCGAACTCATCGGCTGTTTCGGCCTCACCGAGCCGGATGCCGGCTCCGATCCCGGCGGCATGAAGACGCGCGCCGAAAAGATCGAGGGCGGCTACCGGTTGCGCGGCTCGAAAATGTGGATCTCCAACGCGCCCATCGCCGATGTCTTCGTCGTCTGGGCAAAATCGGAAGCGCACAATAACGAGATCCGCGGCTTCGTGCTGGAAAAGGGCATGAAGGGGCTTTCGGCGCCGAAAATCGGCGGCAAGCTGTCGCTGCGCGCCTCGATCACTGGCGAAATCGTCATGGATAGCGTCGAAGTGGGTGAAGACGCGCTGCTGCCGAACGTCTCTGGCCTGAAGGGTCCGTTCGGCTGCCTCAACCGTGCCCGCTACGGCATTTCCTGGGGCGTCATGGGGGCTGCCGAAGATTGCTGGCTGCGCGCGCGTCGATACGGTCTCGATCGCAAGCAGTTCGGTAAGCCGCTCGCCGGCACGCAGCTTTACCAGAAGAAGCTCGCCGACATGCAGACCGAGATCGCGCTTGGCCTGCAAGGCTCGCTTCGCGTCGGCCGCCTGATGGATGAACACAAGATGGCGCCGGAGATGATTTCGATCATGAAGCGCAACAATTGCGGCAAGGCGCTCGATATTGCCCGCCAGGCCCGCGACATGCACGGCGGCAACGGCATCCAGATCGAATACCACGTGATGCGCCACGCGCAGAACCTCGAAACCGTCAACACCTACGAGGGCACGCATGATGTGCATGCGCTCATCCTCGGGCGTGCGCAGACCGGCATCCAGGCGTTTTTCTGATCCGTTCAGAGAGCGCCGCACACAGTTGAAAAGGACCGGGAGAGGCATCTCCCGGTCCTTTTTATTAGTCATACTTTTCGCCTCTACCGTTGAATGTCGCGCCTTTTTGTCCTAACTGAGGGGTGAACCTTCCAGAACAGGCGGCGCTCCTCCCACGCCCTGCCTCCCACACCATCCGTTTTAAAAGACTAAGAATTGAGGCCCCTCCATGCATAGCTATCCTGACGTAAAGCTTTTCATCAACGGCGAATGGCGCGATGCCATCAGCGGCAAGACCATTGCCGTGGAAGACCCTGCAACGCAGGAAATCATCGGCAAGATTGCCCATGCCGAAAAGGCCGATCTGGACCTCGCGCTCGACGCTGCCGACAAGGGTTTCAAGATCTGGCGTGACACGTCTGCCTTCGAACGTTCCAAGATGATGCGCAAGGCTGCCGACATTCTGCGCGAGCGCATCGATTACATCGCCTGGCTGATGACACGCGAACAGGGCAAGCCGCTTGGCCAGTCCAAGGCCGAAATCATCAATGCCGCCGACACGATCGACTGGTTTGCCGAAGAAGCCCGCCGCACCTATGGCCAGATCATCCCCGCCCGCTTCGGCGGCGTGTCGAACATGGCCGTGAAATTCCCGATCGGCCCGGTTGCTGCATTTACGCCGTGGAACTTCCCGATCAACCAGATCGTGCGCAAGCTTTCCGCCGCTGTTGCCACCGGCTGCTCCATCATCATCAAGGCACCTGAGGAAACCCCGGCATCGCCGGCCGAACTCATCCGCGCCTTTGCTGATGCCGGTGTTCCCGCAGGCGTCGTCAACCTCGTTTATGGCGTTCCCGCCGAAATCTCGGAATACCTCATTCCGCATCCGGTCATCCGCAAGATCTCGTTCACCGGCTCCACGCCGGTTGGCAAACATCTGGCGGCACTTGCCGGCAAGCACATGAAGCGTGCAACGATGGAACTCGGCGGCCATGCACCTGTCGTCGTGTTTGACGATGCCGATCTGGCAAAGGCCATCGAAGTGTCGGCCTCGGCCAAGTTCCGCAATGCCGGCCAGGTCTGCGTGGCCCCGACGCGCTTCCTCATCCAGGACGGCGTTGCCGACCAATTCATCGACGGCATCGTGAAATATGCCGAGGGCCTGAAGGTCGGCAACGGCCTTGAGGGTGACGTCACCATGGGTCCGCTCGCCAACGAGCGCCGCATCCCGGCCATGGAAGACATGATCAATGATGCCGTGTCGAAGGGCGCCATCCTGAAGACCGGTGGCAAGCGCATCGGCAACAAGGGACACTTCTTCGAGCCGACGGTTCTCGTCGATGTGCCGACGACGGCCAAGATGATGAACGAAGAGCCTTTTGGCCCGATTGCCATCGTCAACCGCTTCTCGACCATCGATGATGCCATGGCAGAAGCCAACCGCCTGCCCTTCGGCTTGGCATCTTATGCCTTCACCGGCTCGGTCAAGACCGCACACGCGCTTGGCCGCCAGATGGAAGCCGGCATGCTCACCATCAACCACAACGGCTTTGCCATTCCGGAAGTGCCCTTCGGCGGCATCAAGGATTCCGGCTACGGCACGGAAGGCGGCTCGGAAGCTGTGGAAGCCTACATGGAAACCCGCTTCGTCAGCCAGATGAGCTGATACGCTCCCCGGATTATCGTGACCACGAAACCGGCCGACCCATGTCGGCCGGTTTTTTCATATCCTCTTGCCGGACATCCTTGAACAGGCTACGAAACAAAACATGAACATGGAGGTGGCAAGATGGTCGAAGGCGAAACGGATTCACCTCCCCTGCTGAAGGAGATTTTCAACCGCGAGCGACTTGCGCATTTCGCGCGCGAAACACGCGCCGTTTATGAAGGCTTTGACGAGACCCGGTTTATCGAACTGGCGTCCGACAATCTCGCCGACCTCTCGATCATGCAGAGATTGCGGCAGATCGCACAGAGTTTCCATGTGGTCCTGCCCGGCGGTTATCTCGAAAATCTCGAGATCCTGAAGGCACTTGCGCCGCGCATCAATCACGGCTTTGCATCGATCACGCTGCCGGAATATGTGGCGTTGCATGGGCTCCAACATCCCGAAATATCCCTGGACGCTCTGCGTTTTTTTACGCGTTTCGGCTCTTCAGAATTTGCTGTCAGGCCTTTCCTGCAGCAGGATATGGCGGGCACACTTGCCGTCATGCAGCGCTGGGCCACGGACGAAAACGAACATGTGCGCCGGCTGGCAAGCGAGGGATGCCGCCCGCGACTGCCGTGGTCCTTCCAGTTGAAAGACCTGATCGCCAACCCCGATCCTGTCTGGCCGATCCTTGACACCTTGCGTGCCGATCCGAGCCTTTATGTGCGAAAATCCGTGGCAAACCACCTGAACGACATCACCAAGGACCATCCAGACTGGGTGCTGGACAAGATGGCGGCATGGCCGTCGGGCAATCCGCAGACGTTATGGATCATCCGGCAGGCGTTGCGGACCCTCGTCAAGAAAGGCAATCCGCGCGCCCTGGCCCAATTGGGTGCCGGGCAAGCGGCGGAGATCGACATCGTCAGGTTTACTGCCACCCCAGAAAAGGTCCGTCTCGGAAGCGCGGTCGAAATCGCGGCGGATATCGTTTCCTCAAGCACGCAGGAGCAGCGATTGGTGGTCGATTACGTCGTCCACTATGTGAAAAAATCAGGCGGTACCTCCGCCAAGGTTTTCAAATGGAAAGAACTGACGCTGAAACCGGATGCCCCAATGTCGCTGTCCATCCGGCGCGCCATGCGCGACTTCACCACCCGCACGCATTATGCCGGCACACACCGGGTAGACCTGATGGTAAACGGCGCCGTTCTCGCCAAGGCGCAGTTCGAACTGGTGTTTTGACGGTCAGGAGACCGCAAACACCTTTGCCCGCCGCAGGGTGACGAAACCCGCCTCGCCCTTCGCGACAGCCTGTTCCGGCTCCACATCGAATTCCAGCGTCTCGCCGGTCGAGGCCGTGGCAATAACCCGCCGCTCGCCCGGACGATCCAGCACGCGATCAACCGTCGCCGCAACGCCCGGACCACTTGTCGACCAGTCGAGATCGCGCGGGCGGGCGAAAATTTCGGCGGGGCCATCGGCGATGCCGGGGGCATCCACCTGCGCATCGCCGACATGGGCAATGCCTGCGCTCACCGTGCCGGTCAGCCGGTTGGCGTCGCCCAGAAACTTCATCACGAAAGCATCCTTCGGATCGCGGCAGACTTCTTGCGGCGTGCCCTGCTGGACGATCTTGCCTTCTCTGAGGATCACGACGCGGTCGGCGAGATCCAGTGCCTCTTCCTGATCGTGGGTCACGAAGATCGTCGTGATGCCAAGCTCCTGATGGATTTCACGCAGCCAGCGGCGCAGGTCATGGCGCACGTTGGCATCGAGCGCGCCAAAAGGTTCATCGAGCAGCAGCACCTTCGGATCAACGGCGAGCGCCCGGGCGAGCGCCACGCGCTGCCGCTGGCCGCCGGAGATCTGGCCGGGGAACCGGTCGCCGAGGCCTTCGAGCCGCACGAGGCGCAGAAGATCGGCGACGCGGGCGGCGATCTCCGACTTGTCCCGTTTCACCTTCGACACTTTCATGCCGAAGCCGATGTTTTCAGCCACCGTCATATGCGGAAAAAGCGCGTAATGCTGGAAAACGAAACCGACGCCGCGGTCGCGCACGGGAATATCCGTCGCATCCTGATCGCCAAAATAGATGTGGCCCTCATCGGCATATTCGAGGCCGGCGACCATGCGCAGAATGGTTGTCTTGCCGGAGCCGGATGGCCCGAGCAGCGCGACAAGCTCGCCGCTTTCGATTTCGAGCGAGACACCATGCACGGCGCGAAAGGTCTCGAATGTCTTGATGACGGTGTCGAGGCGGATTTTCATGGGCGTGTTTCCGGCGTGGCTAGAATGGCGGCGGGCTTGACGCGGCGGCCGGCGCCGCGGCCTTCCAGCGCCACCTTGGCGATGATGGTGAAGACGGCGATGACCGCGAGGATCGAGGCCGAGGCAAAGGCGCCGGCCGCCTGATAATCATGGTAGAGCAGTTCGATATGCAGCGGCAGCGTGTTGGTCTGGCCGCGAATATTGCCTGACACGATGGAGACGGCACCGAACTCGCCCATCACGCGGGCGTTGCAGAGTACGACGCCATAAAGCATCGCCCATTTGACGTTGGGCAACGTGACGGAGAAGAAAGTGCGCCAGCCCGAGGCGCCAAGCGAGGTGGCGGCCTCTTCCAGATCCCGCCCCTGCGCCTGCATCAGCGGGATCAGTTCGCGGGCCACGAAGGGCGCCGTCACGAACATGGAGGCCAGCACGATGCCCGGCAGCGCAAACAGGATTTTGACGTCATAGGCATCGAGCAGCGGGCCAAAAATGCCCTGCAGGCCATAAACGAAGAGATAGGCGACACCGGCGACGATCGGCGAGACGGAAAACGGGATTTCGGTCACGACGAGCAGCAGCCGCTTGCCGCGAAAGTCAAACTTGGTGATGGCCCAGGCGGCGGCCACGCCAAAAATGGTGTTGAGCGGCACGGCAATCAGTGCGGTGATAACCGTCAGCATGATGGCGTGGCGCGTATCGGAATTGGTGAGCGTCGCGACATAGACCTTCCAGCCCTGACGAAACGCTTCGACGCCGATGACGATCAGCGGCGCAAGGATGAGCAGCGCACCGAGGATCAGCACGATGCCGATCAGCAGGCTGCGAAAGAGCGGATTGTCGCCGACGCGCGGCGGTTTTCTGCGCAGTGTGCTCATCCGGTTATCCTTTCACCGTGTAGCGCAGCGCGCGGGCCTGCAGCCAATTGGTGACGGCGAGCATCGCGAAAGCCGTCAGCAACAGCACCGAGGCGATGGCGGCGGCGGCCTGATAATCATATTCCTCCAGCCGGATGAAGATCAGCAGTGCGGTGATCTCCGTCGACATCGGCTGGTTGCCGGCGATGAAGATGATGGCGCCGAATTCTCCGAGCGAGCGGGCGAAGGAAAGCGAGGTGCCGGCAAGAAGCGCTGGCGCCAGAAGCGGCAGGATGACGGTGCGAAAGATCGTCCAGTCGGAACCGCCGAGCGATTGCGCCGCCTCTTCGAGCGCCGGATCGAGATCTTCCAGCACCGGCTGCACGGTGCGCACGATAAACGGCAGGCTGGTGAAGCACATCGCAATCATGATGCCGAGAGGCGTATAGGCAACCTTTATGCCGAAATCCGAGAGAACCGACCCGAACCAGCCATTGGCGGAAAACAGCGCCGTCAGCGAAATGCCGGCAACCGCCGTCGGCAGCGCAAACGGCAGGTCGACCATGGCATCGACGAGCCTGCGACCGGGAAACCGGTAGCGCGTCAGCACCCAGGCGAGTGCCAGACCGAAGAACAGGTTGAAGACGGTGGCGGCAAGAGCGGCAAGTGCGGTAACCCTGTAGCTGGCAATCGAGCGCGGTGACGAGACGATCGTCCAGTATTCGGCAAACCCGAGGCTGGACGCCTTGAAGATCAGCGCTGCCAGCGGCAGAACCACGATCAGGCCGACATAAAACAGGGTAATGCCGAGCGATAGATGCAGTCCGGGCAGGACATTGCGTCTCACGATGCGCCTCTTTCGTGGATCATGGTCTTTCCTTATCGTCATGGCAAAGCCCGGCGGAACAGATCCCGCCGGGCTTTGCATCGATTGCCGATGATGGCGTTAACGGCTGCCGTAAAGCTTGTCGAGCGTGCCGCCGGAGGCAAACTGTTCCTTCTGGATCTTGTCCCAGCCGCCGAAGACATCATTGACGTTAACGAGGCGGATGGCCGGGAACTGGTCCTTGAACTCGGCAGATACTTTTTCATTGTGGACGCGGTGGCCGAACTCGGCCGCAACCCGCTGGCCTTCCTCGCTGTAGAGGAAATCGAGATAGGTCTTGGCCAGCTGTTCCGTGCCGCGCTTCTTGGCCACCTTGTCGACGACGGCGACCGGGAATTCGGCCAGCAGACTGACGGAGGGAATGACACCTTCGACCTTGCCGGCACCGTATTGCTTGGCAATGCCGCGCGTTTCCGCCTCGAACGTGATCAGCACGTCGCCGGTTTCACGCTCCACGAAAGTGGTGGTGGCAGCACGGCCTCCGGTGTCGAAGACCGGCACGTTGTCAAAGATCTTCTTCACGAAGGCTTCCACCTTCTCCTCGTCGCCGCCGAAGGCTTCCTTGGCATAGGCTGTGGCCGCGAGATACGTGTAGCGGGCATTGCCGGAGGTTTTCGGATTGGGGAAGATAACCTTCACGTCGTCGCGGGCAAGGTCGTTCCAGTCCTTGATATTCTTCGGGTTTCCGGCACGTACCAGGAAGGAGGGGAAGGAATAGAAGGGTGAGGCGTTGTTCGGAAAATCCTTCTGCCAGTCGGCGGAGACAAACCCCTGCTTCACCAGGAAATCGATATCCGTGATCTGGTTGAAGGTCACCACGTCGGCTTCCAGACCTTCGACGATGGCGCGTGCCTGCTTGGAGGTGCCGGCATGAGACTGGTCGATGGTGATGCCCGGATGGCTCTTGATGAAAGCCTCGTTTTCGGCGGCGAACACTTCACGGGCGACATCGTAGGAAGCGTTGAGAAGCTTGTTCGGGCCTTCGGCAAAGGCAGGTGCTGCAAAAAGTGCCGCAAGCGCTGTGCCAAGAATAAGGAGGCGGTTCATGGAAATCTCCGGTCAACTGCAATTGAGCGGAACTTACGGTCTGGGCTGTTGGAACGCGAGAAACCGCTCACCTGCGGGTGCGGACCGTTCGGGAATTTTCCACTCAATCGGAGGTCGAACGGCGATAGTCATTCCAACGGCCCTTACTCCTTCCTGAAAGGAGGCCAAAAGGGGTGGCGGGAAGCAGCAGGGGTACCGCTTCCCGCCTGTCGCTCATTCCGCGGCGGTGGGGAGAGTGAGCGACGATGGGTCCGTACGGCGATCGTCATTTTCGCCGGCGGATTGTTTGGATTTCGGCTCGCGGCCGAAGAACAGCGCATAGGCGGCCGGCAGAACCAGAATGGTCAGCACCGTGCCGACAAGAATGCCGCCCATCATGGCATAGGCAAGCGGGCCCCAGAACAGGCCGCGCGAGATGGGGATGAGCGCCAGAACAGCCACAAGCGCGGTCAGCATGATCGGCCGGAAACGCCGTACGGCCGCACCAACGATGGCTTCGGCGCGTGCCATTCCCGACGCAATATCCTGGTCGATCTGGTCAACAAGGATGATCGAGTTTCGGATGATGATGCCAAGCAGCGCGATGACGCCGAGGATCGCCACGAAGCCGAAGGGTGCCCCGGTGATCAGCAGCGCGGCAGATGCCCCGATGATGGCCAGCGGACCGGTCGCCAGCACCAGCATGGATTTGCCAAAATGCTGCAGCTGGATCATCAAAAGCGCGACGATGACGAACAGCATGACGGGCGCCTTGGCGGCAATCGACATCTGGCTTTCCGCCGCATCCTCGGCGCCGCCCTGGATCTCGACCTTGTAACCCGCCGGAAGCGTGCTGCGCAGATCGGCCATGCCGGCATACATCTTCAGCGCGAGATCATTGGGTTCCACGCCATCCGGCACGGTTGCCTTGACGGAGACCGCCGGCAGGCGGTCACGGCGCCACTCGATACCGTTTTCCTGCACAGGTTCCACACGGGCCACCTGAGAGATCGGCACGAAGCCGCCACTGTCCGTCGGAATATAAACCGAATCCACCGCCGTCAGCAGGTTGCGGGTCGCATCCGGTTCGCGAACGACGATGGATACGGTTTCCTCGCCATCGCGGAACTGGTCGAGCGAAGCGCCGCTCATCGTGGCGTAGAGCATCTGGCGCACGCGCTGGGAGGTGACACCAAGCGCCCGGGCGCGATCCTGATCGATGACCAGTTTCATGGCGGTGACCGGTTCCAACCAGTCGTCATGCACAGTGCCGAGGAGCGGGTTCTGATGGAACCGTTCCTTCACCTCATCGGCAATGCGGCGCACTTCGGCACGGTCGGGACCGGTCACGCGCATCTGTACGGCCCAGCCAACCGGCGGACCGAGGAAGAGGCGATCCACCTTGCCGCGCACCGTCGGGAAATCGTCGGCAAGGATCTTGCGCAGCTTGACGATCATGCGCTCGCGCTCTTCAAGCCCGTTCGACATGATGAGAAGCTGGGCAAAATTCGGATTGCGCAGCTGCTGATCGAGCGGCAGGAAGAAACGCGGCGCGCCTTCACCAATGAAGGTGGCAACGAACTTCTTGTCCGGATCGTCCATGATCTTGGCCTCGAGCGCCTTGGCCTGGCGTTCGACTTCCGCGATCGCAGTGCCCTCGGGCAACCACATGTCGACCAGGATTTCCGGGCGCGAGGACTGCGGGAAGAAGCTCTGCGGGATGAACTTGAAGCTGTAGAGGGAGCCCGCAAACACCATCAGCGTCATCAGAATGACGAGGAAACGGTGTTTCACCGCCCAGCCGACGGTCGCGCGCAAGCCCCGATAGAAACGGGTGTCGTAGCTGTCGTGATGGGTGCCGGCATGGGCCCGTTGCTTCAGGATCATATAACCCAGCCAGGGCGTGAAATAGACCGCGACGAACCAGGAGGTGACCAGCGCAATGCCGACGACGAAAAACAGCGAGCGCACGTATTCGCCGGCCGTCGAGGCGGCAAAGCCGACCGGAATGAAGCCGGCCGTGGTGATGAGCGTGCCGGTCAGCATCGGGAATGCGGTGGAGGAATAGGCAAACGTGGCGGCGTCGAGCTTTTCGAGCCCCTCCTCCAGCTTGCGCTCCATCAGTTCCACCACGATCATCGCATCATCGACCAGAAGGCCGAGCGCGATGATCAGCGCGCCAAGCGAGATGCGCTGCAGCTCGATGCCAAGCTCGTACATGATGGCAAGGGTTGCCGCGAGCACCAGCGGAATGGAGATGGCAATGACGATGCCCGAGCGCCAGCCGATGGACAGCAGCGACACCACGAGCACGATGACCAGAGCTTCGAGCAGGGCCTGCGAAAACTCGCCGACGGCCTCATGCACCACTTCCGGCTGGTTGGAGATCTGCTCCACGGCCACGCCGACCGGCAGTGCCTCTTCGAACCGCTTGTAGGTTTCCTCGACCCACTGGCCGACATCGGTCACCTTGTAACCGTTCTGCATGACCACGCCGACTTCCACGGCATCCTTGCCATTGAAGCGGAATTTGCGGTCATAGGGTTCGATCAGCCCCTTGCTGACGGTCGCGATATCGCCGAGGCGAAACACCTGGCCGCCGCTTTTAATGCGCAGTTCGCGAATGTCTTCCGGCGTGCGCACGCCGCCCTCGACGGAGATGCGCACCGAACGGGTTGCCGTCTGGACGGTTCCGGCGGGATCGACAGTGTTCTGGCCGGCCAGCGCGTTCTGGATATCGGTGAAGGTCAGGTTGCGCTCGGCAAGTGTCTTCGACGACACGTCGATATAGATCTTCTCGTCCTGCGCCCCGAGGATCGACACCTTCTCGACGCCCTTGGTGGCAAGCAGCATATCGCGGGCTTCGGTCGCAAAGGTCTTCAGCTCGGGATAGCTGTAACCCTCGCCGGTCAGCGCATGCAGCGTGATATAGGTATCGCCGAATTCGTCGTTGAAATAGGGGCCGAGAAGCCCGCTCGGCAGATCCTGCTCGATATCGCCGATCTTCTTGCGCACCTGATAGAAGGCGTCCGCCACCTGGGCCGAGCTGGTGTCACCCTTGATCTGCAGCGTGGTGATCGAGGTGCCAGCGCGCGTATAGGATTTCACCCAGTCGAGATGCGGGGTTTCCTGCAGCTTGCGCTCGATCTTGTTGACCACCTGATCCTGCATTTCCTCGATGGAAGCGCCCGGCCAGACGGCCTGCACCACCATGACGCGGAAGGTGAAATCCGGATCTTCCTTCTGGCCCATGTTCATGATGGCAAGGCCACCGATGACGATGATGATGCCGAACAGGAAACGGCCAATGCTCGGATGGGCTATTGCCCATCGCGACAGGTTGAACGGCTGTTTACCGGATGTGTCTTTGCGGGAGGATGTCATGGCTTTTTTCCTGGCCTCAACCGCGGCTTCAAGAACGGGCCGGAGGCGTGGACTGAGCCTCGCCTGCCGTTTCGGGCGCCTGCTGATAGAGGCGGATCTTCATGTCCTCGCGCATGAACTGCGTACCGGCGGCCACCACGACATCACCCTCGGCAATGCCCTCGGTCACGCGCACACCGTCATCGGAGAAACCGCCAACGGTGATCGGGCGCATATGGACCGTGCCTGTGGTCTGGTCGAAGACCCAGACGACGGGCTTGCCATCCTGTTTGGCAAGCGCCGGGAGCGGCAGAACATAGGCGGGGGTGGCACCATCGGTGTTTGCTCTTACCGTTGCGGTCATGCCGAGACGCACCTGCGGATCATCAGGCAGGCTGACCCGCACGGCAAAGGTGCGGGACTGGCTGCTGGCGCTGCCGGCGATTTCGCGCACCTTGCCATCGAGCGTCAGGCCGCTTGTGGACCAGAAGGTGATCTTCACCACCTTGCCCGGGGAAAACTGCGCGATATCGACTTCGGGAACGGCAATTTCGACTTCCTTTGCGCCATCGGCTGCAACGGTGACGACGGAAGAGCCGGCAGCAACCACCTGGCCAGCTTCCGCGTTGACGGCGGTCACAATGCCATCGACACCGGCCTTGAGGCTGGCATAGGCCACCTTGTTGCGGGCCTGTTCGAGTGCCGAGACGGCGGCATCGCGCGCGGCAACAGCCTGATCCTGCGACAGTTGGCTCTGCTCAAGCGAAGATTGCGAGGTGACGTTCTTTTCCTGCAGGATCTCGGCGCGGCGTAACGCAAGCCGGGTGATATCCACCTGCTTCTGGGCAGACGCCAGTTCGGCCTCCGCCTGGCGTACGGACAGTTCGTAATCGACAGGGTCGAGGCGCGCGAGCAGATCGTCGGACTTTACCCGTTGACCGACATCGACCAGGCGCTCCGTGATCTTGCCGTCGACCCGGAAGCCGAGTGCGATTTCACGGCGCGCCTTGACGGCGCCGGAATATTGCAGAAGGCGCCCCTCGTCGGGGGCTGCCACCGTGACGACCTTGACCGGCCGCACATCCGGGGTACTTGCCTGTTTTTCCTCGCTGCAACCCGCAAGCGCTGCCAGCGAAACGGCCAGCACGATTTTGGTCCACGACATCGTCTTTAGCGCCAACATTGACGGCTCCTACCGAAATTCTAAGAGGGATCGTGCGGATCCACTGCCTTTTTAGGTTTTATCTGAGGGCGCGCAGGATGAAGGCAGCCAGATCCACCGGCGCGGCCACTTCATCCTGCGTCATTTTCTTCGAGACAATTTGCGGGTGACAGAGAGCCGTTGACGCCTGCATGAAGCATTCAGCCGACAGCAGGCTGTCCTGCGCACGGAACTCGCCTGCCGCAATACCATCCTCGATAATCGAGCGGATCAAGTCGCGCAGACGCGCAATATGTTCCTGGATCACCTGCCATTGCTGCTCCATGGCGACCATCACCATTTCATGAACCTTTTCCTCGTCCAGCATCGTTTCGACCGTGACGCGATGCTGGAGAAGAAGATGATTTGTCAGCCGTTCCGCCGCAGACGCGCTTTCGCGCGCATTGGCGGAAAGGACGGCATACTGCTGCTCCAGCATGCGCCGGGCTATCGCCTGGTGGATCTCTGCTTTCGAAGAGAAGAACCGGTAGATATTGGCCGGCGACATGGACAGTTCGCGCGCCACATCCGCAACATTCGTCTTGGCATAGCCATAATGCATGAACAGGCGCTCGGCCGTATCGAGGATACGCTGCACGTTGTCCTTGCGCGTGGTGTCCTGGGTCGGGGTGGGCTGATCGTTCATGAAAGCTTTCAGATGACGACTGACGAATTTATAATTTCGTCACTCGTATCACGAAGACGAATTTTGTCAATCGGCATCCTTTAGCTGACTTGTCTGGAACCATTTCAGGGTTGAGTAGTTATGAATTGTCGCCAAATACGCGCGAAGATGAGGGTGCAATGGCCGATGGCCTCCAAGGGCAGCTGGAGACGCGGGATCACGACCGGCTGCTCATCAATTCCATAAGCGATTATGCCATCTACATGATCGACCCCGATGGTTATGTGGCAAGCTGGAACCCCGGAGCGCAGAGGGTGAAGGGTTATGCCGCGTCCGAAATCATCGGCGCGCATTTTTCACGCTTCTATTCCGAGGAGGATCTGTCTGCCGGTGAACCGGCACGGGGGCTAGCGATTGCCCGCAGCACAGGCCGCTTCGAAAAGGAAGGCTGGCGCATCCGCAAGGATGGCAGCCGCTTCTGGGCCAATGTTGTCATCGACGCCATCCGCAACGAAACAGGCACGCTTCTCGGCTTTGCCAAGATCACGCGAGACATCAGCGAAAAGCGCGAAACGCAGCTGGCGCTCGCCAAGGCGCGTGAAGACCTGTTCCAGGCGCAGAAGCTGGAAGCCATCGGCCAGCTGACCGGCGGCATTGCGCATGATTTCAACAATTTGCTGATGGCCGTACTCGGCAGCCTGCAGATCCTGCAGAAGCGTCTGCCCGACGATCCGCAGCTGACGCCGCTTGTGACCAATGCCATTCGCGGCGCCGAGCGAGGTGCCGCGCTGACGCAGCGGCTGCTGGCCTTTTCGCGCCGCCAGGAACTCGACGTGCGCGCCGTCGATGTGGAGGAACTGATCCACGGCATGCTGGAACTGGTACGCCGATCGCTGGACGCCAACACGGTGATCGACGTGGCCTGCGAACCGGGCCTGCCGCGCATTCTGACCGATGCCAACCAGTTCGAGACGGCGCTGATCAACCTTATCGTCAATGCGCGCGATGCCATGCCGTCGGGCGGCACGATCCGTCTATCGGCAGCCACCAGGCAGGTCCCGAAGCCGCGGGGTCTGTTGGCAGCCGGTACTCATGTCGCCATTTCGGTGAGCGATACCGGCGAAGGCATGGATGAAGAAACACGGGCGCGCGCAACGAGCCCGTTCTTCACCACCAAGGGAATAGGCAAAGGGACCGGACTTGGTCTATCAATGGTGCAAGGCCTGACGGAACAATCCGGCGGGCAATTGCTGCTGGAAAGCGAAAAAGGTGTGGGCACCACCGTTTCGATGCTGCTGCCTGCGGTCGTCGCGGAGGATGCCGCACACCTGTTGCCGAAGGAAGAGGTGACCCTCGTGAATGACATGCCCCATCTCCACCGCGCGCTGACCATTCTGGCCGTCGATGACGATGCGCTGGTCCTCATGAACACGACGCTGATGCTGGAAGACCTCGGCCATACGGTGATCGAGGCCTATAATGGCGAAGAAGCGCTGAAGGTTCTGGAAGCCGGCCAGGTGGTGGATATGGTGATCACCGACCATTCGATGCCAAAGATGACGGGCGCCGAGCTTGCCCACCGCATTCGTGCAACACAGCCGCAGCTGCCGATCGTGCTGGCAACCGGTTATGCGGAACTTCCCTCCGGTGAAACCATCCAGCTGCCCCGCCTGCCAAAGCCGTTTTCCCAGCAGCAGCTGAAGGCCTCCATCGTCTCTGCGCTGCAGGCAGGCTGAACCAACATCGTCCTGAAGCGTTAAGGCAGACCGCAACGTCAGGAGGATGCCCCATGGTTTTTAAACCACAGACCTTTCATGAACAGGAGCCGACGGTGGAGCGCGAGGTTCCGACGCAAGCGGTGCTTGAGAGCGACGTTGCAGCAGCCCTTGCAGGCGCCGGCGGACTTGATGCGACGGATGTGACCGTTGTCGTCAAGGGATCGCAGGTAAATCTAGCCGGCACCGTGCTGCGCCCGCAAGAGGTCGCCCGCGCCGAGGAAGTTGCCCTCTCCGTGCCGGGCATCCGATCGGTCGTCAACAGCATCACTGCACAGCAACCCCTCTGATATCCTCTCTTTGAACGACAAAGCCCGGCGCGTGAGGTTCACGCGCCGGGCTTTCTGTTTTGTCCGAACCTGATGCTTAGCGCGGAAGCGCGTAGGCGATGACATAGTCACCGGGCTTGGTACCGACCGAGCCGTGCCCACCGGCCACCATCACCACGAACTGACGGCCATCTTCCACCGAATAGGTCATCGGGGTGGACTGGCCACCGGCCGGAAGCCGTGCTTCCCACAGCTGCTCGCCATTGGTGAGGTTGTAGGCGCGCAGATAGTCATCGACGGCAGCCCCGAGGAAGGCGACGCCACCCTTGGTGATCATCGGGCCACCGATGCCGGGAACGCCAAGCTTGAAGGGCAGCGGCAGCGGCGTCATGTCGTAGACGGTGCCGTTCTTCAGCTTGTAGGCGATGTCGCCGGTGCGCAGGTTGGTCCCTGCGACATATCCCCAAGGCGGCGCCTGGCAGGGGATCTGCAGCGGGCCGAGGAAAGGCCCCATGCGCACGGCATAAGGTGCGCCTTCATTGCGGTTCAGCCCCTGTTCGGACCCCTTCTCGTCAGACCCCTTCGGCGGGACTTCCGAGCGCGGAACGAGCTGCGAGGTGAAGGCAAGGTAGGTCGGCATGCCGAACATCACCATGCGCTCCGGATCGACGGCAACCGAGCCCCAATTGAACGTGCCGAAATTGCCGGGATAAACGATCGAGCCCTGCAGCGACGGCGGCGTGTACTGGCCTTCGTATTTCAGCTGCTTCAGGCGGATGCGGCACACCATCTGGTCAAACATGGTGACGCCCCACATGTCGCGGCCTTCCAGCGTGCGCGGGCGAAAGTTGAGCGCCGAGATCGGCTGCGTCGGCGATGTGCGGTCTTCCGGGATCGCGCCGCCGGGGGCCGGCTGTTCGCTGACATCGATGATCGGCTCGCCGGTGCGACGGTCGAGCACGTAGATGTCGCCCTGCTTGGTCGGGCCGATGAGGGCCGGCACCTGCGTGCCATCGGCCTTGGTCAGGTCCATCAGCACCGGTTGGGCCGGCACGTCCATGTCCCAGAGGTCATGATGCACGGTCTGGCGTACCCAGCGATCCGCACCGGTGTTGATATCGAGTGCGACGATGGAGGACGAATATTTCTCGACGCTTTCCGAGCGGTTCATGCCGAGCTGGTCGGGCACCTGGTTGCCGAGCGGAATATAGACGAGCCCGAGCGCCTCGTCATAGCTGAAGACGGACCAGCTGTTGGGCGAGTTGGTCGTATAGCTCTGACCCTCCGGCAGAGGTGCTGTCTGCGTCGGATTGCCCGAATCCCAGTTCCACACGAGGGCACCGGTCTTCACGTCGAATGCTCGGATGACGCCGGACTGCGAATGCGTGGAGTAGTTGTCGTTGACGGCACCGCCGATGATGATCTTGCCGCCGACGATGACCGGGGGCGAGGTCGAATAATAATAACCGGCCGGATTATAGCGCATGCCGGCCTGCAGGTGCAGCGTACCCTGGTCTGCAAAATCCGTACAAACTTCGCCGTTCTTTGCATCGAGTGCGATCAGGCGGGCATCCGATGTCGGCAGATAGACGCGGGTTGCGCACGCAGCATCCGGCGCGGCGGCCGGATCGGCATAATAGGTCACGCCGCGGCACGTCTGGTGCTGGCGATCCGGGTTCAGGCCGGAATTGCTGTCGAACTTCCACTGCTGCTTGCCGGTGGTCGCATCGATGGCGATGGCCCAGTTGTGCGGCGTGCAGACGTAAAGCGAATTTCCAACCTTGAGCGGCGTCACCTGATAGGTGGTTTCACCCACATCCTGCGGCAACTTCACGTCACCGGTCTGGAAACGCCAGACTTCCTGCAGATTGGCCACGTTTTCGACATTGACCTGATCCAGCGGCGAGTAACGCTGGCCATAGGGCGTGCGACCATACTGGTGCCATTCGCCGGGCGGAACGTCTCCTCCGAGGTTTGGCGCCGCTGCGATCTGCTCTTCGGGCAGATTACCATGCGTGTCCGTTGTGTTGATCACCATCGAAAGCCCTGCAATGACGATGGCAAGCGCAACGGAGGCGGCGAGCGGGCCGGCGCTTGCGCCGTAGCGGAAGCCGGTCGTCGGGCTTTTGAAGCCGAGCGGCCTGCGGATCCATGGCGTCAACAGCCACATGCCGAGCACGATGATGACCCCACCGCGCGGACCAAGCTGCCACCAGTCGAAACCAACCTCCCAGAGCGACCATCCGAGCGAACCGAGGATGATCAGCGCATAAAGCCAGAGCGCTGCAGCGCGGCGCAGGAAAAGCAGGAGGGCGGTGAGGAGAAAAGCAATGCCGGTGATGAGGTAATAGGCGCTGTCACCCAGCATCAAAAGCTGGGCGCCACCGGCGGCCAGAGCAATCCCGATCAAGGAGAACAGGACCGCTGTGATCGTAACGGACATATCGAAAATCCCAAAAATTAGGTGTGCAGAAGGTACGGCTGAGGGTCATACCCGCCGGGGTAACTGCACGCGGCGCAAAAGGTTCCAGCTTTTGCCCGAAACCTGCCACAAAGGGATTTCGCTGAGGAACTGGCCGGCCCCAGGACCGGTCAATCCTCGCCCAGTTCCTGCAAGATCTGGTGGCGGGCACGGTTGAGACGGCTTTTTACCGTGCCGATCGCGCAGTCACAGATTTCCGCAGCCGATTCATAACTTTCGCCAAGGATGGCCACGAGCGTCAACACCTCGCGGTAATGCGGCGGAAGCTTTGCCAGCGCCTGCTGCACCTCGCGAGCCCTTGCCTGGATTTCCTGCGTCGCCTCCATCGGCGTATCGCCAGACACACATTCCTCAAGTCCCGGCGCTTCGCGGCCGAGCACTTTGGCGCGGGTATAAAATGTATTGCGCATGATCGTGAAGAGCCAGGACTTCAACTTGGTTCCCGGCTCGAACTTGTCGAGGTTCCCCAAGGCCTTCATCAGGGTTTCCTGCACCAGATCATCCGCATCGGACGAATTGCGGCAAAAGGTGCGGGCAAACGCGCGGAGAGCGGGGATGAGTCTGACAATGTCTGCGCGGGCAGGATCGCGACTCAACTGTGATTCGGACACCGTTGCAAACCTCTCCAGTATCGGTGGTGGGATCGAGGTGGCAAACGTCGCTTACGTCTATTTGGTTCCGCTTGAATATGGCGATCTGCAGTTGTCCCCACACGGGTCGCGATCCGCTGCGTTGCGGAACAAACTCAGGACGGTTTTCGTTCTTTGCCCAACAAACGAAACCGAAAAGGGTTACATCATGAGCATCGTTGGCACGCAGGTGATTGCAGAAGGTGGCGTCAAGGCCGGCTATACCGTCGAATTCGTTGAAGAGGACGGCAACGTGGTTTCCGTCAGCCTGCGCTCGAACACATCCGAGCTGACGCGCGGCAATGCCATTGCAAAGGCCAAGGAATTTCTCGGCCGCATCGTCTCGCAGGGCGAACTGCCGGATGAGATGGTGAAGGCAGCGCCGGCACACGAAGGAGCCCGCCCAGGCACGCAGCGGCCGCTGGAATCCGACCGCCACAACGGGCAGGACCTCGAAAAGCAGCTGAATGAAGGGCTTGAAGACACCTTTCCGGCCAGCGATCCGGTCTCGGCCACCATCACCTCTATCCCCGGCCGCAGCTGAATAAAAAACTGATCGATAAGTCACGCCCGGCTGCAGATCGTGCAGCCGGGCGTTGCTTTGCGCGCCGTGCCCATTGACAAGCGGGACCTTTCCGCGCTTTCCAGTAGTTTAGAAGGTGCTGTCGTAAGACGTGAATGTGCGCAGCAGCCGAGTTGGACAGGCAAAGGCTCCGCCGAGAGGTCGGGATGACGAGAAATTCAGGCAAGATGGCCGGCGGAAAAACAGTTCTGGGAACCAAGGTCAGCGACAAGGTTGCCGATCTCCTCGTCGAGATCGAAAAGGAACCTGTTCCGGACCGGCTGCTTGATCTGGCGCTTCAGTTGCAAAAGGCCCTGAACCACAAGCTTGACGCTGAGGACTGATCGACACCCTATCTGCGGGCAAAACGCCCGCGCCTTTCCAGTCGACCTGGACAGGCAGGATGGTATGCACGCGCACCATCACGTCCCCCTGCGGCGGACGCTCCATGCATTGCGGGTCATCGAGCGGGGCGCTTTGCGCCAGCCGATAGATTTTCATCACCTGCATCTCCGTCTCCTCGGTGGCCTTGCTTGAGCAGGCGTTGAACGCGTGCCCCTGCCTTCGTCCCTGCGGGGGACATCCGCGATCCCTACGACAAGCCGGTAGCGCGCGCAGAATAAGATTTGCGGCACGGAACATTGTCATTGCCGTGCGGTTAGACCGATGCGCCCTGAGCGCCACGATCTTCCCCCACACCGATTGAGGAGACACCCACAATGGCGACCAAGACCCTTGAGGATCTGTTTTACGAGACCCTGAAAGACATTTATTATGCAGAGCGCAAGATTTCCAAGGCTCTGCCGAAAATGGCGCGCGGAGCCCAGGATGCCAAGCTGAAGCAGGCTTTCCTGACGCACAAGGACGAAACCGACGGCCAGATCGAACGCCTTCAGCAGGTGTTTGAACTGATTGGCAAACGCGCTCGCGGCAAGACCTGCGCCGCCATCGAAGGCATTCTCGAAGAAGGCGAGGAAATCCTTGAAGAATTCAAGGGTACGCCGGCGCTGGACGCTGGTCTTCTGGCGGCCGCACAGGCTGTCGAGCACTATGAGATCAGCCGCTACGGCACGCTCGTTGCCTGGGCAAAGCAGCTGGGCCTGAAGGATGCCGTCACGCTTCTCGAAGAGACGCTCGCCGAAGAAAGCAAGACGGACGAGACGCTGACGGCGCTTGCCGACAGCGCGGTCAACATGGCTGCCAAGAAGGCCGCCTGACGATCGAAATGCGGCTTGCCGGATCGGTGAGCCGCATGACTTTTTTCGCACATTGCGAAAAGCGACAAGCCCGCCAACCAGTCACGGTTTGCGGGCTTTTTATTGCGTTCAGGTGACAGGGCGACTGCAAGGTTTGCGCTGCAGTTTGCTCGTCAGAGGGAATGCGTCGGCGGCTGCGGCATCACCTTGATCATCTCGCCGCTAACCTCCTGCCGGCGAAAGATGGGGCGGCGCAGCGTTTCCAGTTCGCGCTCCGCATGGCTCTTGGCTGCTTTCAGCGCCAGGCCGTAGGACGGATAGGAAGCGGAGCGCTTTCCATCCAGCACATAGATCCAGCCGGTGGCATGGGGAATGATATCGAAACATTTTTCCATGGAACGGGCCCTCCTTGCCCGTCGTTCCAACCGGAAGGCGATGAGAAAGTTCCCGGCACGTTTTAAAAAAAATTCGACGCTCGATGGCTTGCCAGCGGCCGTTGCAGCGCACAAAATCCAATTGCGCCGGAACTTTTTGAGGCAAAGCGCGTTTCGATGCTCGGGCTAGTTGGAGACGAAGATGGCGGACTCAGAAGAGTGGATCAGACACCGCGCCTACGCATTGTGGGAGGAAGACGGTTATGCGCATGGCAAGGATGGTGCGCATTGGGAACAGGCGCGCCGGGAATATGAAACGCTGAGTGCTTCGGGCAAGACACCCGAAACGGCGGGCGCCTCGGAACCCTTGGCGGTTGAGCCCGCCCCGAACGATCCGGTCATCGACACGACACCGGCCAAGCCAAGGACCAAGGCCGCCGCAAAGCCTGCGGCCACGCCGGCCAAGAAGCGTTCGACAAAAAAGACCAGCCTCTGACACGGCTTGCCGGCACAAGTCCCAGGCGGATGTTGCCCGGCGCGATGCGTTAACGCGCTTCCAACAGAAGAAACGAGCGATCCCCGCTCCCTCAGAACCACCCCTTGCGCCGTGGAGATCTTCACGGCGCCTCGTGATTTTTCGTGTTTTTTGGACATGCCATGCAGGCCGAGCCTCCCGTCCTCCTGATTTCCTCTGACGGATGGAACACCCTTCGTGGCCGGCGCGTTTGCCACCACACAACCACAGGCGCGCGCAGGATTTCGCCATGATGAATGCTCCCGTAAGTTTTGACGACCGCCGTATTCGGCGTGGCCGGGACCGGACATCCGAGGCGGACGCGCCAGAGAGGGACAGGCCACATATGAATGTTCTATCGGTAACATCGGAGCTATTCCCCCTGATCAAGACGGGTGGTCTGGCCGACGTGACCGGCTCGCTTCCCAAGGCCTTGCAATCCTGCGGCGTGTCGACGTCGACCCTGGTGCCCGGTTATCCTGTCGTGATGGACAAGATCGAGGGTGCGGTTCCGCTCCTTGCCTTCGATGATCTACTGGGCGAACCAGCCCGCCTTCTCCACGCCCATATCGATGACCTCGATCTTTTCGTGCTGGATGCGCCATCGCTGTTTGACCGGCCAGGCGGGCCTTATGTCGATGAAGCCGGCAGGGACCACGAGGACAACTGGAAACGGTTTGCAGCCCTGTCACGCGCAGCCGCGGAAATTGCCAATGGCGCCCTGCCCGCCTGGAAGCCCGATCTGGTGCATACCCATGACTGGCAGGCAGCGCTGACCTCCGTCTACATGCGCGAGATGGGCTGCACCCTGCCGGTGGTTCTCACCATCCATAACCTTGCATTCCAGGGCCAGTACGGCGTCGACCGACTGCCGGCCATCGGCCTGCCGGGCAGCACCTACACAACGCAGTGCCTCGAATATTTCGGCGATATCAGCTACCTCAAGGGCGGCCTGCAGACGTCGGATGCGATTACCACGGTCAGCCCCACGTATGCCCGCGAAATCCTCACCCCGCGCTTTGGCATGGGGCTGGATGGCGTTTTGAACGAGCGGGTCATGGCGCTTCGCGGCATTGTCAACGGCATCGATCTCGACGTGTGGAACCCCTCCACCGACACCTATCTGCCGCGCAACTACGATGCGACGAGTTTGAAGCGCAAGCGCGAGAACCGCGCGGTGCTTCTGGAGCGCTTCGGCCTTGAGCAGGGCGACGGGCCAGTTTTTTCAGCCGTCACCCGCCTCACCTGGCAAAAGGGCATGGATATGCTGGCCGATACGGCCGACGAAATCATCCATAACGGCGGCAAGCTGATCGTGTTCGGCAAGGGCGACCATGAGATCGAGGACGCGCTTCGGGCAACTGCCGCCCGCTTTCCCGGACGCATGGCCATGCATGTCGGTTATGACGAGCCGACGGCGCACCTCATCCACGGCGGATCGGATGCGATCGTGCAGCCGTCCCGCTTCGAGCCATGCGGGCTGACCCAGCTTTACGCGTTGCGCTACGGTTGCGTGCCTGTCGTGTCGCGCACCGGCGGCCTATCGGAAACCATCATCGATGCCAATGATGCGGCGGTCTCTGCGCGCGTGGCCACCGGCTTCCAGTTCCATCCCGTCAATACGGATGGATTGCGCCTTGCGCTTCGCCGGGCGCTCGACACCTATTCCGATACGCGCAGCTGGGCGCGCCTGCAGAACCAAGGCATGAAGACCCGTTTTTCCTGGGAACGCAGCGCTGAAAAATACGCCGCGATCTATGCCAACCTCGTTGGCAAACGCGCCGATGGCGGCTTGCGCCGGATGGGTGGCTGATAGAGAAGAGGCCGGTCGCGGCTTTTGAGCGACCGGCTCTTTTCCCGCGGCCCCTTGCCGCTCTTGCCAACGCTCCGGTCTTCTCCTTCCAAATCCATAGTCAGCGGCCCGAAGCATAGGCTTGCGGGCCGCTTCTGCGTCGGCGCCGCTTGGGAAACCAAGGCAGAAAAAGGCTGTTGCTTCACCGCCAAGCCAGTGTTTTTCTCACCTCCGGCCGGGGCGATCCGCGCTGCCCTTTGAGCAATGACGTCTGGTCGCAGATTGGGGAAACAACAGCATGGTCTTCGCGCCAGTCTTCACAACGCAAAAAGGCCGGCAAACGGGTTGCCGGCCTTCTCGTTTTAGCTGTCGTCTTAACCGTCAGCCCCGGCGGAACACCGCAAGGCTGCGGCCTTCCAGCTCGAAATCCTCGTCCTGGTCGATCTCCTGACCGCGCACGGTCGGATCGGCAGTGGTGAGTTCGAGGATCCAACGGCCCTTGTTGAGCGGCGGGATCTTAAACGGCACCGTGCCTTCGAACGGGTTGAACAGCATCAGCGCATCCGACCAGATGCCCTTCTGGCCCTCCAGGTCGCGGCGACCGAGATGAAGGCCAAGCGTCGTGCCCTCCATCCATTGTTCCGGCTGCTGATAACCGCCGCCGGCGTTGAACCAGTTCACTTCCATGCCGTCGCGCCAGTTTTCGCGGCGAAACAGCGGCTGCTTCTGGCGAAGGGCAATGACGTGGCGGGTGAAGTTGCGCAGCGCCTCATTGGTTTCCGGCAGGCCTTCCCACTGAACCCAGGAGATTTCGCTGTCCTGGCAATAGCCGTTGTTATTGCCCATCTGGCTGCGGCCGAACTCGTCGCCGGCAAGCAGCATAGGCGTGCCGTGCGACAGGAACAGCGTCGCAAGGAAATTGCGCTTCTGGCGCTCGCGCACCGCATTGATGCCGTCGTCCTCGGTCGGACCTTCGGCGCCGTAATTATAGCTGCGGTTGTCGTTGTGGCCGTCGTTATTGTCTTCGCCGTTATCGTCGTTGTGCTTTTCGTTGTAGGACACCATGTCGTTCAGCGTGAAGCCGTCATGGGCGGCGAGGAAGTTCACACTCGACCACGGGCGACGGCCGCGCTGGTCGTAGATATCACCGGAACCCAGAAGACGCGCGGCAAAATCCGGCGCCGTGTTCTGGTCGCCCTTCCAGTATTCGCGGGTCGTGTCGCGGTATTTGTCGTTCCATTCGGCCCAGCCGGGCGGGAAGCCGCCAACCTGGTAACCGCCGGGGCCGATATCCCAGGGCTCGCCGATGAGCTTGACCTTGGAGAGCGTCGGGCACTGGGTGATGGCGTCAAAGAAACCGCCGCGCTCGTCAAAGCCCTGCGGCTCGCGGCCGAGAATGGTGCCAAGATCGAAACGGAACCCGTCGACATGCATGTGGTCGACCCAGTAGCGCAGCGAATCCATCACCATCTGCAACACGCGCGGATGCGAGGTGTTGACCGTGTTGCCGGTGCCGGTATCGTTGACATAATAACGGTGGTTGTCGGCAAGGGTGCGATAGTAGGAGAAATTGTCGATACCCTTCAGCGACAGCGTCGGCCCAAGCTCGTTGCCTTCGGCGGTGTGGTTATAAACCACGTCGAGGATGACCTCGATGCCTGCATCGTGGAAGCTGCGCACCATGTCGCGAAAGCCCTGAATGCCGCGCGGACCATAATAACGCGAGGCCGGCGCAAAAAAGCCGATCGTGTTGTAGCCCCAGAAATTGTGCAGTCCCTTGTCGAGAAGGTGCTGGTCATCAGGGAATTCGTGGACCGGCATCAGCTCGACGGAGGTGATGCCGAGACTCTTGATGTAATCGACCGTTGCCTTGTGGCCCATGCCTTCGAATGTGCCGCGCTGGTTTTCCGGGATCCCCGGATTGAGCATGGTGAACCCCTTGACGTGGGTCTCGTAGACAATAGTGGCGGGCCAGGGAATGTTCGGGCGGCTGTCGCCGGTCCAGTCAAAGGCGAAGGGATCGATCACCCGGCATTTCGGCGTATAGGGCGCGCTGTCGCGCTCGTCGAAGGTCAGGTCCTTGTCTTCATGCAGGAGATCATAGGCGAAATGCGCATCGTTCCAGTCGAAATTGCCCACAAGTTCGCGCGCATAAGGGTCGATCAGCAGTTTGTTGGCATTGAAGCGGTGGCCGTTTTCGGGATCGAACGGGCCATGTACGCGGTAGGCATAGAGCTGGCCGGGTTTCACGCCCGGCAGGTATACGTGCCAGATCTCGTTTGTGTATTCCGGAAGCGTGATACGCGCGATCTCGGTCTTGCCACTTGGATCAAACAGGCAAAGTTCGATACGGTCCGCATGGGCAGAGAAAATGGCAAAGTTCGTGCCATTGCCGTCGTAAGTGGCGCCAAGTTCCAGCCAGGAACCCGCTTCCACCGTAAAATCAGTCGTCGTTATATCCATTGCCGCACCTTTTGTCGCTGTGCGCACACAAAGCGCGACCGGCCAATTCGTTCCCGTACTGCGACAAGATCCGTCTTAATCCGCCTCAACGCGCCGGTTTCTGCCCATCGACGGGAACGGTCCCGCCGGTCCCGCTCTAATGTGTCGGATCGCGATCGGCCGGAGCGGTATCGCCATCAGGATCGCGCATCCGGAGAGCAGCAGCATTTTCATCGTGGCACCTCGCTGTCAGGCGCGCTCACTGCCTGACGACAACGGCGGTCGTTCAAAAATTTCATGGCCGCCGGTAACCTTTCGCGCCTGTCGATGTTTCCCCTTTGTCAGAAGGGCGCAGACCTTGCGCCGTAATCAGCAGGAGGAAAAAAACGATGATGTCGCAGTCCGCAGAAGAGATGGAAGGCCGCCTCAACGCGCATCGGGAACTGATGATCGATTTTATCGCCGCCCTTCTCGGCGGCGACCAGAGCCTGCAACAGTTCGCACGGCGGCTGTCTGAGGATGAAAGCTTGAAGGATCACGAGGAGGATCCAGGTGCTGTTCCCGGCGAAGGCTTTGCCATTGCAAACACGGCAGCCGGCGAAATCCGCTCCATTCTGGAAGCCGCCCGCGCCCGGGCAAAAGCCGAGCGCCGCATGGCATGACGCGCGGCAAAAGCGGCAGAAATTGCCGACTGTCATTTTTCTGACAGCTTCTGCACACATTATTCACACCTGTGGCAATTGTGTGGAACCAGTCAGCTGCAAGCCCGTTCTGGAGCCACAGACAGTAGGGAGATGCGTCATGCCGCGTGAATGGCTGGAAGCTGCAAGTGTCGTGCTTGCGATTGCAACATGTTACATGCTGATCGTGCCGGTCTGATCCTGACTTTGCCGCGCCTCACCGATTGACGTTGCGCGCGGCAAAATAGGCGGCCAGATCCTCCACATCCTTGTCCGTCAAATCATTGGCGGCGCGCGTCATCAGATGGTGAAACTGCGTGCCACCACGATATTCCTCGCGAAACAGCCGCAACTGACGTGCCAGATAGGGCGCGCTCTGGCCGGAGAGGCTGGGATAAAGCGGGTTTCCATCCGGTTTCTCGTGACAGCTGAGGCAGGCCGGGATGCGGTCTGCAGGGCGACCTGAGCGCGCAAGCTTTTCCCCATCCTCGACACTTCCGCCATTCGGATTTTTCTCGTCCGCCGCAAGTACCTTGCGGGGCATGGCGGCATAGAAGGCCGAGAGCGATGCCACCTGATCGGCACTCAACCCGTTGACGACCGCTTGCATGACACCGCTTGCGCGGTCGCCCTTGAGATAGGCGCTAAGACTTTGGCGCAGATACTCCGGCGATTGCCCCGCAAGGCTCGGGATCAGGCTTCTGCCGTTCAGTCTTTCCTCGTCATGGCAGGATTGGCAGCCGAGTGCAGTCACCTCTCCAGAGGGAGTGGCAAGCCCGGCAAGCGCGCGATAGTCATCCGCACGCATTCCCGGCAGTTTGCGCAGAAACGCAACCATGGACCAGACCTCGTCCTCGCGATGTTCGGCAGGCCAGGCCGGCATTCCAGTAAAACGCACGCCCTTCTCGACGATGTGAAACAGTTCCGCATCCGTCCATGTGGGCACGCGGGGTTTCAAATCCGGCGGCACCGGCAACATGCCGAAGACAACGGCGGAGCGCTCACGGGCCGGCGAGCCGTGGCACATGGCACAGCCCGCCTCGTAGTGCCCGGCTGCCAGTTTGAGCATTTCGGGATTGTCGAAGGGCGGAACCTCAGTCGATAGGGATGCGGTGCGTACCGAACTTTGCATCGACCAGTGCAAAAACCAGTCGGTGACAGCCCAATGGCCGCTTCTCGCGCCGATGCTGACAAGGCCGGACCAGGCGACGAACAGGCCCAGGATAGGTGCAACGACAAGGGCCGCGATCAGGTATTTCCAGCGGATGAACATCAGCCCTCCCTTATGCCAGATGGCGATGGTGCGGTGAGCGTGCGCGCGAGAAGCGTGACGCCGCCGGCGAGATAAACGGCCGCGCCCACCATCAGCATCACCACGCCGCCGACCTGCTGGTCTTCGCCCGCCGAAAGCGTCGTGCCGAAACAGGTAACGAAACCATCGCCGTAGAGTGGGCGTGGCGACAGTGCCAGAAGCGCGCCGAGCAGCGTCATGTGCATGGTGGTGAACAGGAGGCCGAGCGTGCCGCCGAGCCGTCGTTCATCGCGCGCCTCTCCCGAACCGCCGAAGCAGGAGAGCCAGAGAATGAGACCGGCGGTGAGGAAACACGCCTGCTCCAGCATACGAACAATGGCCGAGCTTTCCGACAAGGCCCGAAGCGCCGGCAGGTGCCAGCCCCAAACGACGATCAGCTCGATCAGCGACGCCGTGAGCGGCGTGAGGATGCGGCTTGTCGCAACGCGATCATAGCGCGAGCCGGAGATCGACAGCGCCAGAAGCGGAGCAGCGCCAGCCACCACCGCCATATGGGTGATCATGTGGACCGAAAACGAAGCGGCGTTTTCGAAGATGAGCAGCGCCCAGGCAGCACTCAGGACCAGAAGGCCGCAGCCAAACATCACGCGTTTTGTCGTCGTGCTCATGTCTGGCACTCCGCCAGGATGATCAGCGGAATTGCGGTGTAGATGACGGCGACGAAGCTGAGACCGGACAGAAGCAGCGTCGCAAAGCCCTGGAACAGGCGCCGATCATGTGCGGTCGGCGCATCATGAGGGGCATCCTGGGAGCCGAACCCCCATTGGCGCCAGGCGAGATAGCCGGCAAACACGATGAAGGCGAGCGCAAACAACGTGAAGGCGACGAGGCTCCAGCGGAAATGGTTGAAGCTGAGGCCGTAGATGCCGGGCTTGGCGCAATAGATCGCCATCACGACATAACAGATGACGAAATGCAGCGCCCAGACCGTGGGGGCGGTAAACAGGGTCCAGAGCGTTTCGACTTCGCGGGGAATGACGCTTTTCATGACACCCTCATCTGAGGCTCGGGAAGAGGCCGATGGTGGCAAACGTGCCAACCGCCGTTGCCAGCATGAAGTGCCAGTAGAGCACGACATTGCGCAGATCCTGATCGTAGGTCCCGGTGAGGCGTCCGGCAAAGCTGCGCGCCAGGCAATAGGCCTGCATGATGACGGCAACCGCCGCATGCGCTGACGTCCAGATGACGAGAACCCAGACGACCGCCGGATAGACATGTCGCGTCGGCTCCATGGCATGCGTGTAGGGTCCCATGAAGCCGGCGGCGGTTCCGCACAGGGTGAGCGCCAGCGCCAGCACCAGCAGAAGGCGGGTGGTCGCGGTCCAGTCGCGGTCATTCACCGACCGTGCCGCCATCATGGCAAGCCAGGCGGCGATGAAGAGCGCGCCGGCCATCAGCGGCCACATCATGCCCGGACCGGCGGCCCCTGCGGTGAAATCGTCATGAATGGTCCAGTAGAAGAAATAGCCGAAGAGAAGGCTCGCGAAGGCCGTGCCGTCTCCGACCATGGTGATGAACATCGCCCACCAGCCGACCGAGGCAGGGCCGGAGACGTAGAGCGGAAAGCTTTTGCCCATCCCCGCGGCGCGATCCTCCGTCTCGGGGATATGCGCGGTTCCCGTCCAGAGCCAGTAGAGGATCGAGATCAGCGTGCCGATGGCTGAGAGGATCGTGATCCACCACCATTCATAGGTGAGCGCGATGAACACGCCGCCGAGCATGAAGGCGGCAACGATCGTGACCTTGGACGACCCGCCGACGCGCAGCACCTGCAGCGGCTTGCCATCGAGAACGGAGGTGACGAGGGTTTCGCGGTGGCCGGTTTCGGCGTCCGGCAGGTAGAAGCGCCCCTCGGCAATGTGCTGGCGCAGATCCGGCTGGTCCCAGAGGGGATAACGGCTGTTGACGACGGGAATGGAGCGATACCCCCAGGTCTCGTCCTTTTCGTTCAGCCACTCCATCGTGCCGGCATTCCACGGATTGACGGGCGAGACCGGCACGTTGCGCTTGGGCCTCAACACATCAATGACAACAAGGGAAAAACCTGCGGCAAACACGAAGGCGCCAACCGTCGAGATGAGGTTGAACCAGTCCCAGCCCATGTCTTCCGGATAGGTGTAGACGCGGCGCGGCATGCCGCGAAGGCCGGCAAAATGCATCGGGAAGAACGCGGTGTTGAAGCCGATAAACATCAGCCAGAAGGCGATCTTGCCGAGCCCGTCGGACAGTTTCTTGGCCGAAAAGAACGGATAAAAATAATAGATGCCGGCCGTCACCGGAAACAGCATGCCGCCGATCAGCACGTAATGCAGATGGGCGACGATGAAATAGGTGTCATGCGCCTGCCAGTCGAACGGCACCAGCGCCACCATCACGCCCGTGAGCCCCCCGATGATGAAGATGGCAAGCCCGCCGGCGCCAAACAGCATGGGCGTTGAAAAGATCACCCGGCCGGCCAGCATCGTCGCGATAAACACGAAGATCTGCACGCCCGTCGGAATGACCACCGCCTCGGAGGCCGCGGAAAAGAAGGCGAGCGAGATCTGCGGCAGGCCGGTGGTGAACATGTGATGCACCCAGAGCCCGAAACTGAGGAACCCGGTGCCGACAGCCGCCAGCACGATCCAGGAATAACCGACGATCGGCCGCTGGGAAAAGGTCGGCACGATCATCGCCATCAGTGCAATCGCCGGCAGGAAGATGATGTAAACCTCCGGATGGCCGAAAATCCAGAACAGGTGCTGCCATAAAAGCGGATCACCGCCGCGCGCGGAATCGAAAAAGGGCCAGTCGAACATGCGCTGCATTTCAAACAGCAGGTCTCCGGCAATCAGCGGCGGAAAGGCAAACAGGATCATCCCCGCCACCACCAGCAGGTACCAGGCAAAGAGCGGCATCATGTTGATCCGCATGCCCGGTGCGCGGCACTTCATGATGCCGACGATGAGTTCCACCGCTGCGGCGATGGAGGCAACCTCGATGAAGGAGAGGCCGAGCAGCCAGATATCGGCGCCGATGCCAGACTGTTCCTTGTCGGTGGCGAGCGGCGGATACATGAACCAGCCGCTGTTGGGCGCGGCATTAAAGAAGATCGAGCCACAGACGAAGACGCCGCCGATGACAAAACTCCAGAAGCCGAAGGCCGAAAGGCGCGGAAACGGCAGTTCGCGCGAGCCAAGCATGGAGGGCAGGATGAAGATCGCCACGGCCTCGAAGATCGGCACCGCAAACAGAAACATCATCACCGTGCCATGCAGGGTAAAGGCCTGGTTGAAGAACTCGGCCGACATCAGGTCATTGTTGGGCACAGCCAGTTGCAACCGGATCAGAAGTGCGAGCACGCCGGCAAACAGCATGAACACGAAGGCCGCACAGCCATACCACAAGCCGATCTGGCTGTTGTTGACCGAGGTCCAGTAGCGCCAGCCGGATGGTGTGCGCCAGACATCCCGCAGGCGCTTTTCCTGTGCGGCGCGCTCCTCCTTGGGCAGCAACGGTCCCAGTTCGACGGTCATTCCAGTCCTTTCAGGTAGAGGGCAATCGCCGAAACATCCGCCGCGGGAAGCATGGCAAAGCCCGGCATGCGAACGCCGGGCTTGATGGCGTCGGGATATTGAATGAAGCGGGCGAGGTTCTCAGGCGTATTGGTCAGCGTGCCGGCGGCAACCGTGGGGCGGGCGCCAAACGCCGTGAGGTTCGGCCCGAGCGCGCCATCTGCCGGCGTGCCGGAAATGGCATGACAGGAACCGCAGCCGTGGCGCAGGAAAAGATTGAGGCCCCGGGGCTGGCCGCCGGAGACCGGCTCGATGCCCACGACCGGCTCAATGCCGGCGACCGGGGTTTCCTGCGGCCGGGCGGCCAGCCATGCGTCAAATGCTTGAGGTTCCATGGCCTGAACCGAAAACGCCATCAACGCATGGGCGGTGCCGCAGAATTCGGCGCAGACGCCGCGATAGGTGCCGGGCCGGGTCGCCTGCAGTTGCAGCATATTGGTGCGGCCGGGAATGGCATCCATCTTGCCGCCGATCGAGGGGATCCAGAAGGAGTGGATGACGTCCTTCGCCTTCAGCATGAACAGCACCCGCTCGCCTGTGGGCATATGCACTTCGTTGGCCGTCTCGCGGATCACGCCACCGTTGCTGTCGAGATAACGCACCCGCCACCAGTATTGCTCGGCCGTCACCTCGATGCGCCGTAAGCCCTCCCCTTCGCCGCCAAACCAGGGGCGCATGGCGGGCATCAGCCAGACCGCATAGGCGAGCAGAAAGGCCAGCACGACGACCGGAAAGGCAACGCCGCCGAAAAAGATCACCCGGCTTGCACCGGTTTCCGACATCGGCTTTTTCTTGAGATGGCTGGCATAGATGACGGCACCGACGACTATCAGCCAGATCACACCGCCACCGGCGACCATGGCCCAGAATAGCGTGGCGACCGCCTCAGCCTCCGAGCCCGCCGGGTCGAGTGCCGATTGGACGCCCGTGCAGGACGACAACAACAATCCCGTCAAAAGGACGGCGAGCATGTGCCGACAGCCAACTGGTGATCGGTTTGGCCGGCCCCTGCCGGTCAAGCGGTCATCGCACATCCCTGCCCCTGCGGCTGATCTTCCCAAAACTTGCCGCGATAAGACGGCAGCGAACAGGGCGGCAACTGTAGAGTGTGGCTTTTGTTCCAGCGCATCGCGAAGTTTTTATGAGGAACCATCCAAGCCTGTCTGCGGTTTAGACAACACGAACGGCGAAAACAGCAGCCTTAACGACAAGCAAGACACTTCGTCTCCGCAAGGACCATCTCGAACCCGGGTTCCGCGGGAGCGAAAACTGGAGGAAGTGAAATGCGCAATGTCATCAAAACACTGACCAAACTCATCGACCCGCATCGGTCGAAGTCCGAGACCGGCGCTGCGCGCAAAAGCGGCGACCTTCATGTCGTCATGCCCGACAGCGTCGACATGCCCCTTCCAAGGGCACCCCGAGAGGAAATCTGCGTTCCCGCCTCGATCAACGGGCGCGATCTCTCGACTGGCCGGCTTTAACCGGCACCACACCATCGAAAGGATAACATCATGACAGATATTACCTCCGCACGAATCCTGATCCTTGCCACCGACGGCTACGAGCGCTCCGAGCTTCGCGTGCCGCTTGAGGAACTGCGCAAGCAGGGCGCCGAGGTGAAAATCGCCTCGCTTGAAGCCGGCGAGATCAAGAGCTGGGACGACAAGAACTGGGGCGACAGCGTTCCCGTCGATTTGCTCGTCACCGACGTGAAATCCGAGGATTACCACGCCCTCGTCATCCCCGGCGGCCAGATTAACCCGGACATTTTGCGTGCCAACGAAGGTGCGGTCAAGGTTGTGCGCGACTTCGTGAAAAGCGGCAAGCCGGTGGCTGCCATCTGCCACGGGCCTTGGCTGCTGGTGGAAGCGGATGCCCTGCGCGGTCGCAAGGCGACATCTTATGCGTCCATCAAGACCGACCTGAAAAACGCCGGCGCGTCCTGGGAAGACAAGGAAGTGGTGGTCGACAACGGCATCATCACGTCGCGTTCGCCCAGCGATCTGAAGGCGTTCGTCGCCAAGATCGTCGAGGAAATCGGCGAAGGCCGTCACGATCGCCGCGCGGCTTAATTGCAGCCAACCGGATGAATGAATGACAGGTCGCCCTTTGCGGGGCGGCCTTTTTCATGTCCGCAGAGACGCAGGAACTGCCGAGACCTTCGGCGGCTCTCACCCCTGTTCCACAACGGTTGCGTTCTTCAGGAACGACAGCATCCGCTGCTCGTCAACCCGCAGGCCGGAAAGCTGGGCATCAGCGCGCACAGGGTTTTCCACGATGGCATCCAGAGGGCTTGCATCCTCTGCAAGCGACAGGATGAGCGGGTGGATATAGCTGTTGCGGCAGACGGCAGGCGTGTTCTGCAATTCATCGGACGCTGCCGTCGTCAGCAGCTTGATCTTTATCTTTTCGCCGGCCTGGTGCGCCTGGCGCGCAGCACCGAAGGCTGCAACGCTGCCGCCCCAGGTGCGAAAGGTCTTGGCCGAGATCGGCAGGCCGGAGGCGTCTGCGAGATAGGCGTTCAGCCGCCCGGAATCCACCGCACGCGGCGTTCCATCCTCGTCGGGAAAGGAAAACAGCTGGCGTCCCGGCAGATCGGCGATGTCTTCGAGGATGCGCTGAAGTCGGGGCTGGCGGATGGTGTGGCGCACGCGCTTGCCGCCCTTGGCGGTAAACTGCAACAGCACCGCGTCATCTTCCAGCTTCATGTGGCGCTTCAGAAGCGTCGTCGCGCCATAGGTCTTGTTTTCCTTGGCATAGGCCCTGTTACCGACGCGAAGATGCGTCGCATCCATCAGGGCCACAAGGGCGGCAAGGACCGCTTCTGGATGAATGAGCCCGGTGCTGAGATCCTTCTGCACGCGCCGGCGGATACGCGGCAGCGCCTCGCCGAAGCGGATCAGCTGGTCGTATTTCAGCTCGCTGCGAAACACCTGCCACTCGGCGTGATAACGATACTGCTTTCGCCCGCGCGCGTCATATCCCGTTGCCTGCAGGTGGCCGCGCGGATCAAGGCAGATCCAGACATTATCATAGGCCGGCGGCAGGCCGAGCGAGAGGATACGCTGCTTTTCGGGCTCTTTGCAGAGCAGCGTTCCATCCGGCATTCGGTAGCAGAAGCCGCGCCCCCGGCGCAACCGGCGGATGCCGGGTTCGGCATCGTTCACATAGGTGAGGCCAATGTTGGAAAGAGCCTCAAGGGCGGTATCCGGGGTGATGATGGTACTGGTGATATCCATAGCCGCCAAACGCCGAAGAATTGCGTTCGTTCCTGCCGCCTTACCAGAGATGGCGCAAAGTCAGGCGAGCGCATCCTTATGGGCCTCGGCACTGCTGCGTTCGAAAAGGCGACGCGGGCCAACAAGGCTCCAGCGGAAGCCGTCAACGGCATAGTCGACCTCCACCTGTCCGTTGAACGAGGCGGCAGCGTGGCGCTTGATGATGGTCGTTCCAAAGCCGGTGGCCGCCGGCTCCACGACAGGCGGCCCACCGGTCTCCTGCCAGACGATGTGCAGATAAGGATCTTCGCCTTCTCCGGAAACTGCAATCCAGGTGAGATCGACACGGCCTTCCGGCACCGACAGCGCGCCATACTTGACCGAATTGGTCGCCAGTTCATGCAGCACGAGGCCCAAATTCTGCACCGCTTCGGCGCGCAGGGTGAAATCCTGGCCCGATACTTTGACGCGGGCGCGGGCTTCGGCAAAGGTTTCCAGATGCAGCGTAACGACGCGGGTCATCGGAACGCCCGCCCATTGCTCCTGCGCCAACATTTCGATGGATTTTCCAAGTCCCTGCAGGCGCTCGCCGATGGCGCGCTGGAATTCTTCCATGCTGGTGCCGCGCCGCGCCAGTTGCCGCATCATCGCCTGCACTAGCGTCATGATGTTCTTCGTGCGATGCACCAGCTCATGCATGATGAGGTGAACGCGGTCTTCAGCCTCGCTGCGATCGAAGGAGGCGTTCGACAGCGCAATGGCAATCTGATTGGCTTCCGTGATGCGGGTATCGACGGGCGAGACGATTTCGCCACGGCCAATGCGGTCTGCCATCGCGGCAATCTGGCGGATGGGGATGCGCAGCTGGCGGGCGACGAAATAGGCCACCATCAGCCCCACCGTCAGGATGAGAAGACTTCCGAAAACGAGGTAACGGGAGGTGGTGATGATACTCGCCTGTGCCGTGGCAATCGGCCCCCAGACCACCACCTTCCACGACCATTCGGGCAGGCGGGCATAACCGTACATCTGGCGCGGTTCACCTCCGACATCCTCGATGGTGCCGCTGACACCACTCATCAGCGCCTGCGTGGTTTCTCCAAACGCGGGCGTCTCACCGGCCCAGGCTGTCGTCGAGGTCACCACCCGGTTGTGCTGGTCGAGAACGGCGACGGACCATCCGGCCGGCAGATTGTCGGTGCTGATCAGCCGTTGCAGATCCTCGGCGTTCTGGGTGAGGATGAGGGCAGAACCGACCGGGGCCAGTTCCTTCGGCAGGGGCATCAGCACGTTGAAAACCCAGCGCTTGGCGTTTGCTCCAACAAAGACAGAGGAGACCTCGACCTTGCGGGATGACAACACGGAGTGCAGGCCTTCCATGTTGGCCATTGGCAACAGGGGTTCGCCAAAGTCGGTGCGGGTGTTGAGCTTCTGCCCGCCATCCGCGTCGACCAGCACGACATAACGCGCACTGCCGCGCAAACTGCTGCGGGTTCTTTCGTGGAACGCGCGGAGGTCGCCGGTCGAAAGTTCCGGCGAGTTGGCAATGAGGCGCAGCGTGGTTGCCGAATCGCGCAGTTCCCGCTCGATGGAGCGGGCTATTGCGCGGGCATCCTCCTGGGTGTCACTGTTCAGGATATCGCGCTGCTGGGCCTCCAGCCGCAGCATCAGAAACACGACAAAGGCAATCAGAGGCAATGCGATCACGGCGGAGAGCGCGACAAGATAAAAACTGATCGAAGCAGTCGGAAATATCCGCGAAAGCCTGACCATCCCCGGCATCAACCCTGAAGACGTGCCGATTGGTCGATTCTGGCTGCACTCATGTGTCCCGCCCCTGCTCGCTCTCCACGCGTTGCACTTGTTCTAGCCGACTTCGCAGCCGGAACCAAGAGATGCTGCCGCAACCGCCCGCAGCTTGCTTTCAGTGCCGGGGATGCGAGCGGACATCTTATCTGGCCCCGGCCCGCCGGGTCCCGGGCCTAATCGGGTTTTTTCTGGCTGTGGCCCTCTTCATAATGCGGGGACCATTCCTTGCCGATATGCTTGCCCGGCGGCTCCTTGTGGGCCGTTGCATCTTCCGAACCGGTGATGACGGTGGGCTTTGCCGAAGCAACGCCGTTTGCCTTTCGGTCGCCCTGGCTCTCGGCAAATTGCCCCTTTGCATCCTCGCGAACCTTTGCCGCATCATTTTCCTGGGGAATATCCTTGCGCATTCGCGCCTCCTGTCGTCCGCGTTCCGCGCGCAGCGGTTGCTGCCTGCGGATGGAGTATCAACCTGCGGCGCATATGAAGGTTCCAGTCGCCTGCAAGTGCGGGCTTATTAGCATGCCATTCCCATCGATTGGCGGTTGCACCCACTGATGGCACGGCCTTCTGACGACGGGGACAGGTGGGAATGTCGATATTCCGTGCAGACAAAAAGTATGATTTATATGCCGCCCGGGTTCGGGAGCACCCGACGCAGGAGGACGATCATGACGCTTGAGGAGACCGGGTGGCCAAAGCAGCCGCTCGATGCGCGAACCGCCGCCCGGGACGGCGGCGGGGCAAAACCGACCCTGCGCACGATTGCCGAGCTGACGGGACTTGCCGTCACCACCGTCTCCCGGGCCCTTGCCGGCGCGCCGCAGATTGCGCTGGAGACGCGTCTCAAGGTGGCGCGGGTGGCGGAAGAAATCGGGTATCTGCCTGATAGTGCCGCCCAGCGCCTGCGCACGGGGCGCACGCACGTCATCAGCCTCATTCTCGATCCGCACGAGGAAATCCTGGGCTATGCCACATCGATGATCCGGGGCCTGTCGCAGGCGTTTCGCGATACGCCCTATCACCTCGTCATCACCCCGCATTTTTCCGACCGTCCGCAGATCGAGCCGGTGCGCCACATCATTCGAAACCGCACCGCCGACGGGATCATCTTCACCCGGACCGAGCCCGAAGACGAGCGGGTGAAACTGCTGATGGAGAGTGATTTTCCGTTCATCTGCCACGGCCGCACCGAACTTTTAGCGCCGCATCCCTATGTCGACTACGACAACCATGCCTTTGCCTACAGCGCCAGCCGCCGGCTGATCGAGGCCGGGTGCCGAAAGCTTGCAATCATCCTGCCGCCCGGCCAGTTCACCTTTTCCCGCCATATGCGCGATGGGTTCATGGCGGCCGTCCGCGAAGCCGGCATTGCGCATGAAATTCCCGATGGCATCACCATCGACAGCCCATCGGATGCCATCCGCGATTGTTTTTTTGCATTATTCGGCAAAGAGGACCGGCCCGATGGGGTGATTTGCGGCGGAGAGGTCATTGCCATGGCGGTGATGGCGGCAGCGCATGACCGCAACCTGACGCTGGGTTCTGAGGTTCACGTCGTCGCCAAGCAGACATCCGGCCTGTTCGATCAGGTGAGACCCCGCATTCCCACCATCCGCGAGGATCTCTCAGAGGCGGGCTCAAAGCTTGGCACGCTGCTTCTGGAGCGCATTCTGCGCCAGACGCCCGTTACGCAATTGCAGCACCTGCAGACGGTCGCCGAATTTTAAAAGGCCCCCGTCGCCTGACGACGGGAGCCTGCACACTCAAATGGTCTCAATCCTCGTCCTGGAACACCACCTCGCGCTTGGCCCTGACACTTGGCAACAGCACGACGATGAGTACGCCGAGTGCAAGTGCCAGAAGCGTGGCGCTGATCGGGCGGGTGACGAAGGTGGAGGGATCGCCGCGCGACAGGATCATGGCGCGCCGTAGGTTTTCCTCCAGCAGCGGACCGAGCACGAAACCGAGCAGCAGCGGTGCCGGCTCGCAGCGCAGTTTCACAAGCACGTAACCGATGAAACCGAAGAAGGCGACGGCATAGAGATCGAAGACGTTGGAGTTGACGCTGTAGACCCCGATCGAGCAGAAGGCCATGATGATCGGGAAGAGCACGTAATAGGGAATGGTCAGCAGCTTCACCCAGAGCCCGATGAGCGGCAGGTTCAACACCACCAGCATCAGGTTGCCGATCCACATGGAGGCGATGATGCCCCAGAAAAGAGCCGGCTGCTCGGACGCGACGTTCGGGCCGGGAACGATCCCCTGGATGATCATCGCGCCAATCATCAGCGCCATGACGGGGTTGGCGGGAATGCCGAGCGTCAGCAGCGGAATGAACGAGGTCTGCGCGCCGGCATTGTTGGCCGATTCAGGACCTGCGACACCGGCGATTGCGCCGTGCCCGAATTCCTGCGGGTTTTTCGAGACGCGCTTTTCCACCGTATAGGAGGCAAAGGCGGCCAGAATAGCGCCGCCGCCGGGCAGAATGCCGAGCGCCGAGCCAATCGCCGTGCCGCGCAGGACCGGACCAACCATCTGGCGGAAATCGTCGCGCGTCGGCATGAGGCCGCTGACCTTGGAGATCAGCACCGAGCGGGTCTTTTCATTCTCCAGGTTGCGCAGGATTTCCGCGATGCCGAAGACGCCGACGGCGACCGCGACGAAATTCAGGCCATCGGCATATTCGCGGATGCCAAGCGTGAAGCGTGGCGTGCCGGAATAGATGTCGGTGCCGACAAGCCCGAGCAGCAGGCCGAGCACGACCATGGCGAGCGCCTTGACGATGGAGCCGGAGGCAAGCGCGATGGAGGAAACGAGACCGACCACCATCAGCGAGAAATATTCGGCAGCGCCGAATTGCAGCGCAATCGAGGTGAGCGGCGGCGCAAAGATGGCGACGAGAAACGTCGAGACCGTGCCGGCAAAAAACGAGCCGAGTGCGGCGATGGCAAGGGCCGCCCCTGCCCTTCCCTTGCGCGCCATCTGGTAACCATCGATGGCGGTGACCGCAGACGAGCTTTCACCGGGCATGTTGATAAGGATGGCGGTGGTGGAGCCGCCATACTGCGCGCCGTAATAGATACCGGAGAGCATGATCAGCGAGGAGACCGGCTCCAGCTGAAAGGTGATCGGCAACAGCATGGCGATCGTAGCCGTGGCGCCAATACCTGGGAGAACGCCGATCAGCGTGCCGAGCAGCACCCCGATCAGGCAGAAGAACAGGTTGGCAAGCGAGGTGGCCGTGGAAAAACCCAGCGCCAGATTGTGAAAGAGTTCCATCGTTGCGTCCTAATAACCGAGCCAGGGACCAAAGCTGCGGAAGGGCAGTCCGAGGCCGTAACTGAAGACGAGTACGGAAAACACCGTGATAGCGGCAGACAGCACAAGCGCCATCAAGGGCTTCATGCGCGACGACGCGAAGGAAGCGATGAAGGCGGCCATGAACAGCGCCGGCACGAAACCGAGCCCGCGCACCGTAAAGCCAAAGACGATTGGCGCCGGCAGGATGAAAATGAGGCCGCGCCAGGCAATGGCGCCGACACCTTCATGCACCGTGCGCAGTGACTGGATGACGATGATGGCCCCCAGTAGAATGAGGGCGCTCGCAAGAACCAGCGGAAAATACCCCGGCCCCATGCGGAAGGCCGTTCCCAGCTGAAGCCCCAGCGACTGCAGGGCAAAGAACAGCCCGAGCGCCACGAAGATTGCACCGCAGAGCGCATTTGTTCGGTCGATTTTTATGGATTTCATGATGTCCCCAATGATTGGAACCGCGGTCGAGACGATATCCCATCCGGCTGCCGTCGCCGTCTCCCCGCCCAAACGGGGAGACGGACATTGCCGCGCCACCTCACGCCCCCACGCGAGGCGGCGCGCCGGCCCGCCTCCCCTTCACAGCCTGCGATCGGAAAAGACGCGGCGCGAGAAAAGGGAAGAGTGGCCGGTTGTGCCGGAAAAGCTTAGTCGGCGTACTGGCCGGCGCCTTCGATCACGGGCTTCCAGCGGGTGATTTCGCTTTCAAGCTTTGCCTTCAGCGCAACGGGCGTCGCGTCACTGGCCGAAGAGGGTGCAGTGCCGAGTTCTGCAAAGCGGGCCGCAACGTTCGGGTCCTTCAGGGCCACCTGCAGCGCCTTGGAGAGACGTTCTGTCGCCTCTTTCGGCGTGCCCTTCGGGGCATAGATGCCGTGCCAGATGCCAACCTCAAAGCCGGCCAAGCCACCTTCAACAGCCGTCGGCACATCCTTCAGCACGTCGAGGCGCTTGGGCGAGGTCACGGCATAAGCCTTGATGGTGCCGCCCTGGATCTGCTTGGTGGTGTTGGTGGTCTGGTCGCACATGATATCGACCTGTCCGCCGAGAAGATCGGTCATCGCAGGCCCCGTGCCCTTGTAGGGAACGGTGACGAGCGGCGTCTGGATGGCGCTCATGAACAGCATGCCGCAGAGATGCGAGGCAGCGCCGATGCCGGCATTGGCAACCGTTACCGTGTCCTTGTGGGCCTTGGCGTAGTCGATGAGGCCCTTCAGGTCCTTGGCATCCATGTCCTTGCGCGCCACGATCGTCATCGGGACCTCGGTGACGAGGCCGACATATTCGAACGCGTTCAGTGTGTCATAGGCGAGCTTGCGGTAAAGCGTGGCGCTGGTAGCCATGCCGATGTGGTGCAGAAGCAGCGTGTAGCCATCGCCCTCGGCACTGGCAACGCGGCCGGCGCCGAGCGTTCCGCCTGCACCGCCAACGTTTTCAATGATGATCTGCTGGCCGAGATCCTTCGACATGGCTTCGGCAACCAGACGCGAGACCGTATCGGTGGGGCCACCGGCGGAGAAGGGCACGATCATGGTGATCGAACGTTCCGGATAACCGGCCGCCAGGGATACGGTGGACGACAGGGCAAGAGTGGCAAACGCGGTTGCACAGGCGATAGCCTTGGTGATTTTCATCGACATCCTCCTCGAGATGAAATCAGATCGGTTGCCGGGGCTCCTCCTCCAGCAACCAGATGACGCCATCTGTCCCCGCAAAAGACGCCGGCGCAATCGGGCGTGACACAAGGCTGCCGTGCAAATCGCGATATCGCACTGCGTCATGGGTAGAAATCGCTACATCAGCAGTTTTTGATGTGTGGATTTCCACCCATACGGGTTGCTCCACCTACTCTTCCCCAAGCTCCAGAAGACTTTCCGGCGACAGGAGCTTCTTGTCGAGGCCGTATTTCTGCATCTTTTCGTAGAGCGTCTTGCGGCTGATTCCGAGCTGTTCATAGACCGGGCGAAGCGCCCCGCCATGGGCAGCGATCGCGCTGGCGATAATGTTGCGCTCGAAGGCCGAGACGCGGTCGGACAGACGCCCGCTTTCGGGCTTCACCAGCGCGCCGCCATCGCCGGGGCGCATGTCGAGCCCGAGCACCAGCCGGTCTGCGGCATTACGCAGCTCACGCACATTGCCCGGCCAGTCGCGCTGGGCAACGGAGGCGACCACCTCCTGCGGCACCTCCATGTCGTCGCGGCCATAGCGCGCGCAGGCCTCGCGCACCAGCTGCAGGAAGAGAAGCGGAATATCCGGCCGGCGTTGGGCAAGCGAGGGCACGCGCACGGTTGCGACGTTCAACCTGTAGAACAGGTCCGCCCGGAAACGGCCGGCCGTCACCTCCGCCTCCAGATCCACCTTGCTGGTGGCGATAAAACGCACGTCGAGACCCACCGTCTCGTTGGAGCCGAGCCTTGTGATGACGCGTTCCTGCAGCACCCGCAGGAATTTTGCCTGCAGGTCGAACGGCATGGAGCCAATCTCATCGAGCAGAATGGTGCCGCCGCGGCCATGCTCGAACTTGCCGTAACGCGGGCGAAGCGCACCGGGAAAGGCGCCGGCCTCGTGGCCGAACAGCTCGCTCTCGATCAGGTTTTCCGGTAGTGCGGCGCAGTTGATGGCGATGAAGGGCTTGTTGGCGCGCGCGCTTACATCATGCAGCGCCCGCGCCACCACTTCCTTGCCGGCGCCCGTATCGCCGATGACGAGCGTATCGGCGTCTGTCGCCCCGATGGCGCGGATCTGGTAACGCAGGTCAACCATGCCTTGCGTGCGCCCCGGCAGCCGGCTTTCCAGATCATCCCGCTTGCCGGCAACGGCCCTCAGGCGACGGTTTTCCAGAACGAGGCCCCGCCGGTCCAGCGCGCGGCGGATGACGCCCGACAGATGCGGCGTGGTGAACGGCTTTTCGATGAAATCATAGGCGCCCTCGCGCATCGCCTTTACGGCCAGCTGCACATCGCCGTGGCCCGTCACCAGGATCACAGGGATTTCCGCGTCGAGTTCGCGGATCCGCTGCATCAGCGTCATGCCATCAAGGCCGGGCATGCGGATATCGCTCACCACGACGCCATCGAAGGCATAACCGATCAGCTCCAGAACATGATCGGCGCTTGAAAGCGTCTGCACCGAAAGCCCGGATAGCTCCAGCGCCTGCGCGGTGGAGCGGCGCAGTTCTTCTTCGTCGTCCACCAGCAAAACCCGCTGCATGCGTCTTCTCTATCCTTCCGCCCGCTCCCCGGCCGATTGCAATCTGATGCGGAAAACCGCCCCGCCCTCGGGGTGATCACCGGCCTCCAGGCTGCCGCCGAAATCCTTGATGATGTTATAGGAGATGGAAAGGCCAAGTCCCAGCCCCTTGCCGACACCCTTGGTGGTGAAGAAGGGATCGAAGATGCGCTCACGGATTGCGGCCGGCACGCCGGGCCCATGATCGCGCACGGTGATCTCCACAAGGCCATCGTCACGTCTGGCGGAAATCTCGATGCGCCTGTTGTCCAGCCCCTCTACCGCATCGGCGGCATTGGTGATGATGTTGACGAGCACCTGCTGCAGGCGCACGAAACCCGCCTCCACCGCCATGTCCGGCGCCTCCAGATCGAGGATGAGCGTGGCATCCGCGGCCTTTAGCCGGGCAGCGACAATTTCCAGCGTATCGCGGATGACCTCGTCCAGCAGCACGGGGCCGAGCTTTTCATTCGGCTTTCGGGCAAAGTTGCGCAGGTGCCTGGAAATCGAAGCCATGCGGTCGATGAGTGCCGAGATACGGCGGATATTGTCGTTTGCCTCCTCCAGCCGGCCACGCTCGATGAGAACGGCAGCACTATCGGTATAGGTCTTGGCGGCCGCCAGCGGCTGGTTGAACTCATGCGACAGCGCCGCCGACATCTGGCCGAGACCGGCAAGCTTGCCGGCCTGGATGAGATCGGCCTGCGTCTGGCGCAGCTGTTGCTCGGTCAGGCGCCGTTCGGCAATTTCTTCCTCGATGCGCTCGTTGACGCGGGCAAGGTCTGCGGTGCGCTCCACCACGCGCCGCTCCAACTCGCCCTGCGCCTCGGCCTGCAGGAACAGGCGCTCGGCCAGTCGTGCGCGCCGCTGCAACAAGATGGCAAGGCCAAGGCCGGCAAGGCAGAGAAGCAGGAAGCCGGCAATGACCACGGTCTGCGCCTGCGCCCGCGCCGAAGCCGTATCCGTCAACACATTCACCGTCCAGCCGGCCTCCGGCATCGGCTGCGACAGCGCCACATATTCGCGCGTGCCCTGCTGTTCAGCAATGCGCACGAGGCGGTGGCCGCCCTCCAGCGTTTCAGTGATCGGCAGCGGCTTCAGCACCGCATCGGAATACCGGCGCGAGGCACTGGTGCGCGCCAGCCGCTCCGGCGTCAGAGGCAGAATGGCCTTGTAGAGCCATTCCGATGTGCCGGTCATGAAGATGATGCCCTCCGGGTCCGATACGAAGATGCGCGCATCGCCACCAACCCAGGAGGCCTCGATCATGTCGATATCCACCTTGAACACGAGGACGCCGAGGATGCGGCCAGAAATCTCGATGGGCGAGGAGAAATAATAACCGCGCTTGGCAGACGTGGTGCCGAGCGCATAAAACCGCGCCTGCCGACCCTCTGCCGCCTCCTGGAAATACGGCCGGTAGCTGAAATTCTGCCCGATGAAACTTGCCGGCAGTTCAAAATTGCTGGCGGCGATCGTTTCGCCATCCATCGTCATCATGTAGATGTCGGAGGATTTGAGGAGCGCGTTGATTTCGCTCAGATATCTGTTGGTGGCATGGCGCGCCACCGGATCGTCCGGCCGCTCTATCAGCGCCTCGATGGCCGGCTGGTCGGCCAGAAGTGCCGGCAGGGCCTCATAGCGGCGCAGATGGCCTTCAAGGGCTGAAACGGCGAGGCGTAGCGTAGTCGCCCCTTGTGTTTCCGCCTCGCGCAGATAACGCGTCTTGATCACCTCGCCGCCGTAGATGACGAAGAGAATGCCGATCAGCAGGATTGCGAGAACCGCCCCTTGCGACGTGGGGAAACGGCGGCGCAGGTCCGCCACCCCGGTAGCCGCTCGGCCCCGCCCGCCCTCTGGCCGAAGCGGGCTCGCGACCGCGCCCGCAGGCGCTGCCGGCACATCTTTTACCACAGTTTGCGCTCCTCCCGCTTTCACCGGACAGTTGACCTTATCTTCACGCCGCACTCAAGTGCAGGTCCACAGGATTGCCTCCCTCCCGCAAGCACCGGCAAGACAAACGGGCAGATGATGTCAAACCGGAGTGATCCCATCCGGCATCGCGTTCAGGAAATCGTGAGTGTCCGGCGGTTGCAATGATCGGTGATCCCGGTAGTCTTTGCTCACCGCCGGTTATCGATCGGGGCACTGGCGGCTGGAAGACGAAGAAGAGCTTTCGCCCTCCGTGAAGGAGGTGGAAACGTGACCATATCGGCTGCTGAAACCACGCTCGAACCGCAGGAACTGGATTTTCTGCAGACATGTTTTGATGTGCTGCGCCGGGAGCGAGGCCTTGAGGGCGACGCTCTCACCGACCGGCGGGCGGCAGACAACCTGGCCGCCGAAATCATCGAGCTTTACCGCACCGGCGTTCGTGATCCACGCGAGCTGGCGAGCCGGCTCACGTAACAGCGTTGGAACGACCCAAGCCCGCCGCAACACCTGTTGGCGGGCTTTATCATGCCCGCAGACATCGGCCTCAGCGCTTGGCCAGAAGATCGCGTTCGTCCCGCATCAGATAGAGGCGCGTGACGACATCCAGATGGGTTTCGAGCCATGCGGCCATCGCCATCTCCTCACTGACAATCTTCTCGAACACATCGACGGCTTCGGTATCCCCCAACTCGTCTGCGGCAGCGATCAGCACACGGTAGGTGGCGATTTCGGAATGTTCGAACGTGTAGATGGCCATGGTGGTCTTCACCACCTCGTCCGCCGCCAGCATGCCCGTCACCCCTTGCGCGACGGCGGAGAGACGCCCGGCCACTTCCTTCAGCACCGAACCGCTTCCCGGCACCCGGTCGAGCAGTTTGCGCAGCGCCTCGGCCTGCGCCTCGGTTTCGATGAGGTGCTGCTGCATACGCTCGCGCAGTTCGGGATAGTTTTCGATGCGGGCGATCTGGGCGCGCAACATGGCCGTTGCCTGCACCTCCATCGCATGCGCGTCACCAAGCCAGACGATGAAATGGTCGAGGGAATGGGCCATGAACAACCTCCTTTGTCTGTGACGGTCCGCGCCAAGCCCCGTGGGGCAGCGCGAATTCCACCTTTGCGGTCATGCTATCGGCTGAATCCGCCGTTTCCTTGACATAGGTCTATCCACAAAGATGGGAACGATCTCTTTCGCTTGCGGTTCAACACATAAGCAATCAGGAGATCATCATGCCCAATCCCCGCGATCCGAGCGAACAGCCGCCGATGCCCTCCCCCGTTTGGGCCCCCGAGCCGCCGATCAAGGAACCCGAACCGGACCATCTGCCGGACGAGACACCCTTGCCCAACCCGGATGAAAACAACGATCCGCCGGCACAGTTCTAACCATCCGGCGCCGGACAGACAGACGTCCCCATCAGGGAGCGCTCTTCACGAGCCTGACCCTCAAAGATCTGCAACTTGTCGCGCCCACTGGAACCGGCGTCGCGCAGGTGCGTTCTGTGACGAACAGAGGGATCCAGAAGGTGACGATCGTGGATGTGAGCACGCGCAGCGCAAACCAGACCCAGATGAGCCAAACGCATACGGAAAAGTCCGGTCTCATTATCCGCACCGGACGCAATGCCTGGCGAAAGGCGACCGCCAGCCGCGCCGCGTTTCTTGTGGATGGCGTTGCGTATTACCAGCGCCTGGCGCAGGTCCTGCGCAAGGCCGAAAAATCCATCTTCATCATTGGCTGGGATTTTAACCCGCATATCCGTCTCGACCCTCTGGTGGAGGGCAGCCCGACCCTCGGCGAAATTCTGCGTGCGCAGGTGGAGGCGCATGAGGGGCTCATGGTGCGCATCCTCATCTGGGGCATGGGACCGATCTATTCCGGCAAGAGCCTGAAACTGTTCCGGAAAACCGGCTGGAACGACCATCCGCGCATCCGTCTGGAATTTGATTTTCACCATCCCGTTCGCGGCAGCCACCACCAGAAAATGGTGGCCGTGGACGACAGCATCGCCTTCATCGGCGGCATCGACCTGACCGCACGTCGCTGGGACGACCGCAGGCACGCCATCCCCAATCCGCTGCGCTGCTCGCCGGATGGCACGTGTTATGGTCCCGTGCATGACCTGCAGGCGATCCTGGCTGGCGACGGCGCAATGCTTGTGGGCGACGGTGCCCGCAAGCGCTGGAAACGCGCAACCGGCGAAGTGCTTCACGCAGATCCCGGCAATCCCGATGCGCTCTGGCCGCAGGATCTTGCGCCTTCGCTCACCGATTGTCCGGTTGCGCTGGCACTGACCGAGCCGCTGTTGTGGAATGGCAGGCGTGGCCATCGCGAGGCCGTGCAGCTGACGCATGATGCGCTTCGGGCGGCACACCGGCACATCTATCTGGAATCACAATATCTTGCCTCGTTTACCGTTGCGCGCACACTGGCCGACCGGCTGCGCGAGCCGGACGGGCCGGAAATCGTCATTCTCGTGACGCGGGAATCGCACGGACTTCTGGAAAAGCTGACGATGGGCCACAACCGCAACCGGCTGATCCGCCGTCTGAAGCGGCTGGACCGCTATAATCGCCTGCGGGTGTTTTATGCCGTGACGCGCGATGGCGAGGGCCAGGAGACAGAAATCATCGTCCACTCCAAGCTGGTGGTGATCGACGACAGGTTCGTGCGCATCGGCTCGTCCAACCTCAACAACCGCTCGGAAGGGCTGGATACGGAATCCGATATTGCCTTCGAGCCCACCAGCGAGGAAGGCCGCCACGCCATCATGGCGCTGCGCGACGACCTGATTGCCGAGCATCTGGATGCAAGCCCCGCCGAAATTTCTGCGTCTATCGCCGAGACCGGATCACTTATCCGCACGATAGAAACCTTCAACAGCAAGCCGCGCGGCCTCAGGCCCTTCGTGATCGATGCCAAGGGCGAGACCGAGTCGCTGATCGGCACATCGCTTGCCGATCCGCGCCGGCCGTTCTGGCCGTTCCGCCAGCTGAAGGTCGGCACCCGTTGGGCACTGTCACGCTTGACGCGCAGCTTCACCTGAAGGAGTGGGCGCTGCCGGCAAACGGCGGAAATAAGCCTCGGAGATCAGGAAGACCGGCACGCCGATCAGCAGCGGAATGAAATAATAAAGCACGCGGAACGCCACCAGCGCGCCGATTGAGGCGCTGGCCGGCAGCAGTAGCAACATCGTGGCCTCCAACACGCCAAGCCCGCCCGGCACATGGCTCAGCATCGCGGCGATGGTGGCTGTCACGTAAGACGCGGCCACCTGCAGGTAACCGGCATCGGTGAAGGTTTTCAGCAACTGGTCGAGCGCGCCTGCGACACACCCGAAATTGACCGTGCCGACGGCAATCTGGGCCAGACACATCTTTGTCTCCGGCATGTCCATGCGAAACGAGCGAAATTTCAGTGGTGGCCGGCCCCAGATGGAGCAGATGACGTAAGCGACCGGATAGGCAAGGAAGGCAAGCCCGACCCAGAACCGCGCTGTTGCATCGAGATCAAGCAGGCTCTCCCCCGTTGGAGGCATGAAGAGAAGGGTGATGGCGGCAAGCATACTGAGGCCGAGAAGCACGGTTGCCCCGCAAAACAGGATGACTTTTGCCACCTCATCGCCCGAGAGCCCCCATCGCGTATAGAAACGGTAACGGACGGCACCGCTCGAAAGCGCAGCACCTCCGACGTTGTGGCCAATCGACAGCGCCGTGAACGAGGCAAGGGCCGCGCGGCGGAACGGTTGCGGCCGGCCGACATAACGAAGGGCCAGCCAGTCGAAGCCAGCGAGGCAGAGATAGGATGCGGCGACGAACAGCGAGGCTGTCAAAAGCCGCCAGGGCGGGATCATGGACAGCGAACTGCTGATATCCTCAAGGCTGTAGCGGCTGAGGCTTCGATAGACCAGAACAGCGGCAATACAGATGATGGCGACAATGAGTATTCGAATGATCTGCCGCGTCACGTCGGCTCCTTTTCAGGATATGATTTCGGCAGGCTTACCGAAGGACTGGTTTCAAGGTGAGGGAACGAAACGCGGGGTAAGGGGTTCCCTGCCTCATGATTGAACCTCTCCCAGATACGGGCGCAGCGGAGCGCCGGACCATCCGCATTCTGAGTTACAACGTTCACAGTTGCGTGGGCACGGACCGAAGGCTCGATCCGGGGCGCGTGGCCGACATGATCGCGCAGATTTCTCCTGATATTATCGGCCTGCAGGAGCTGGATGTCGGGCGCAAACGCAGCGGCGGCATCGATCAGGCCGAAGCGATTGCAAGCCGCCTGAAGATGGATTTCCAGTTTCACCCGGCGCTCAGCGTCGAGGAGGAGCGTTATGGGGATGCGCTCTTGACCGCGTTTCCGATGCGCCTTCGCCGCGCCGGCGCGCTTGCCTCGATTGGGGAACCGCGCGGTGCGCTCTGGGCGGAGATCAGCGTGAACGGCCATGCCGTGCAGGTGTTCAACACCCATCTTGGCCTGTTGCGCCGTGACAGGCTGCGCCAGGCGCAGGAACTGGTGGGAAAAGACTGGCTCGATCATGCGGATGCGCGCGAAAAACCGACCATCCTCATCGGCGATTTCAACTCGATTCCATCTTCTGCGCCGTACCGGACACTTGCGGCCCGAATGCAGGACGTGCGCCAGCATGCAGGCGGTCTTGCTGCGCCGACCTTTCCCGCCCGCTTTCCGCTTTTGCGGCTCGACCACATCTTCGTCTCGGGCGGGCCGAGGATTTTGGCCTCTGAAGCGGTGAAATATCCGCTCGCCCGTCGTGCCTCGGACCATCTTCCGCTGGTGGCCACGGTCGAAATCTGACGCGGGGCAGGCAGCGGCCATCCAGGCTGCGGCTCCGCTGGAACTTTTGTCGCAGGCTGCCGGTTGACGAGCGGCTCAGTGCAAGCCGGTTGCCGCCGACGGCCTATGACGCGCAGGGCACTATACGACCGGGACCCTGGCGCATTTTATGGGTGTGACACTTTGCCTGCGGTGATAGGCTGCCTGCGGCAACGCCACACATTGTGCATTGCAGCAGATGCCACGAGACTGCCTTTACCAGCGCCCCGCAGCCACGGGGTCGGACAAAGAGCGAGTGCCCCCCATGTTTGACAATTTCGATGCCATGATACTGGCGCGAATACAGTTCGCCTTCACCGTTTCCTTCCACATCATTTTTCCCGCCTTCTCCATCGGGCTTGCAAGTTATCTTGCCGTGCTGGAAGGCCTGCACCTGTGGACGAAGAAACCCGTCTACATCGAGCTGTTCGATTTCTGGAAAACCATCTTCGCGCTTGCCTTCGGCATGGGCGTGGTCTCCGGCATCGTGATGGCATACCAGTTCGGGACGAACTGGAGCGTGTTTTCCGACAAGGCAGGCCCGGTCATCGGGCCGCTGATGGCCTACGAAGTTCTGTCAGCGTTTTTCCTCGAAGCCGGTTTTCTCGGCGTCATGCTGTTCGGGCGCAAGCGCGTCGGGCCTGCACTGCATTTTTTCGCAACGTTGATGGTGGCGTTTGGCACCCTGATGTCGGCGACATGGATACTCTCGGTCAATTCCTGGATGCAGACGCCGGCGGGTTTTGCCATCAACGATGTCGGCCAGTTCGTGCCGACGAACTGGTGGGAAGTGATCTTCAATCCGTCCTTCCCCTATCGCTTCGTCCACATGGTGCTGGCGGCCTATCTCACCACGGCACTCGTCGTCGGTGCGGTTGGCGGATATCACCTGCTGCGTCGTACCGCGCCGCTTCGTGCCGGCACGATGTTTTCCATGGCAATGGGCATGATTTCGGTCGTCGCGCCGCTGCAGATTTTTGCGGGCGACGAGCATGGCCTCAACACGCTGGAGCACCAGCCGGTGAAGGTGATGGCCATGGAAGGCCATTACGACAGCCATCCGGAGGGTGCGCCTCTCATCCTGTTCGGCATTCCGAACCCGGCAGAAAAGCGCATTGATTACGCCGTTGAGATCCCGAAGCTTTCCAGCCTGATCCTGAAACACGATCTCAACGCACCGCTTGCAGGCCTCGATGCGGTGCCGGATGAGCTGGAGCCGCCGGTGACCGTCGTCTTCTGGTCGTTCCGTGTCATGGTGGGGCTTGGCTTTGCCATGCTGGGGCTTGGGCTCTGGAGCCTTTACTGTCGCTTCCGTCACACGCTCTACCAGAGCAGCTGGCTGCATCGTCTCGCTGTCGTCATGGGGCCGGCCGGTTTTGTCGCCGTGCTTGCCGGCTGGATTACCACGGAGGTCGGCCGCCAACCCTACACGGTTTATGGCCAGCTTTTGACGGCGCATTCGCTGTCCCCGGTCTCGGCACCTGCCGTTGCCGCCTCGCTTATCGCCTTCGTCATCGTCTACTTTCTCGTCTTTGGCGCCGGTACGTTTTACATCCTGCGCCTGATGGGGCGGCTGCCACGCGATCCCGACGACCATCTCGGCCAGGGACCCATCCGCACCGCCGGCATCACACCTGCCTCCGGCCTTGCCGAACAGCACGCCGCCCATTCAGCCTCGCACGGAGGTGCCCGTCATGGCGCTTGATCTTCCTTTCATCTGGGCCGCCATCATTGCCTTTGCCGTGCTCGCCTATGTGGTGCTCGACGGGTTCGATCTCGGCGTCGGCATCCTCTTTCCGTTCTTTGACAAGAAGCATGACCGCGACGTGATGATGAATTCCGTGGCGCCCGTCTGGGATGGCAACGAGACCTGGCTGGTGCTGGGCGGTGGTGGGCTGCTGGCTGTGTTTCCTCTGGCCTATGCCACCATTCTGCCCGCACTTTACGCACCCTTGATCGCCATGCTGCTGGCGCTGATCTTCCGCGGCGTGGCGTTTGAATACCGTTGGCGCACGAAACGGGCCGAGCGGCTGTGGGACGGGGCTTTTGCCGGTGGCTCCATCGTCGCTTCCTTCTGTCAGGGCGTGGCGCTTGGTGCCCTCGTGCAGGGTATCCCGGTTGCAAACCGCGCCTATGCCGGCGGCTGGTGGGACTGGCTGACGCCGTTTTCCATCGCAACAGGCTTTGCCGTCCTCGTCGGTTATGCGCTCTTGGGCGCCACCTGGCTGGTGATGCGCACGACGGGGGACCTTGCCGATCGCGCCCGCCGGTTTGCCTTTGCAACCGCCATCCTAACGGTCGTGGCCATGGCGAGCGTCAGCCTGTGGACACCCTTCCTCAAGCCGGAATATCTCGACCGCTGGTTCCGTTATCCGACCGCGATCTTCAGTGTGATTGTTCCGTTGCTGGTCATCGGCTGCCTGTTCGTCCTCCTGAACGGCCTGAAGACCAAGCACGACAGCCGCCCGTTCATTGCAGCGCTTGGCCTTTTCGTGCTCGCCTATATCGGCATCGGCATCAGCTTTTATCCCTATATCGTGCCAACATCCGTGACGATCTGGGAGGCGGCGGGGCCAGACGAGAGCCTTGCCTTCCTGCTGGTCGGCGCTGCGGTTCTGGTGCCGCTCATCCTTGCCTACACCGCCTATGCCTACTGGGTGTTTCGCGGCAAGATCGATCCGGAAGAGGGATATCACTGATGGCATCGAGGATGGCCAAGCAGATCGCCTGGTTCATCGGGCTCTGGGTCGCCGGCGTTCTCGCCGTGGGCGTCGTCGGGCTTATCATCAAGCTCTGGCTTGGCACCTGACGGCCCGGACACACGGCGGACCGTTACCGCCGTGTGAGCGCCACCAGATACCGTGCGGGTTCCTTGCCCGGATTGAAGAAAACGCAAGCGCTTGGCGCACCAAGCTCCAGACAGTCACCGGGCGCCAAATGGTGGAGCGCTTCGCCCTCCTGAAAATCGAGCTGGCCTGAGATCAGCCAGATCTGCTGGCGCTGGAAGGCGAAGGCCGAGGCCGGATAGGGAATGCGCACGCCGGCCGGCAGCGTCACATCGATCAGCTCCAGAAGTCCGCCATTGGGCAGCGAGACCGCCCGGCGCGTATAACCTGTTTCAGGGTCGGTCCAGACCGGCTGTTCGACGGCCCGCGACAGGCGGTCACCGGCGCGCTCGGCAAGCGCCAGAAGCACTGAAAGCGGCAGGCCAAAGGCGCCGGACAGGCGGCCGAGAACGGTCGCCGTCGGGCTCGCCTCGGATCGTTCGATCTTGCTGATCATCGCCTTGGAGACGCCGGAACGTTCGGCGAGATCGGACAGCGACCAGCCGCGATTTTCCCGCTCCAGCCGCAGGCGCGCGGCAATCGCTTCGCCGCTTAAAGTCTGCGGGCCGGGAGCCCCTCGATTATCCGCGCCGTCCATGCTTGCATTTCCTCAAAATCGTCTCCTATAGTAGACGAAAGCAACCCTATACGAAACAGACAATGGGCTGCAATCATTTAACCGGGAAAACCGGAGGGGAACAATGCGCGAAATCCGCTTCAATGCCTTCGACATGAATACGGTCGGCCATATCCAGCACGGCCTGTGGCGGCATCCGCGCGACCAGTCGCACCGCTATAACGACATCACCTACTGGATGGATACGGCGAGGCGGCTGGAGGCCGGCCTGTTCGACGGGATCTTTTTTGCCGATGTTTCCGGGGTCTATGACGTGCTGGGCGGCAGCCCGGATGCGGCAATCCGCGGCGCGGTGCAGGTGCCCGTCAACGACCCGATGATGCTGGTGCCGGCCATGGCCGCCGTCACCACGCATCTCGGTTTCGGCGTGACGGCAAACCTTACCTACGAGCCGCCCTTCCTGTTTGCCCGGCGCATGTCGACGCTCGATCACCTGACGCAGGGGCGTATCGGCTGGAACATCGTCACCGGTTATCTCGACAGCGCCGCCCGCGCCAATGGCCTTGAGGGCCAGATGGCGCATGACGATCGCTACGATCTCGCCGACGAATACATGGAAGTCGTCTACAAGCTCTGGGAGGGAAGCTGGGAGGATGCAGCCGTCGT
>JAIXTO010000242.1 GCA_027483885.1 Rhizobiaceae bacterium
CCGTGATCTGACGCACCGCGTCGCGCTTAAACTCTTCGCTGAAATTCGATTTGCTCATGGTGATCTTCTTGCCTCAAAATTAGGAAAGAAGGCGTCTACAAATCTCGGGGCTATTCAGTTTGCCCCGCGACGATCTCGGCGAGCGCCTGACTTCGCTTGACTTCAAGCTCCGGAAAAGCAGACGAACCGCTAGTCAAATTACCTTCGCGCCCAACCATTGCTGATATGTAACCGGCATTGCGAGCCAACACGCTCAGGCTAATTTCTAGAGAGATGTTGGTCGCTCTCCTGAAAACCGCGACGGAACTCCTGCGGCGGCAAGCGCCGATGCGCCTTGAAGAAGCGAACAAAGTGCGACGGATGTGAATAGCCGAGAAGGTATGAGATTTCTTTGACAGAGAGCTGGGTGTATAGAAGCAGTTGGCATGCCTGATACAGTACGGCATTCTGGATCAGTTCGCGTGCGCTGATGCCTGCGACAAGCTTGCATGCCGAATTCAGCATATGAGGTGTGGTGGAAAGCGCCTCGGCAAAGTTCATGGTGGTTGGTTGAAACTTCAGTTTCATCTTACTCCTGCCGAGCTGCCTGATCTCTTCAGCAATCAGGTTCTGATAGCGATCAAACATCTGAACCGCCTGAAGATTTCCCTTCCTCGGATTGCCTCGTTCGTTACTCACGGCAAAGACTTCAAGCTCCAGAAGAAGTGCTGCGAAGAGATGGCGCGTCAAGTCTCGCTTGTTGTCATGATAGGCAGACACGTGGGTGGCGAGGGATGCCACAAGGTGCTGGATAGATGCCGTTCCTCGGGGGTCGGTTACGGTGAAAGCCCGCGCCGCCGCCAGGCGCAGATACGCACGCGATACGCTGCTGGAGGTAGAGCCCAACCCGTCGACGATATCTGGTGAGACGCTGACGACAAAGCCGTCAGAGCCCGGTTCGTACGAGAAGCGGTGGATTGTGCCGGCCCTGGTGAAGACGCAGGATGGCGCCTGTAAGACGGCCACCATGCCGTCATGCTCGTATTCGCAATGCCCTGTCAGAAGAATTGACAGCTGGTCGAAATCCGGATGCACATGAAGCGGTATGTTCCAACCGACTTCGGCATTCCGGATTTCCAGTTTCTCGGCATGCAGAAAGGCATAGACGTCTTCCTTGTAAGGCTCGCCAAACAGGAAGAATGCCGGGACCTGAATGCCCTTCTGGATTGCCAATGACTTCACCACAGCCGGCGCACGTGTCATGTGTTCACTATTGCCGGGTGATGTCATCACAACCTCCTTAAATGAAGCTGACCCCGATGGAGCCTAATACGCCATAGTTTGCCTCGATGACATCACCCTTGGCGATATCGACTGGACGTGTGAACGAACCACCAAGCACAATCTGGCCTTTTTCGAGTTTCTCGCCGACGGCGTGTAATTTGTTCGCCAACCAGGCTATGCCCGCAGCCGGATGTCCCATAATGGACGCCGAAACCCCAGATTCCTCAATGATCCCGTTTTTCGACAAGGTTGCGCCGATCCAGCGAACATCGACATCGAACGGGCGCACGACCCGACCGCCAACAACCACACCACCCGATGCTGCGTTGTCGGCGATGGTATCGGTGATCGCCCGTGGCACTTCCGTGCGGTAGTCGATGATTTCAAGAGCCGGAACCACATATTCGGTCGCTCGCATCACGTCATGGATCTGAATGCCAGGACCCTCAAGGTCGCTGGCCAGGACGAAGGCAAGCTCTACCTCAAGCCGGGGGCGGATGAAGGTTCCCGCGTCGATCTGAGCCCCATCCCGATACATCATGTGGTCGAGCAGGTGACCATAGTCGGGTTCGGTGATCTTCGACGCCATTTGCATGGCACGCGAGGTAAGGCCGATCTTGTGGCCAACCTGGCGTGCACCCTTTGCCCTGTGCATATCGGCCCACAACTTCTGAATGGCATAGGCATCCTGCAATTCGATGTCAGGATAGGTGCGGCTCAGTTGCGGGATCACACGCTTGTCGTGTTCAGCTTTGAACAGGTCTGCGGCACCCTGCCGGTGTTGTTCGTCAGTCAGCATCTGTTTCTTCGTCCTTCTCAGGCTTCTGCGACGCAGTCGATCTCCAAAAGGAAATCCTTGCGGGGCAAACGTGCTTCGACCGTCGTCCTGGCGGGCCAACCCGATGGCTCGTTACCGAAGAATTCGCGGTAGATTTCGTTCATCTCGTCAAAGTCGGCGCGGCGATCGAGATAGATGTTGATCTTGCCGATCTTCTCGATCGAGCTGCCGGCATATTCGAGCGTTGCCTTGATGTGCTGGAGCGCAAGACGCATCTGAGCGGCGAAGTCGCCCCTGGGAACCTGAACGTTTGCATCATAGCCCGGGAAGCCGGAGACGAAGATCAGGCCGCCGATCTTCACCGCATTGGAATGCGGTGAATTGGAACGGGGCAGTGCGGGGTTGTTGTAAATGGTGCGTGCCAAGGGCTTTTCTCCTTGTTGTCTTGTTTCGGGCAATTTGTCTTGCGGCCTTATTCGCCGCCAGCCCGCCAGGTTGTCGGGATCCTGCGATCGGGATCCTTCACCCACGTCGCCCATTTCTCCTGCACGAGCTTGAGGTCCAACTCGATGTTCTTCACGAGGAACTCGCCGCGGAACTCGAGACTTCCATCATGGTCGTACCACTCCAGCGCATCGACCTCGCCGGGCTGCCGATAGCGTTCGATAACGAGGCCGATGCAGCCCTCCGGGCGTTGAGGTGAATGGCGAACATGGGCCGGCAGCAGGAACATTTCCCCTTCGCGGACCACCACCTCGCTCCTCTTCCTCGTGATCGGGTCGATCAGCCGCAGCGTGACATCGCCCCGCAACTGAATGAACAATTCCTCGCCGGGATCATCGTGGTAGTCGGGACGGTAATTCGGCCCTCCCACCATCATCACCATGAGATTTTGCCAGTTCTCCTTCCAGAACTGGATGTTGCCGATCGGCGGCTTCAGATCGGCGCCGTTCTTGTCGATCCAGTCGTCCAGGTTGATCGGCATGTTTGAAGGTGTCAGGGTCATGATGGTCTCCTCAAATGGTGGCGTCGCGGCCGATCGACACGGAGTGATAAGCCCGATTGCAGTAGACCAGAGCTTCGTCCTCATCCCGATTGACATCGATCTTGATAACGCGGCCGAACAGGATCGAATGGGTACCCATTTCCTTGACCTCGGTGATCTCGCAATCGATGAGGCACAGCGCCTGCTGATGCCCCGGCGATCCGGTCGGCATTGGTCGCCAATCTGCTTCGAGAAACCGGTCCTGCATGGCGACGCCCGCCGTGCCCGCAAACTGCTGCGAAAGATGTCTCTGGTCGTTGTTCAAGACATTGATGCAGAAGACACCGTTACGCTTGAAGACCTCGTTCATGGCGCTTGAGCGATTGAGGCATACCAGCACGATTGCGGGGTCGTCGGTCACCGAGCAGACGGCCGTGCACGTGTACCCGCAACGCCCTTCGGCACCGTCGGTGGTCACGACATTCACGGCGGCGGCAATATGCGCCATCGCATCGCGGAATTGGCTTTTGTCCACCATCGTCATCGACCTCCAGCCGGGGCTTTGAAAATCGATACGTCATCGACGTTATGATAGGCCGGATCGATCCAACCGTTTTCGTCGTAGTCCGCCATGGCAGCAGCGGCCAGATCCTCCATGGCGGCGAGTTTGCCGCTGCCCTTTGCATGCATAAGAGCCTGCAGGCGGATCATTTCGTGGTTGCCGAAATAGTTGCGCTCGTAGAGCTCATGGCGTGCACCAAATTCAGAACCGATGGCATCCCACAGCGCCTTCATGATCTTGATGCGCTCTTTGTAGTCGATCCCGTTCGAACCGCGAACGTAACGCTTTAGATACTTGTCCAGATAGGGGTTCTTGAAGTCCAGGGTGCTGGAGGGGAGATAGATCAGGCCGGACGCGACGATCTTCTCGATGATGCCGCGCACAGCCGGATAGGCCTCGCTTGCCAGGATACGGTAAGTCACGGACGCATTTACGTTCGGCAGGACCGCACCGCCGACCCATTCGTCGGGTGCACCCGCCATGGCGTCGGTTAGCGCCCAGAACAAATTCCGCCAACCGATCATTTCTCCCAGCAGCACCTGCACTCCACGGAAATCATCTGTACCGGAGGCGCGCAAGGCTTTCTGGGTGAGGCCAATGATGAAATCGAGCTTCACCGCGAGACGTGTGCAGCCCTGGAAAGTGAAGCCGTTGAGAAAACCCGACCGGTTGTAGAAGGTCTTCAGCATCTCCTTGTCGCGATAGCAGAAGACATTTTCCCAGGGGATGAAGGCATTGTCGAAGATGAAGATGGCGTCATTCTCGTCAAAGCGACTGGTCAGGGGATAGTCGAAGGGCGAGCCTGTCGCCGCTGCTGCCAGCTCGTACGAGGGACGGCAGATCAGCTTCACGCCGGGAGTATCCATGGGCGCCATGAACATGACCGCCATACTGTCGTCGGTGAGTTCTGCAGACAGGTTCTGACCGAGGAAATTGTAGTGGGTCAGGGCCGATGAGGTCGCAACGACCTTCGCGCCAGAGACGTAGAAACCTGAATCCGTTTCCTTTGTCACGTTAATGAAGACGTCCTTGACGTCATCCATCGCCTTATTCCTGTCGATCGGAGGATTGACGAGGGCATGATTGATGAAGGCCACGGATTCCTGGGCGCGGGTGTACCACGACCGCGCATTGCCGGCGAACTTGCCGTAGAATTCCGGATTTGCACCGAGCGTATTCGTGAAGCTCGCCTTGTAGTCGGGGCTTCGGCCCATCCAGCCATAGGTGATACGCGCCCAGTCGGCGATCGCGTCGCGCTGGGCAAACAGTTCCTGGCTGGATCGGGCATAGCGAAAGAACTTATGGGTATAGCCGCCCGAACCGGTATCTGTTTCGACGGTCAGGCGAGGCTTGGTCTTCTCGTCATGCAGGGCGTCGTAGAGCTTCGAGATCGACACTGCGGCATTGCGGAAGCCGGGATGGGTGGTGACGTCCTTAACCCTCTCACCGTAGATCCAGATCTCCCTGTCGTCACGCAGTGACTCCAGATATTCGGCGCCGGTGAATGGTCGGTTTTTCCCATCCAGAATGCTTTCGGGCCTGCCTGTCATAGAAATCGTTCTCCCATCTTTCGCCGCAGCGTCATTTTTGCTGCTTGTGAATTGATGATAGGAGAAGGCAGGATGATAGCTACCGAGTTGAATAGCCAATTCTGGCAAATTCATTACCTTGAGCTGGCAAAGGGCAGCGATTTTCCGGTGCGTTGTTTTCACAGGGTAGCCCTTTATTGAATATCGAATGCGAAGAGCGGGCTCGAGGGGTGGCCCATCTGTTTTCCCGATATAAGCATCGATATTCACTTGAACTGGGAGTTCGGACATGGAAATGCCTCGTAATCGTTTCAAAATGTCGCTACACGAGCGGCGCAGTCAGATCGGTCTTTGGTGCAGTCTTCCGGGCCCTTATGCGGCCGAGATCGCTGCCGGTTCCGGCTATGATTGGCTGCTGTTCGACACGGAACATTCGCCAGGAGATCCGCTGACCGTATTGCCGCAATTGCAGGCCGTTGCGGCCTATCCGGTGTCGGCGGTCGTTCGGCCGGCATCGAATGATGCGGTGCTGATCAAACGCCTGCTCGACTTTGGGGCGCAAAC
>JAIXTO010000198.1 GCA_027483885.1 Rhizobiaceae bacterium
GGCGCGGACCGGCGCGACGAATTGGCGCGGCTGGCCGAGGGCATCGACATGCTGTCCAGCCGTACCCCATCTGCCGCCTCGGACCTGCGCGGCGAACTGGATGACCTTCGCGCGCTGATCGATGGCCTTGCCCGTCAGGACAGCCTGCACAGCATGGAAAACCGCTGGAGCGCCGTGGAAGAACGGCTGGAGGAATTTGACGCGAGCGGCATCCAGAAGGAACTGATCGCGCTCGCCTACCGCATCGATGGCGTAAAAGCCGAGCTTGGCACCATGGCCGACAGCCCGGCGATCCGCACGCTCGAAGACAAGGTGCTGATGCTGGCCGCCGTGGTGGAAGACCTTAACCAGCGCCCGCTGGAGAGCGAACATGTGTCCGGCCAGTTTTCCCATATCGACTACCGGCTGGACGAGCTGAGCCGCGCCGTTGCCGCCAACAACACCCGCCCGCGCAACGAAGCGGCCGAACACGAGGCGCTGCGGCGCCTCGAGGAACGGCTGATCGGTCTTCACGACAAGATCGAAAGCCTTGCCCATGTGCAGGATGCCTACCGTCTGGAAGAGCGGCTGGAGGAACTGGCGGAATTTTTTGCCCGCGGGCCGCAGCAGAACATTGCCGGCTCGCTGGCCGATCTGACCGCCCGGATCGAGGCGCTGGCAAGCGAACACACAAGCGACGGCCTTGCGCGCCGGTTGGAGGATCTGACCCACCGCATCGACAGCATCGCCACCGCGCCGGCGGCTTCCGATACCGGGCTTGGCCGGCTGGAAATCCGGCTGGACGAGATTGCAGCCCGCCTGGAAGAGGCAAGTGCCGCGCCGCAGGGCGACAGCCTTTCGCTTCTCGGCCTTGAAAAACAGATCGCCCATCTTTCCAGCCTGATGAGCGAGCCGCGGCGCGAGGCAAGCCTTCCCGACGACTTTGACCAGCGCATGGCCGCCATCGAAGGTTATATGGCGACCAGCGACGAATATGTGCTGGAGGCCGCGCGACAGGCCGCCGAAACCGTGATCGAGGCCTATTCCCGCAACGGACGCGGCACCGGCAGCGATGCGACACCCGATACGGCAACGCTTCTGGCGCTGGCCGAAGACCTGCGCCATCTCGAAGATCTCGCGCGTGGCTCGGAAGAGCGCACGCAGCAGACATTCACGGGCCTGCACCGCACGCTGAACGAGATTGCTGAGCGGCTGGACCGTATGGAAGACCGGATGGGCGAGCGTCCGACGGCGCTGTTTGGCGGGGCACCGCTTGCGCCCCCCCGCGCAGAAACCCAGACCGCCGTGCGCCCGCCGATGGCGCAACAAAAAACAGGTCCTGCCCCAACGACACCCGAAACGGGCGAGCCACGCGGCATGCTGGCGCGCGCCAACGAGCAGTTGATGGCGCAAACGGCCGGCAGCCCTGCCGTGATGGAACCGGACGCCGACGAGAGCGACGCCGGGGAAGACACTGCCCGTGGCGGCCTTCTTTCTGGACTTTCCAGGCGCTTTCGCAGATCCGGGCGCGCATCGGCCCAGAAGAACAAGCGCACGCGGGTAGACCCCACCCCTTCGCTCGATCCGGGCAAAGCTGTTGCTTCCGACGAGGCCGACGAGAGCGGCGACAACGACCTTCTGGAGCCGGGCTCGGGTACGCCTGATGTGCGCAAGATCCTTGAGCGCGTGCGCGCCACGCAAGCGGCCGCCGACGCCGCCTTGGCGACCGAAGCCAGACAGAGCGAAAGAGCGCCTGACGCCACCGATGGCGAGCGGATGGATTATATCGCCGCTGCCCGCCGGGCCGCAAAGGCTGCGGCGCTGGAAATGGGGCAGGCCCCTGCGGACACCGGTTCGAAGGGGAACGCAAACGGGACCACCGCGCCTTCCGGCGTTCGCGCCACCTTTGCGCGCCACCGCCGCCCCATCCTGATGGCGGTGGGCGCCGTGCTTCTGGCACTGATGGCCATGCCGCTGTTCAATACGCTGACACGCAGCGAAAAGGCGCCCGCCGCATCCATCACCACCGGCGAGGCAACCCGCCCGGCAGCAACACAGGATGTCGCAGCCGTCGCGCCTCAAAAACTCGTGGTTCCCGCAGCCTCCGAAACGGAATCGTCCGCAAAACCCGTTGCGGCACAGGCCACGGTCATGGCACCGGCGGCACCCGCAATGCAAGGCGCTGGCCTTCAGGCACCGGCCGAAGCATCGGCGAATGCCGAGGCGGCACCGGTCGAGGTTGCCGCAGTGCAGCCGGCACCGCAGGCGGACGTGGCAAGACAGGCGCTGCCGGCAGAACCCGCCGCCCCGATGGATAGCACCGGTGCTGCCGAGATCGTCGTTCCCGCAGGCCTTGGCCCGCAGCCGCTGGCCGATGCCGCAGCAGAGGGCAATCCGCAGGCGCTGTTTGAAATCGGCGCGCGCTTTACCGAAGGACAGGGCGTGACTGCCGATCCGGCAGAGGCTGCCCGCTGGTATGGCCTTGCCGCCGAGCGCGGTTCTGCGCCGGCGCAGTATCGCCTTGGCAGCCTTTACGAGAAGGGAACCGGGGTCCCCAAGGACCTTACCCGCGCCGTCAGACTTTACGAACAGGCAGCGCATGCCGGCAATGCCGGCGCCATGCACAATCTGGCCGTGCTCTACGCCTCCGGCGCCACGGGAGGCGCCGATTACCGGGCGGCTGTCGAATGGTTCGGCCGCGCCGCCGATCTTGGCATTACCGACAGCCAGTTCAACCTCGCAATCCTCTTTGCACGCGGTAACGGCACGGACCAGAACCTGGAGGAATCCTACAAGTGGTTTGCCATTGCCGCCAATGGCGGCGACCGCGATGCCGCCGCCAAGCGCGATGAAGTGGCCAATGCGCTGAAGCCGGCGCAGCTGGAAAGCGCCAAGGCACGGCTTGCCAACTGGAAACAGCAGCCGCTGGACGCCAAGGCGAACGGCACAAACATTCCCGCCGACTGGTCAACCAAGGCAGATGCTGCCGCTGGCATCGACATGGGCAAGGCAATCCGCAACATTCAGGCGATCCTCAACCGCAACGGTTATGACGCAGGCCAGCCGGATGGGTTGATGGGCAAGAAAACGGTCACGGCCATTCGCGCCTTCCAGCGCAGCAACGGGCTTGCCGAAGACGGCAATATTTCCGAAGCGCTGGTGCGCAAGCTTCTGGAAAAGAACAAGGTGCGGGGAGCCTGAGATCTAGCCGGAACCGATCCGCCACAGCGGGCCGAAATCCCTGTTTTCCGCGGCTTTTCAATTGACTCGAAAAACGCGGCAGCGCATGACGGAAAGTGAGCACCGGTGCGTGACAGCGCCCGGATAGACCGTCGAATTCATGCGCCGCACGGGCGGTCCCTCGCGAAGCCGCCCGCAGCGGCGAAGCCATTTCTGCTTAAGGAACGCCCGTGACTGTGTATCTGCCCATCGCAGAGCTGTCGGTGAACATCTTCATCATTCTCGGCATGGGCGCAGCCGTCGGTTTTCTGTCCGGCATGTTCGGCGTCGGCGGCGGATTTCTGATCACGCCGCTTCTGATTTTCTACAACATTCCCCCGGTCGTTGCCGTGGCAACCGGTGCAAACCAGGTCGTCGCCTCCTCCGTCTCCGGTGCCATCAGCCATTTCCGCCGTGGCACGCTGGATGTGAAACTGGGCAGCGTGTTGCTGATCGGGGGTCTGGCGGGTGCCACCGTCGGTGTGTGGATCTTTTCCTGGCTGCGACGGCTCGGCCAGCTCGACCTGATCATTTCACTGCTCTACGTGGTTTTTCTCGGCACGATCGGCAGCCTGATGCTGGCGGAAAGCCTGCGCGCCATGCGCCGGGCCGCCCGCAACGAAGCGCTGCCGCTGAAACGTCCGGGCCATCATAACTGGGTCCACCGGCTGCCGCTCAAGATGCGCTTCAAGAAATCGAAGCTTTATCTCTCGGCCATTCCCGTTGTGGCGCTGGGCTTCGGCATCGGTATTCTCACCTCCGTCATGGGCGTCGGCGGCGGCTTCATCATGGTGCCGGCGATGATCTATCTCCTGCGCATCCCGACGAATGTCGTGGTGGGCACCTCGCTGTTCCAGATCATTTTCGTCACCGCCTACACCACCATCGTTCAGGCCGCGACGAACTATTCGGTCGATATCGTGCTTGCCACGATCCTGATGGTGGCGGGCGTCATCGGCGCGCAATATGGCGTGCGCGTCGGCCAGAAGTTGCGCGGCGAACAGTTGCGCGCGCTTCTTGGCCTGCTGGTGCTGGCCGTTGGCCTGCGGCTGGCGATCGATCTTGTGGTGACGCCGGCCGATATCTATTCCATCGCCGTCGGAGGCTTTGGCAACCGATGATCCGCGCGCTCCTGCTGCTCCTGCCCTTTCTTCTGCTTGCCGAGATGGCAAAGGCCCAGGTGCCGCTTGGCCAGGGGCCATCTGCCGTGCGCGAGGGGCTGGAAATCGGCACCTCGACCAGCGAAATCGCCATCACCTCGGATTTTCGCGGCGCCGATCTCACCGTGTTCGGCGCGCTCAACAATGCCGACGAACTGTTTCTCGCCATCGGCCAGTATGATGTGGTGGTGACGCTGGAAGGCCCGGTGGATTATGCGACCGTGCGGCGCAAGCAGCGGGTGTTCGGGATCTGGATGAACACCGATTCCATGACCTTCGAACAGGTGCCGGAATCCTATTCCATCGCCAGCACGCGCCAGCTTGAGGATATCCAGACCGCGCCCTCGCTCAACCGCCTCGGCGTCGGCATCGATCACCTGACACTCTCGCCCACCGGCTTTGTCGGCAATGGCACGGAGATTACCGAGTTTCGCGAGGCCTATCGCCGCCTGAAACTGTCAAACGGGCTTTACCAGCGCGATACGAGCGGCGTGCGTTTCGTCAGCCCCAGCCTGTTCCGTGCCACGCTGCGCCTGCCGGCCAATGTGCCCGATGGCGTGCATGTGGTGCATGCCTATCTGTTCAAGAGCGGCGAGTTGATCCAGCAGCGCGACCTGCCGCTGCGGGTGGTGAAGACGGGCCTCGAGCAGACCATTACCGATGCGGCGCACCAGCAACCGCTGGCCTATGGCCTGTTCAGCGTTTTTGTGGCGCTCGTGACCGGCTGGGGTGCGAGCATCATGTTCCGCAAGGACTGAACATCGAAACGCCGGATGTGTTCGCACCCGGCGTCCCGTTTACCGTATAAAACCGGCTTACATCTCTGGCATCACGGCAATATCGCGCACGGAGCGGTTTGCGCCGGTGATCTCACCGGACTTGGTCGCCTTGCCGGTTTTAAGATCGACAATGTGGACGACATTATCAGCCACAAGCCATGCGGTATTAGTCCCATCCGCCGTGGTCTGGATATCGAAGGCATAGGTGGCGGGCGTTGACGCAAGGCCGAGCTTGCCGATGGCCTTCAGCGTGCCATCGTTCGGCTTGGTTTGATGGATCAGCCCGCCGATGGTAGCATCGATGTTGTACATGGCCGTCTTTTCCGGCTTGCCATACGAATTGGTATAGGCGGCGGCAACGATGGCCGGCGTCTCGCCCTTGTGCATGTCGCCCTCCTCGAAGGCGAGGCTGCCATCGACTGTGACGGCACCGGTATCGGGATGGACACGGTGGTTGGTGGTGCCGGTCATGAAGCGCAGGCGGTCGGCCGCCGGGTTGAAATCGACGACGACAGGCGTTTCGCCGATGGCAAGCGGCTTGTCCATGCGGGCAAGTTCCGTCGTGCGGCCGGTTTCCAGATCGATGGTAACGATGACGCCTTCCGGTGTGACACCAACGAGCGTGCCGTTGGAGGGGCGCAGGTCAATGCCGACGAGGCTCTGGACGCCCTCGACTTCGAGCGTTTCGGTCACCTTGGGCGTCTGCGTGTCAAACATCACCAGCGTCTTGTCACCGACGAGCCCGACGGCTGGAGCTGCAAATGGGACGCCGGCGGAAGCGGCAAGCACGGTGGATGCGACAAGCAGGGTCTTGGTCAGTTTCATCATCGGTCTCCCGTTGTTAAATGGACGGTAGAGCACGCCCCGGCGGGGTTTTCCCGAACGCACTCTCCAAACCTCAGACACAGGCAGACCGGCTGATGGATGCAGCGGCCCAAAATATTTTTTCGCTTTTTTTCGGAGCGCCTGCATCCCGCAAGGGCTTTCATGCGTATTGGGGAGAGACGACGAAAGAGGGAGGACCACGCCTTGGCGGCAGCGGAAATGGCAGCGGACGGGCTGGACCGGGAGCTTTTTGCCTGTGCGCGCGGCGATGCGCTGGCGCTGAAGCGCATTTTCGACCGCGAGGCCGGACGGCTGACCGCCGTTGCCGAGCGGATCGTCAAGCGGCGGGATCTGGCCGAAGAGGTGGTGCAGGAGGCCTTCATCAACATCTGGACCAAGGCTCACCAGTACAGCCCCGACCGCGGCTCGGCGCGCGGCTGGATCCACGCCATCGTGCGCAACCGCGCGCTGAACCTGCTCCGCGACGGCAGGCGCGAGGATCTGGTGGATGCCGAGCGGCTGGATGCGATGCGCGAGGCCGACCAGATGGACCATGTGCTCTCCGCCTTTGCGGCGCTCGACCGCGACAGCCGGCTGCGCGCCTGCCTGGACACGCTGGAGGAGACCCGCCGCCGCGGCATTCTGATGGCCTATGTCGGCGGCTATAGCCATGGCGAGATTGCTGGACGTCTGCGCCTGCCGCTCGGCACCGCGAAAAGCTGGATCCGCCGCGGCCTTGCCGCCCTTCGAGAGTGCATGGCATGACCTTTGAAGATATCCACGCCATCGCCGACGATTACGTGCTGGGGCTGCTGGAACGGTCCGATGAACTGGCCGTGGAGGCCGAGATGGCGCGCAACGGTGACCTGGCGCGCGCCGTGGCCGCAGCCCGCGACCGTTTTCTGCCGCTCGACATGACGGCCATGCCCGTGCCCGTCAGTAGCACGCTCTGGCAGCGGATCGAAACCCGTCTGCAGGAGACGCCCGCCGGTGCCGGGGACACGGCCGGCGAGATAAACACCCGAATGGACCCGGACAGGCCGCCGCAAGCCTCCCCTCGCGCGGCAAACGACAATGCCGCCAGCCGCTGGCGCCGCGCAGCCTTTGGCGGGCTTGCCGCAAGCCTGCTGATGGCGGCGGGCCTTGCCTTCACCCTGACCCGCACGGTGGAGCCGCTGGTGGTTGCCGTTCTCGTCGACGAGGCCGGCGCCGTGCAGGCGGTGGTCGAGGATTTCGGCTCCGACCGCGCGGTGGTACGCCTGCTCGACGACCTCAAGGTTCCGGCAGACCGCACGATGCAGGTCTGGACGCTTCCCTCGCGCGAGATGGGGCCGGTCTCGCTCGGCTTGCTCGATCAGGCGCGCTCCACACGCCTTGCGCCGCCAGCCCTGCCGCGCCCGCAGGATGCGCAGCTGTATGAGATCACGCTGGAACCTGCCGGCGGCTCCCCGACCGGGCGTCCCACAGGGCCGATCCTTGCCAAGGGCTTTGCCAAGCTGCCGCGCTGAGCACAAGGGACATTGCCCAGAGGCAGAGATTGGGGCAGAAACTGCCGTGATGGGCTCAACGTCGCCGTCCGCAAGACTGTCGTGGAGAAGGACGGCTGGCGCATTTCGGCCACAAAACTGTCGCGGCACGTTCATGTAACCTTATTACAGCGATAGGCTGGGAGGACGCCGGATGGCGCCTCCCCTGCGCGACGCGGCCCGCCGCCAATCTTCTTCCCGGAGCCTCCATGGTCTGGAAATCTGCTCTTCGCCTTGCTCTAAGCGTTCCGCTTTGCCTTCCGCTCTCCCTGCCCGTTGCCGCCGCCGGCGCGCAAGGGGCGGCGCTGACGCCGGACAAGTATATCGCCATCATGCGCCACGGCGTGCGCCCGCAAACCAGCAGCAAGGAATTGTTGCACTATTCCGCGAAAGCCTGGCCGGTCTGGGACGTGGCGGATGGCATGCTGACGGCGCATGGCGCAAAGGCTGCCGAAAAGCTGGCGGGCTGGGAAATGTCCATGCTGCGCGACAAGGGGCTTGTGGCGCAGAGCGGCTGCCCGGCACCCGGCGAGGTCTTCGGCTGGGCAAACGGCTCGGTGCAGCGCACCATCGATACGGGCAATGTGATCCTCTCCACCATGTTCCCCGGCTGCGGCCTTGCCGTCGGCTTCAACAAGACCGGTGACGTGGACGTTCTCTACGCCGCCTCCGATGCAGCGCTCGGCGCGATCGATCCCGAACAGGCAAAGACCGCCATTCTGGACGTGGCCGGCGGCAGTTTCGATGCGATGACGGCGAAAGCCGCACCGCTGATGAAGGAGCTCGATGGCATTCTCGGCTGCGAGACAAGCGAATGCTCGATGGCGGAACGTCCCTGGAC
>JAIXTO010000243.1 GCA_027483885.1 Rhizobiaceae bacterium
CGCTGCGGGCCGGTGAAACCGTCGGCATCGTCGGCGAATCCGGCTCCGGCAAGACGACACTCGGGCTGGCGCTTGCCCGGCTTATTTCCTCAAAGGGCAAGATCAGCTTCATCGGCAGCGATATCGGTGCCTATTCCTTCAGCGAAATGCGCCCCCTGCGCGACAAGCTGCAAGTGGTGTTTCAGGATCCCTACGGGTCGCTGTCGCCGCGTATGTCGGTGGGAGATATCATCGCCGAGGGGCTGACGGTCCACCAGCCGAAAATGACGGCGGATGAGCGGGACCGGCAGGTGGCCTGGTCGCTGGAAGAGGTGGGGCTCGATCCCACGACGCGCTGGCGTTACCCGCACGAATTTTCCGGTGGCCAGCGCCAGCGGATCGCCATTGCGCGTGCCATGGTGCTGAAACCGCGCTTCGTCATGCTGGACGAGCCGACGTCTGCGCTCGACATGACGGTGCAGGCGCAGGTGGTGGATCTGTTGCGCGACCTGCAGAAGAAACACGATCTCGCCTATCTCTTCATCAGCCATGATCTGAAGGTGGTGAAGGCACTTGCCAACCACGTCATCGTCATGCGCGCCGGCAAGGTGATGGAGGAGGGGCCGTCGCGGCAGATTTTCGAAGCGCCTCGCAACGATTATACCCGCGCGCTTCTGGCGGCGGCCTTTAATCTGAAGGCGGTGGAAGCCGCGCATCTCCAGTAATAGGCGCCCTGCGCCCCGCCCGGGAACAAAGCCGGCTTCGACCCGTTGCCTTTTCATGACAACCCCAGGGTGATTTCATCCTGCGGAACCTGAAAAGGACCACGCGCATGAATAACCGCCTCGATCCCAACGACACCCGCTCCGATCCGGTGACCGACACGCCGCCGGCGCATCTGCAGGACCCGAATTTTACCGGCAGCGCCACACGCCCGGTGGAACAGCCGATGAGCCCCACTGCCGCGCGCCAGGGAAGCACCGGTCGCCCGGTCCTGATGGTGCTGGTGGTCGGCCTTGTGCTCGCCGCTATCGCCTGGGGTGGATCGGAATGGTGGGGCCAGACGACGGCACCGCCGGACGAACAGACGGCCACCCCGCCGGCCGGTAACACGACGCCTGCCAATCCGGCAACGCAGCCCCCTTCCACGCCTTGATCGCGTGAGCGAGGCGCCGTCGGGAGCTTCGTTTTACGTCATGACATCGCTGCGACGAGACGGAAACCAAAAGCGTTTTCGTCTCGCACGCGTTTGGCGTGGCATCGTTTAAGGATTATCCAGTAGACTTTGCCCTGCGATTTTTCGATAACGTCGGCCGGAGGTCGTCGACGGATGCCTTCACCCTTCGACGCAATGCAAGCCCGCTCCTCGGGAGGAGCGCAGGGCAGAGGCAGCCATGACAACGAAGACCGATATCGCCAAGCGTGTCTATAACCACACGTGGAAGCTCGACCCCATCATCCGCAGCCTCATCGATACGGATTTCTACAAGCTGTTGATGTTGCAGATGATCTGGAAACTCTATCCGACCACGGATGTGACGTTTTCCGTCATCAATCGCACCAAGCGGGTGCGCCTTGCCGATGAAATCGATGAGATGGAACTGCGCGAGCAGCTGGATCACGCCCGCGAAGTTAAGCTTTCCAAGAAGGAAATGATCTGGCTTGCCGGCAACAGCTTTTACGGCAAGGCGCAGATCTTCGAGCCGGAATTTCTGGCCTGGCTCGCCAATTACCGGCTGCCGGACTACGAGCTGTCCAAGCGCGATGGCCAGTATGAGCTGACCTTCCATGGTCGCTGGATGGATACGACACTCTGGGAAATCCCAGCGCTTGCCATCATCAACGAGCTTCGTTCGCGCGCGGCCATGCGCTTGCTCGGGCCGTTTACGCTCGATGTGCTTTATGCACGCGCCAAGGCCAAGATGTGGGAGAAGGTGGAGCGGCTGCAAACGCTTCCGGGCCTTCGCATCTCCGATTTCGGCACCCGCCGGCGCCACAGCTTTCTCTGGCAGCGTTGGTGCGTGGAAGCGTTGAAGGAAGGGGTCGGCTCCGGTTTTACCGGCACCAGCAACGTGCTCCTGGCCATGGATTCCGATCTGGAAGCCGTCGGCACCAATGCGCATGAACTGCCGATGGTGATGGCCGCCCTTGCCAATACAGATGCGGAACTGCGCACCGCGCCCTATCAGGTGCTTAAAGACTGGAACCGGCTTTACGGCGGCAACCTGTTGATCGTGCTGCCCGATGCCTTCGGAACTGCGTCCTTCCTGCGCGATGCGCCGGAATGGGTGGCGGACTGGACAGGTTTTCGCCCCGACAGCGCGCCGCCTATCGAAGGGGGTGAAAAGATCATTGCCTGGTGGGAGAAGATGGGCCGCGACCCTAAGCAGAAACTGCTGATCTTTTCCGACGGGCTGGATGTCGATGCCATTATCGCCACGCACCGCCATTTTGCCGGCCGCGTGCGCATGAGCTTCGGCTGGGGCACCAATCTCACCAATGATTTCGCCGGTTGTGCGCCGAGCGAGATCGACGGGTTGAAGCCGATTTCCGTGGTGTGCAAGGTGAGTGAAGCCAATGGCCGCCCGGCGGTCAAGCTCTCTGACAATCCGCAGAAGGCGACCGGCGAGCCGGATGAAGTGCAGCGTTACCTGCGCTTCTTCGGCCAGCAGGACCGGGTGGAGCAGGCTGTCCTCGTCTGAACCGACTGGCTTCTGTCACCGGATATCCCTTCTCTTGCTCACCATAAAACAGGTCCGCCTTTCGGCGAGCGTGTCAGTTTGTTGACAAACCTGTCTCCCACCAGGACGCCATCCTCGGCCTTGTGCCGAGGATCTACTAAGATCCAATAAAATCAACGTTTGTAGATGCTCGGGACAGGCCCGAGCATGACGGAAAAAAGCTGAAAGCCCTTTGTCAGCAGTCTGACAGACCCGCCTTTCGGCGAGCCTGTGTTGTTGTCTGGCTTTCGCCAAGGTCACTCGATGATCTGCACGACCGTATGCGTCTTCGGATCGACGATCACGCGCTGTTCGTTGACCACCGCATAGGAATACTGGCGGTGCTCCGGAACCGGCGTCAGCACGACAGTTTCCGGAATGGGTTCACCCACCACGATCTGACGTTCCACCACAACAGGCGCCGGCGCCGGCTGTGCACGCACATAGGTGACGACTTCGGCCGGCGGCGGATCGATGGCCGTGCCAAGTGCTGCACCGGCAATGCCGCCAACGGCTGCGCCGATCGGTCCGCCGACGATGGCGCCGGTGATCGCACCGCCGGCGGCACCCGTTGTCGTGCCGTCCTGGGCGGAGGCTGTGGTGGCAAGGCCTGCGGCCAGAAGCGCAGCGGAGGCAAGAATGAACTTACGCATGGTTGTTTCCTCTTCCTGAATGGTGCTGCTGCATCAATTCGCCAGCGTTGAAAACGTTCCGCTTTTCCCATTCACCGCCCGGAACTTCCTGTCATACGCCGTGAGGATGGCGGCGCATTCACGACCCATCAGGCTGCAATGAAAAACATATGTTGACATCGTAGACAAAAGTTTTAAGACGATGGGAAGGACAGGATAAGGGATACGCGATGGACGAGCTTGGAGCACAGGAAGCGGCAGTCCTTGCCCTCATCAAGGACAATCCCTTTGCCGGCCAGCAGGAGATTGCCGCCACTCTGGGCCTTGCCCGCTCCACGGTTGCCGCGCATATCACGCAGCTGGTGCAGAAGGGTTATCTGCTCGGCCGTGGCTACGTGCTGCCCGAACCAAGCCGCGCGGTTCTCATCGGCGGGGCGGTGTTTGATCGCAAATACCGGGCGCGCCAAAAGATCGTGCTGGAAACCTCCAATCCGGTCGATGGCATGCGCAGTTTCGGCGGTGTGGCGCGCAACGTGGCGGAAAATCTGTCACTCCTCGGCACGCCCACGAGCTTCATCTCCATCGTCGGAAATGATGAGACCGGAGCCGCACTTCTGGCGCATCTCAGGGGCCAGGGCATCGATGTCAGCCAGGTCGTGGTGACGGGTGAGAAGCCGACGGCGGAATATGCCGCCATCCTCGATCCTGCCGGAGATCTGGTCCTCGGTCTTGCCGACATGGGCATTTTTGACCTTTTCCAGCCGGCGCATATCGATCGCGCCTGGTCGCATCTGGCGTCTGCAAGCCTTGTCTTTGCCGATTGCAACCTGCCGGCGGAAACGCTGCATCACCTGATCGAGCGGCGGCGCAATGCCCGCTTCCGGCTGGCCGTGGACGCCGTTTCCACCCACAAGGTGGTTCGGTTGCCTTCGGATTTGTCCGGCATCGACCTTCTGTTCATGAATATCGACGAGGCCAATGCCCGCCTTGCCCGCAGCGGCGCGCACACGCTCGACGATGCCGCGCAAGCGGCCAGCCTGCTGCAACAGGCAGGCGCTCGCGAAGCCATCGTCACCATGGGCGCGCGCGGCATCGCGGTTGCGACAGCCGAGGGCGTGCGGTCGTTTGAGGCGGTCAAAGCCTCGCCGCTCGACATGACCGGTGCCGGAGACGCGATGATTGCCGGAACGCTACACGGCACGCTCTCCAGCATGGACAGTTTTGCAGCCGCCCGCATCGGCTCTCTCATCGGCGCGCTCACCACCGAAAGCGCCGCAAGCGTTCACCCAGACCTTTCACCGCGCTTCCTTGACGCAAACATGCACCGGCTTACCGAGCACAAAGGATAATCTCATGACCCTTCTTCAGCCGAAACTCAGCCGCGAGGTTGCCGAAGCCATCCGCGCCGGTGGCCCGGTCGTGGCGCTCGAATCCACCATCATCACCCATGGCATGCCGTATCCGGCAAACCTGGAGACCGCGCTTGCCGTGGAAGCCGTGGTGCGTGAAAACGGCGCCGTACCCGCCACCATCGCCGTCATCGATGGGCAATTGCGCGCCGGCCTCGAGCACGCCGAACTCGAAGCGCTGGCGAAGGCGCAAGGCGTGGTCAAAGCCTCCGGCCGGGATCTTGCCGTTGCCATGGTGCGCAAGGCTTCTGCCGGCACCACGGTATCTGCAACCATGCTGCTTGCCGATCTCGCCGGCATCGACATCTTTGCGACCGGCGGCGTCGGCGGCGTGCATCGCGGCGCCGAGCAGACGTTTGATATTTCCGCTGACCTCACCGAACTTGGCCGCACGAAAACCGCCGTCGTCTGCGCCGGCGTCAAGTCCATCCTCGATATCGCAAAGACGCTCGAATATCTGGAAACCCAGCGCGTGCCGGTTATTGCCTACGGCACGGATGCGTTTCCGGCCTTCTTCACCCGCGAAAGCGGCTACAAGGCCGACCACTGCCTCGATACGGCAGAAGAGATTGCCGAGGCGATGCACCTGCACCACCGTCTCGGCACAGGTACGGGCCTCTTGATCGCAAACCCGATCCCAGAGGCCGCTGCCCTCTCGCCCGATTTCATCAATGGCACGATTGCCGACGCCGTGCGCGAGGCCGAAGAACGCGGCATCGGCCGCAAGGACCTGACACCCTTCCTGCTCGGCCGCATCAACGAACTGTCCAAGGGCGAAAGCCTGAAGGCCAATATCGCGCTGGTCAAAAACAACGCAGCGCTTGCCGCCCGCATGGCCGTTGCCTATGCGGCGCTGAAGAAGTCCAACTGATCGACTGCCGGAGGAAGCGGTGCTGCCGCTTCCTCTTGAATTGTTCCCAATTTGGGAATAGTATCTATCATGCAGATCATCGCGAAATCCCGGCTGAGAGATTTTTGGGATAAGCATCCCCAGGCGCGAAAGCCCCTGTCCGAATGGTATCGGCTGGTCAATGCGGCCCGTTGGGAGACGCCTTCGGATGTGAAAGCCCTGTTTGGCGCGGCGGTGGATTTTGTGGGCGATAATCGCATCATCTTCGACATCGCCGGCAACAAATACCGGCTTGTCGTGCATGTGGCCTATCCGTACCAGCGCGTGCTGATCAAGTTCGTCGGCAGCCATGCGGATTATGACCGGATCAACGTGGAGACCATCTCATGAAGGACGTGAGGCCGATCAGAACCCCTGAAGATCTTGAATGGGCTCTTGCCGAGGTGGAACCCTATTTCAACCATCCGCCGCAGCCGAATTCGCCGGAGGCTGACCGGTTCGACATTCTTTCAGACCTCATCGAGGCTTACGAGAACCGGACGGTGGACATGCCATCGGCCGATCCCATCGATATCCTCAGCTTCTACATGCAGACAACCGGGCGCACGCAGTCCGATCTCGCGGAAATCCTTGGTTCACGCTCGCGCGCGTCCGAGGTGCTCAGGCGCAAGAGGGCGCTGACGCTCGACATGATCAACCGCATCCGGCAGGAATGGCATATCCCTGCCGACAGCCTCATTGCGCCTTACGCCCTCGTCGCCTGATTTTTACGCCTTGGCCGGCAGCCGGGCCAGGCGCTCGGTCAGCAGCGTATAAAAACCGTCGGCATCCACATCGCGGACGAAAAATGCATTTTTCGGCCGCTGCGTGACACCCCACCAGTCGGCCACCGTCATGCCCTTGGTGAGTTCCGATGCGGTTTCGATTTCTACATTGCAGAGGCGGCCGGAATACAGTTCGGGCTTCAGCAGGTAGGCGATCACGTTCGGGTCGTGCAGCGGGCCGCCGTCGGTGCCGTATTTCGCTTCATCGAAGCGCTCGAAGAATTCCAGCCAGCCGGTGACGGCGTCGGCAAGCGGCGTGCCGAGCGCCTTGATGGCGGCGACACGCTTGGCCGTGGTCAGCACCTGATGGGTTACATCGAGCGGCATCATCACGATGGGCGCGCCTGACGACAGCACGATGCGGGCCGCTTCCGGATCGACAAAGATGTTGAATTCGGCGGCCGGCGTTACATTGCCACCTTCGAACAGGCCGCCGCCCATCAGCACCACGCTTTTGATGCGCGCGGCGAGTGCAGGCTCCCGCGAAAGGGCGGTGGCAAGGTTGGTCATCGGCCCAAGCGTGCAGACCGTCACCGTACCCGGTTCATGCGCCATCAGCGTTTCGATGATGAAATCGACGCCGTGCTGGGCTTCGAGCGGCATGGTGGGGTCGGGAAGATCCGCGCCGTCCATGCCGGTTGCGCCATGTACATATTCGGCGGTGAACAGGCTGCCCTGCATGGGGCCTTCGCAGCCGGCAAAAACGCGGATGTCGCGGCGTCCCGCCAGTTCGCAGACCTTGCGGATATTCTTGGACGTCAGCGTTACCGGTACATTGCCGGCCGCAGCCGTAATCCCCAGAACCTCCAGCTCCGGGCTTGCCAGCGCCAGAAGAATGGCCAGCGCATCGTCCTGTCCGGGGTCCGTATCGATAATGATCTTCTGGGGCATGGCGTCTCTTTTCCGACTGCTGGGAAGTTTATGGCTTTCGTGATGGCTCAAGGATTTGCCACGTCGCGCCGGTCCGGGCAAGTCGCTGCAATCTCACAGACGATCAGGCGTCACAGAACCAAACGGGCGGCTGCACGTAGTGTAAGGGAAACGGAGGTTATCATGAGCGATATCGACAGAACCGGGACGATCGACCATGGCAGGCTCGCCTGGATCACCGGCGCCAGTTCCGGCATCGGGCGGGCGGTGGCGCAACGTCTGGCACGCGATGGCTGGCGGGTTGCGGTCAGCGCCAGAAGTGCCGAAAAGCTGGATGAACTCGCCGCCCTCCATCCGGGGCGGATCTTTGCGTTTCCGCTCGATATCACCGATCGCGTGGCCGCTAACGGTGTCGCGGATGCGGTGCGCGCAGCGCTTGGGGCCATCGATCTCGCGATCTTTTCCGCCGGCACCTACAAGCGCGACAGCGTGCGCCATTTCGATAGCGGCAATCTTGCAGAGACCTTCAACCTCAATGTCATCGGCACCGGCCACACGCTGGAAGCCGTGATCCCCGACATGATCGCGCGGAAGCAGGGCGAGATTGCCGTTGTTGCATCCGTTGCCGGTCTCGTCGGGCTTCCCGGCGGCGGTTTTTACGGGGCAAGCAAGGCAGCGCTCAACAATCTCTGCCAGGCGCTTCGCCCGGAGCTGGAGCGGGAAGGGGTGCGGCTTCGGATCATCAATCCCGGCTTCGTTGATACGCCGCTGACGGAAAAGAACGATTTTCCGATGCCGTTCCTGATTTCCGCCGAAGAGGCCGCCGATGCGATTGTCGACGGGCTGAAGACGAACCGCTACGAAATCATCTTTCCGTGGAAGATGGCGGTTTCGATCAAGCTGCTGGCGGCCTTGCCGAAGGCGCTGCTGTTCAAGATCACCCGCAAAATGCTGCGCAAGTAACAGGGCCAAAAGGTTCGGGGCCGCTGCCCCGAACCTTCGTTATCGAGGCAAAGCCTCAACGCGCCGGGTTTTCCAGCCGGAACTGTGCTACGTCGATGCGGCCGCTGCGAAACCCTGCAGCGCAATAATTGAGGTAATAGTGCCAGGTGCGGAAGAACCGCTCGTCAAAGCCAAGCGGCGCGATCTTCGGCCACATGGCATTGAAGGTGCGGTCCCAGGCGAGCAGCGTGCGCTCGTAATCACGGCCGAAACGGAAGCAATCCTTCACCGTCAGGCGGGCTTTGGATGCGATCGCGCCAAAACCGC
>JAIXTO010000153.1 GCA_027483885.1 Rhizobiaceae bacterium
AAATCCCGGTTCCCGCCCCACCCCGAATCCGCTAACCCTCATCCATCGGCTATTCGCTATTCGCTATTCGCTATTCGCCACTGCCTACTACCTACATCCTCTCCCCCAGCCCGCCCCCCGGAGCCTCCCCCATGTCCCCCACCTTGCGCCGCGTGCGGCTGATCGCGGTCGTCTCCGTCACGCAGATCATCGGCTGGGGCACGAGTTTCGATATGCCGGCGGTGCTTGGGCCGCGCATCGGGGCAGAGCTTGGCCTGTCCAATGCCATCATTTTTGCCGGCCTCACCATCATGATGCTGATGAGCGGCCTTGCCGGCCCCACTGTGGGGCGCATGCTGGCGCGTCATGGCGCGGCACGGGTGCTGGCCATGGGCTCTGCATGGCTGGGGCTCGGGCTGCTGCTCCTCAGCGCCTGCCATTCGCTCATCGCCTATGCCGCCACCTGGCTGGTCTTCGGTTGGGGCGGGGCGCTCGCGCTCTCCACCGCCGCCTTTGCCGCCATCGTCGAGCGGGAGGGTGCCGAGGGAAAACGCGTCATTGCGCTCACCATGATCTTTACGGGGCTTTCCGCCACCGTCTTCTGGCCGGTCAACACCTGGCTTGCGGATGGTATCGGCTGGCGAAACACGCTGCTGGTGCTTGCGGCGCTTCAGCTTTTCGTCTGCCTGCCGCTGCACCTGTTTGCGCTGCCAAAACCCGGCGCACGAACGACACTTGCAACGGAACAGGAAAAGCCACCGCTTGCCCTGTCGCCCGCGCAAACCCGTCTGGCCTTCCTGCTGGTCGCCGCCTCCATCACCATTGCCGCCTTCGTGTCCTTCGGCCTGTCGGCCACCTTCCTGCAACTGCTCCACCAGTCCGGCGCATCGCCGGCGCTCGCCCTGCAGCTGGGCATGGCGCGCGGCGTACTGGCCATTCTTGCGCGCGGCGTCGATTTTCTCTTCGGCCGGCGTGGCAATCCGGTGCTGACGGCCCTCTCGGGCATGCTGCTGACGCTTTCGTCCTTCATCCTGCTCCTGGCGCTGCCGGCGTCTACGCCGCTCCTCGTCACCTTTGTCGTGTTGAACAGTCTTGGCTCCGGCATCATGGCCGTTGCCCGCGCGGTGCTGCCGCTCGCGGTGTTTTCGCCGGCCCAGTTCGGCCTGCAATCGGCACGTATCTCGCTGCCGCAGAATTTTGCCATTGCCGCCGCCCCCGTTGCCTTTGCAGCGCTGATGGATGGGGCCGGCGTCACGGCGGCCCTTGGCCTTGCAGCACTCCTCTCCGGCATCGTCATCCTCCTCCTGGTCCAGCTTCAAAAGCTCGCCCGGTCCGTTTCGCCGGAGCTTACTCCGTCACCGCGCGAAACCTGAGATCGATCACCGAAAACTTCGTCTTCGGCTCGCGCCGGCTGCGGCTGGACTGAAAGAGGAGGTTCACCAGAACGGCCCCCTCCAGCGGCAGCGCCGCATCGGCAAGCAGCAGTTTGACCCGCGCAGCAATCACTTCTGCGGCTCGGCGCCCCTCGCCCTCAGCCCACACCTCAATGGTCCAGAAATGCTCCGCGCCCGGTTCCGTCGCGGTCGAATAATCGCGCGTCTCCATCTCGCCGAACACGATGGCCGGCAGGCGCATGCGGGGCAACAGCCGGTCGCGAATGCCATCCGCCCCCACCTGCGCCACAAGCGCCGCATCGCCGGCAAGCCGCGCAAAAACCGCCTTCATCAGCGCATTTTCGGCACTCATGACGCCTCCTCCTCGCAGTCGCAGATGAGATAACGCCCGGTCTCGTCGGGATCGCGCACCAGCTTGATGGCAAACATCCGCGCGCCCTTGCGCAACCGCTGCCCGGCAAAAATCCCCGCCTGCGCCGCCACCCAGATGCGATGCGTCAGCACCTGCCGCTCGGCGCCGGCAAGCTCGGAACCGGCGTGCGAAACCGGTTCCACCCGCGCCCAGAGCGTGCCCGCCGCCTGCCAGATCGCGGTCGTGCCGCCCTGCCCGTCCGGCGTCTCCACCATCACCTCGCGCGTCAGCCGCGCCGTCCTCTGGCCGGGATCGAGAAACAGCGCGCCCATCAGAGCCTCCGCAGCCGATAGGCGGAAATCAGCCGCTCGTAACCATCGGGAACGCCCCCCGGCTGCTGGTCCGTCGACAGCACGCCGCGAAAGGCATGCATATAACCGATATGCACCAGCAGAGCCCGCTTCAGCGGTCCCGGCACATCGGTTGCCGCCTCGCCGAAACCGGCCGAAAACGTCACCTCGATGCCGTTCAACGCGCGCCCCGGCAAAGGCCGGTTTTTCAGCCACAGCCGCGCCGGCCGCGCCCGCCCATCCAGCACATGGCCTTCGAGCGATACGTGAACGGCGGTGCCAGTCGCATCGTAATAAACAATGTCGTCAATGGTTTGCACCGGCCCCCTGGCAATCGGAATCACGCCCGTCTCCGGCCACTCGTCGAGGATGAGGCGAAAACTCTGCGCCATCAGGCAAAGCCCGGTCTCGCGCTCCAGGTGTTCGCGCGCCACAGAAATCAGCGCCTGAAGGCCCGCATCCTCATCCGTATGGTCGATGCGCAGATGCGCCTTCACCTCGGCAAGCGTCAGCGGCTCCGCGAGCGGCGGATCGGTCAGCACATAAGTCATGGGAGGAAATCCTTTGATCGTGCAGCAGAACTGGCGGGCCGCACGGTGGCCCGCCAGACAGGATCGTTGCGACTTGCGTAAAAGGTCAGCTCACCGCGAACTTCACGAGCTTGATCGCCTCAAAATTCTGCACCCCGCCGCCGACGCGCTTGGTGGTGTAGAACAGCACATAAGGCTTGGCCGAATAAGGATCGCGCAGAATGCGCACGCCCGCCCGGTCGACGACGAGATAACCGGCGCGGAAATCGCCGATCGCAATCGACAGCGAGCTTGCGGCGATGTCAGGCATTTCTTCCGCTTCCGCCAGCGGATAACCCATCAGCGTTGCCGGCTCGTTCGCCGTTGCCGGCGGGCGCCAGAGGTAATTGCCCTGGGCATCCTTGAACTTGCGGATTTCGCCTTGCGTCTTGCGGTTCATCATGAAGCTGGCGTTCTGGCGATGGCCGGCCTTCAGCGCATAGACGGCATTCAGCAGCAGGTCCGACGGGTTGGTGGCGGCAAAACCGCCGGCAACGCCGGTTGCGAGATAACCGAGATTGCCCCAGCTCCAGCTCGCATCGGCAACCGTCGTATAAGACAAAAAGCCCTTCGGCTTGTTGACGCCGTCACCGCGAATGAAGGCATCGCCCTCCTGCTCGGCAAACACGATGTCCACCTCGCCGGCAATCCAGTCCTCCACATCCACGGCTGCATCATCCAGCAGCGCCTGGGTCGCCGCCGGCATGGCGTAAAGCTCCATGGTGGGGAAGGAAAGTTCCGCCAGCGCCGGTGTGTTGGTCTGCGGCCGGCTTGCCGTTTCTGCCACCCAGCCGGTGGAAAGCCCGGTGGTGGAGAACGGCTTCTTCAGCACCGAGGCCGACACCGTGCGCACGCTCGAAAGTGCGCGCATCGGCGAGACCACCGAGACACGCCGTCCGATTTCGCTGTCGGTTTCGGCCGGCACCAGATATCCGCCATCGGCGGCCGTGCCGACAGAAAAGGCCTTCGCCTGCAACTCGCGCAGCACGCCCTCGTCGCCCCGGCGAATATAGGCGTCAAACGCCGCCTTGTGTTCGCTCGCGTCCAGTCCCGTCTCGCCCCGGCCGGACAGCGGCGGACGCGCCTTTTTCAGCACCAGCTGGTCCAGCACCTTCTTCTGGTCGTCCATGGCGCGGTTGATGCGGTCCATCTTGTCGCGCGTTACCACGTCGGCGGTCAGCTTCTGCTCGATTTCGCCAAGCCTGCGGTCGTTGACGTCCTTAAAACTTTCGAAGGCTTCCATGAACTCCTCGAAGGCCGCCGTCACCGTATCCGGCACCGCCTTCACCTCCGGCGCAATCTTTTGCGCCCGACCGATCCCGGCCTCGGGTTCGCCCTTCGTCATCATCTCAGTCATGTCGTCATCCCTTAAAGCTGGTTGCCATCATCAGTTTCGCCGTTCGCCGCAGGCTGCGGACGAGTTCGGTTTCACGGTCGCGGAAAAACCGCGCGTGTTTGACGTCGGAGACCCTTGCCGATGGCAACATCGGAAAGGTCACGACGGAAATTTCCCAGAGATCGGCTTCCAGAATGCGCCGCACGCCGGTCTTGGCGTCGCTTCTCGCCTTCACCGTGCGAAAGCCGATGGAGAGCCCGTCGAGCGCGCCGCTCTTCATCAGCGCAAACACTTCGCGCGCCCGGGCAACGCCGGCCGACAGCACGCCCTCGACATAAAGCCCGCGGCTGTCTTCGCGAATGGTCGTCCAGCGGCCGATCGGCTCGTTCGGATCGTGCTGGTAAAGCATGCGCACGCCGGGAGCGCTGCGCTCCACCAGAGAATTGGCAAAGGCCCCGCGCTCGATCGTGTCCTTGCCGAGGTCCACCTCGCCAAACACGCTGGCATAACCGGAAAACGTGCCGTCTCCGCCGAGCCCGGACAGTTCGAGGCTGGCAAATTTGCGCGCATTGGGCCGCGGCCCGCGATAAACGTGCATGAAACTCTCCCGAATCTTTTTGCGATATGAAACGCCGCCGACAGCAGCGGCGGCCAAGGTCTGGGGAGACACTCAGCTGTCGCCGGATCGTGCCCCGTAACGGCTGGCAACCCGTGAGACAGCACCGAGCACCCACCAGGCGCAAAGGCTGGCCGCCGCCGATCCCGTCAGCGTCATCTCCAGCGGCGACAATTGCCCGGCAATCTCCAGCCGCGCGGCAAGCCAAAGCCCCGCCGGTCCGCCAAAGATCAGCCCGCAGGAAAGCCCGGTCAAAAACCGGCTCGCCGCCTCGCGCCGCCCCTGCGGCAGCATATAAACGAGCGACACCCAGGCGCCGGCGGTCGCGCCGATCACCTTTGCAGCCATCAGGCCGCCATCATGGCCAAGGTCCGCCATTCTTCACCTCATGATTTTTCGATGACCGCCCGGTTGCAAACGGCGCACACGTAACACCGCCGCTACCGGACAACGCCGGCGCGTTTCTAAAAACCCTGCAATTTCAAGGGTGCTGCGGCCCGTTCCTGACAGGTTGAGTCCGCATGTTCAAAAGTTGATTCAACGCGTAAGCCGAGACCTACCTTTAATAGACCTCCGCCCTCCCCCGGAGGAATTCACCCGCCCGCGTCCAAGCGACATCGTCGCCTCAGTCGGCCACGTCGTCATCCCGGCTCAGGTCCGGATCCAGCTGGCGCCCGTGGCGCATATGCGAGATGAGAATGCTCTTGGCGTCGACCCGGTAGTCGATCACGTAATCGCCGGAAACGAACCGCCGCCGGCCCGGCAAGGGCAGCGGCGCGCCGAGACCGGGATAGTCCCCGATCGTCTTCAAACTGTCCCGCAGCCGCTGCAGGGTTATCACCGCCGCGCGCGGGTTCTGGCTCTCCAGATAATCACGCTCCCGTCGCAGAAACTGCCGGACGCTCTTCGACAGGATGATGCGCATCAGGCGGCATCGGATCTGGACGTGCCGAGCAACTCGTCGAACACCTCTTCCGCATCGCTACATTCACCGTTGCGGATCTGCTCCTCGCCCTTCAGGATCTGGAGAATGTCATTCCCCTCCGCCATCAGATAGTATTTGAGCGCCCGAACGATTACCCAGCTCCGGCTGCGCTCCGTGGCCTTGGCGACTTCCTCCACCTCGGCCAGAATATCCTCGGGAATGCGAAGGGTGATGGGGTCGGAAAGAACGGGTTTGTCGCTCATGACGGGCTCCTCTGTCATACGCAGTATTACAAGAGAATACGCCCTCCGCCTTCAAGCCTCAAGGCCCGTCCCGGCATGCCTTCAATAGCCCACCGCCTGCCGCTTTTCCTCGTCCGTCAAAAAGTCTGCAGCGCCCACCCGCGCCCACAGCGCGTCGCGCTCTCCCGCCAGCCCCGGCACCTGATCGAGATCCGGACGAAGGCTCAACCGATCCCGGTAAACCTCAGAAAGCCATGCGGAAAAACTTGCTGCCGTACGCATCAGAAGCGGCACCACGGTCAGCCGGTAGAAAGCGCGGTTGGCCTCCTGGTAATTGGCATAGGTGGCATCGCCGGGAATGCCGAGCAGCATCGGCGGCACGCCGAAGGCGAGCGCGATGTCACGCGCTGCCGCATTCTTCGCCTCGATAAAATCCATGTCCTTTGGCGAAAGCCCCATCGCCTTCCAGTCCAGCCCGCCTTCGAGAAGAAGCGGCCGCCCGGCATTCACCGCCCCGCTATAGCCGGTTTCAAGCTCGGCCCGCAGCCGCTCATACTGGTCGGGAGACAGATTGCCACCCTCCTTCGGCTGGTAGACGAGTGCGCCGGAGGGACGCGCCGAATTGTCGAGAAGCGCCTTGTTCCAGCTGGCGGCGGCGTTGTGCAGGTCAAGGGCAGCCCCTGCAGCGCCAAGCGGCGAGAACCCGCCATGGTCGTCAAGCGGATGAAACAGCTTGAGGTGCAAAAGCCCCGGCCCATCTTCCCCGCCGGCAGACAGACGCCGCACGGCACCGCCCACGCGGTAATCATAAGCCACCGGCCAGCCGTCCGCCCCCACCACCACGCTCACCCGGTCTGGCCGCAGCAGGTGAAGCTCGGCAGGCCTTGTCCCCAAAAGCACGCCATCCACATAGGCATTGCCGGAAAGCAGCAGATGGCCGTAGAGCATCTCGAAAAAATCAGGCCCACCCATGCGCGGGTTCGGCCGCGCCAGAAGCGAAAGTACGGGATGCGCCGTCATCTCCCGGTCGCCCTCATAGGCCAGCCATGGCACCGAGGCCGCCGCTTCCGAAATCATCCGGATGGCGCGGTAGACCACCGGGTTCTTCATGAACCCCGCCCGCGACAGCGCCCCGTAGGAGCGGCCGGACCAGTGCGCCACGCCCTCACCGGAGACAATGGCAAAACCGCCCGCTTGCGCCTTCACGTCCGAAACCGGCGTCTCGCCCACGCGCTTGTCCACCGCGGCGCGCCGCCACGGCAGGGAAAACATCGATGTCATGGAAGCTCTCTCTTTTTGGAGAAGGATGGTTTTGGAGGAGAATGGCCCGGCCCCCTCATCCGGCTACCGCCACCTTCTCCCCGGTGGGGAGAAGGGAGAAAGAACCGAAGCGGCGCAGCAAGTCCCTTCTCCCCAGCGGGGAGAAGGTGCCGGCAGGCGGATGAGGGGGAGAACCGTCAAGCCGCCCGCGTGTAGCTGATGCCCGCGTAAAAACCGCGCGCATACCGGGCCACGTCATCGGCCCGGTCCATGCGGTTGATGATCTGGCGGGCGCCGCGCCAGTCCTCGTTGGTGGCGTTAAAGAAGTCGCCCAGCGATTTGCCCGTAAACCGTCCGTGGATCATCCCGTCGAAGAGGATGCCGATGGCCGTCTCGGGCTCCAGCGCCGCATCCGGCTGGTTCTCTATACCATAGGTCCGGTAGTTCGCCCGCCCGGTGATCTGCACCAGGCCGCGCCCGCGAAACCGCCAGCCATCGCCGCTTGCCTCATTGCCATTGCCCAGCCGGCTGGCATAGGCGCGGTTGGCGATCTTTTCCGGCTTGCGGGCATAGGCGGCCGCCTCTGCCGGCGAAAAGTAGCGCGGAAAGGTTTTCAACAGGCCCGGCGCGCCGTAATTCAGGTTCTCATTCACCGGCTGCATGGCAGCCCCCGTCTCGTGATAGGCTGTCGCCAGTGCATAGGCCAGCCAGCGGTCGTCGCCGTCAGGCAGCTTTGCCTGCCAATAGGAGAGAATGGCCTCCAGCCCCTCTCCCTGGGCAGGAGACATGCCCGTTTTGAACAGCGTATCGGCAATGTGATAGAAGAAAAACGTCTGGTTGATCATTGGTCCCATCCCCTTGATCGCGCCTGCCTCATGCAGGGTCGTGCGGCGCCCCGCGCCGCAACCATGATGCCACATTCGCTTTTGAATGCACGCCCCATTGCGGGACGGGAACTGCCTTGTTCTTGGTCAGATCGCTGTCTCGTTTCAATGCATATGCCGCAGCGCAGCATTCGGTGAAAATTTCAATCGATTTTTAATTTTGCTAATCGGTTTAAGCGTTTAGTCGTTCTTTACAAACAGCTAACGTTATGGAACCTAAGCGCAACAGGTTCGTTATATGCCCCGGCAGTCACCAGAAGGAGATCATGATGATGCAGCAGACCGTACCCGCCGCAGGCAGTGCAGCAAGCACCAAGCAGCAGATCCCCCAGCATCTGGTCGAACGTCTGGAACAGGAATGGAAGCAGATGCGCGAAAGCGCCGCCGTGCCCGTCCCGGCCCGCTGATTTCAAGCATCTGATCATGCCTTACCGGCCCGCATCACCGCGGGCCGTTTTGTTGCTGCAAGGATCCGCCGCCGCCTGTCACAACCCTCGCACACGCGGCTCGGCACCCCCCTCCAGCATCAGCGCCGTCAGCGCCCAGACCAGCGCATCCAGCCGGTCGGGAGAGCGCCCGGAGGAAAGCCCGTCGGGGCCAAAATCACACATCTGGTCTTCCATCTCGCGAAAACGCGCCGCATGCAGCACACGCCCCTGTTCGTAAAGCGCTGCCACCGGTTCTGCGCGTAAAAACTTGCCGCGCGTTGCCCGCACCTGCGTCAACGGCAACCGCTCGTCGATGCTTTTCAGCATCGCCGCCACCATCTCGCCGCCCTGGTTGACTTCCGCCACCACCCGGTCGGCGCCGAACCGGTGGAACGCCTTCACCACCGCAAGTGCCCAGCCGGAGGGACTTAACCCCTCGACCGAACAATCCGCCAGCACCACCGCCCGTTGACCGGTTACGCTGCCCTTGGACGCCGCGCCGCCGTTGGCCAGCACCCCCGTCTCAAGGCCCGCCACGACAATACCGCAGCAGGAATTGGCCCCCATGCCCGAGGGCGGATCGACCGCCACCACGATACGGCCAAGCGCACCCGTTGCGCGCTGCGTCAAGGCCTCCAGCTGCGCCCGTTTCCACAAGGCATCCGCGCGGTCCTCAATCAGTTCGCCGTCCAGTTCCTGGCGTCCGAGGCGCGTTCCGCCATAACGCCCTTCCAGCGCGGTCAAAAAGCCGGGCGCCAGGTTCCGGGCATTGTCGCGCGTCGAAATTTTGACAAGCCGCGTACCGGGGTCGGCGATCAGCTGTTTGAGGATCGGCACCGGCCGCGGCGTCGTTGTCACCAGCTGGCGTGGATCCTGCCCCAGCCGCAGCCCGAACTGCAGCATGTCAAAAGTTTCCTGCGCATGTTTCCACTTCGCCAGCTCATCGCACCAGGCATAATGAAACTGCGGCCCGCGCAGGCTTTCCGGGTCTTCGGAAGAAAAGATCTGCGCCACCGCCCCGTTCGGCCAAACAAGCCGCCGGCGCGTAATCTCGAAATCCGGCGCATGGCTGCCGGCAATCCGGCAGATGCCGGAAACGCCGTCAATCATCACCTCGCGCGCATCGCCCAGCGTCTCCGCCACCAGCGCAATGCGGATGTCGGAGCGGGGGCCGGCACTGGCCAGCTGATGCACCCATTCGGCACCCGCCCGCGTCTTGCCGGATCCGCGCCCGCCCATGATCAGCCAGGTGCGCCAGTCCCCTTCCGGCGGCTTCTGGTCGTCGCGCCCGGCAACCGACCAGTCCCGCTGCACACGCAGCGCATGGCGCTCGACAAGGGCCGGAAGCCGCAGGCCCACCGCCACACCCGCCTCCGTTTCAGGCACATGATCGGGTGGCATCCGGCAAGCATCTCCAGCGAACCGGGAACCCGCCGTCACCGCAGTCCGGGCCGTCTGCGCGGTCACCCCAGTCTCGGCCGTCTGCGTCTGGCCCGTCAACGCCGTCTGAACCACACGCTCGGTCGGTTCGCCGCCCAGTGCCAGAGCGGGGCTCGCCGGAGACATGGCCGCCAAAGAGCGCGCCGCCCCCATCTCCCGCACAAAGCCGCTGCCGACGCCGGCCGTCGCCCTCTCCTTCTGCCAACCGTCCTTCACTGTCGCCATGTCCCGCCCATGTTCGGCCATCAGGTCCAGCACCGCGTCCAGCAATCTCTGTTCATCCGCTGTCAGCACCACCGGGTATGGCCCAAGCCGCACTGCCCGGCTCGCCGCCATCAGCGCGCCCGGTGCGCTGCCATTCCACAAAACGTGCCTCAGCCCGCTCGCTCGCCCGCGCCTCGATAAGCGCCTCCACCGTGCGCATGGCTTCTTCATAACCACCCTCGTCCGCTTGCCGCTCCGCGTCTGCTGCCCGGTCGCGCGCCAACTGGCGCTGCAGGCTGTCGACCTTTTCGAGCGTGCGCACGATCAGCGACATCGCATCGGTTGCCGCCTTCAGGTCCGCCCGCGCCAGCTTCTGCACCGCATCGTCAGCCCCTTCAGCGCCAGCGGTCGTCAGTTCGGCCGCCGAACGAAGCGCCCGAAACGCCAGAAACTGCGCCCGCATCTCGCGCGTCATCTCGTTCAACAGCAGCCGAAGCTCCTCGGCACCAGAACCCTCGCCGGCCGCCGCCAGCGCATCGGCGGATTTCTTCTCGAGCAGAACCCGCTCTGCCTGCTGCGCTGCCGTCTCCACGGGAAAAGCTGCGCGCACCGCCTCGCCGTCAAAACAGCCGAACAGCGCAAGATCCACCGCCGCAAAATCCTGCATCACGAGAAGTCCCTCTTTCGCAAGACAGCCGAATGCAGCCACCGGCAAAAACCTGCCCGCGTCTGCCATTCCTGAAACTGCCGGATAAAAAAACGGCCCCAGGTCTGGGAAAACCTGAAGGCCGTGACTGGAGGTGTGTGGCGCCCGGCGTCTGCGGCCGGTCGCAATTCTTCGACTATGCCCAGACACTATCAAACCACCGTCACGCCGTCAAGGATTATTTTCCTATCACGGAAAAGTTTTTTGGCGCCATCCCATGCCACCAGAACGCGCTCTGGCGGAACAAAGCGCCCGGACCTGCCGTTCTCGCTGCCATGACCCCCAAAGCGAAGACCTGCAGAAAAGGATGATACCATGGATCTCGGCCAGCCCCGCGCGCCTTCCCCCACAGTTCCCGTCACGCTCACCATCAATGGAACGAACCACTCGCTCGACATCCCGCCCTTCGTCACGCTGCTGGATCTGCTACGCGGCAATCTCGCGCTCACTGGCACCAAGAAGGGTTGCGATCATGGCCAGTGTGGCGCCTGCACCGTGCTGGTCGATGGCGTCAGGATCAATTCCTGCCTGAAATTCGCCGTCAGCCTTGATGGCACCGAAATCACCACGATCGAAGGCCTCGGCACGCCGGATCATCTGCATCCGCTGCAAAAGGCCTTTGTCGAACACGACGCCTATCAGTGCGGTTATTGCACGCCGGGCCAGATCTGTTCGGCCGCCGGCCTTCTGTCGGAAGGCCACGCAAAATCCCGCGAGGAAATCCGTGAACTGATGAGCGGCAATCTCTGTCGCTGCGGCGCCTACACCAATATCGCCGATGCGATCGAGGATGTCATGGGCGCTGAAGGTCGCGAGACAGTTCGGGAGGCTGCCGAATGAGACAGTTCAGCTATCTGCGCCCGACAGGAATTTCCGATGCCGTGGCAGCGCTTGCCGCAGAACCCACCGCCCAGCTTCTGGCCGGCGGCACCAATCTCGTTGACCTCATGAAATACGATGTCGCCCAGCCAAGCGCCGTCATCGATATCAACGGTCTTCCCCTGAAGGAGATCGAGGTTCTGGAGGATGGCGCCTATCGCATCGGCGCGCTCACCACCAACAGCCAGGTGGCCTACGATCCGCGCATCGCGCGCGATGTGCCGCTTCTCTCCTCGGCCATCCTTGCCGGCGCTTCGCCGCAATTGCGCAATGCCGCCACGTCAGGCGGCAACCTTTTGCAGCGCACCCGCTGCTATTATTTCTATGATCCCTCCACCCCCTGCAACAAACGCGAGCCGGGCTCCGGCTGTTCGGCCATCGGCGGCATCAACCGCATCCATGCGATACTTGGCGCCTCCGAGGCCTGCATCGCCACCCACCCGTCCGACATGTGCGTGGCACTGGCAGCGCTTGATGCAACGGTCGAGGTCACCGGCCCCACAGGTGCCCGCACCATTCCCTTCCCTGATTTCCACCGCCTGCCCGGCGACCATCCGGAACGGGACAACACGCTGCAACGGGGCGAAATCGTCACCGGCATCCGCGTTGAAGGCGGCCGTTTTGCCGCCCATCACAGTTACCTGAAACTGCGCGACCGGCTGTCCTATGCCTTCGCACTGGTCTCGGTTGCCGCAGCCCTGGATCTTGATGGCGACACGATCCTCGACGCCCGCGTGGCCCTTGGCGGCGTCGCCCACAAGCCGTGGCGAAACCCGCTGGCCGAAGCCGAGCTTGCCGGCCAACCCGCCACCCGCGACACGTTCGAGGCCTTTGCCCGGCGCCTTCTCTCCGGCGCAAAAGGCCAGGGCCACAATGATTTCAAGATCCCCATGGCCGAAAAGGCAATCGTGCGCGCCCTGATGCAGGCCGCCTCCGGGCGCCCGCAGGTCCAGTCGGAAAAGCGCCTGCGCTGAGGAGAATCCCATGACCACACAGACCAAAACCGGCCCTCTGGAAACCGCAGATCGCGTCATCGGCTTTCCGCTGTCGCGCATTGACGGACCGCTGAAAGTCACCGGCACCGCCCCTTATGCCGCCGAGCATCAGGCACAGGGCATGCTGCACGGTTTTGTGGCGCTTGCCACCATCGCTGCTGGCCGCATCACCCGCATTGATATTGCCGATGCCGCTGCCTTTCCCGACGTCGTCAAGATCTATACCCATGAAAACCGGCCGCGCACCGCCTGGTGGGATAGCGCCTGGAAGGATGCGGTCGCCCTTCCCGGCCATCCGTTCCGCCCGCTCGAAAGTGACCGCATTCTCTATGATGGCCAGCCGGTCGCCTTCGTCATCGCAAAAACCTTCGAGGCTGCCCGCGATGCGGCAGCGCTGATCCGCGTCAGTTATGCGCAAGAGCCGCCACAGACCAGCATCGAGGTCGAGCGCCAGGCCTCCTATGTGCCAAAGGAAAAACGCTCCGGCATAGCGCCGCCGCCAAAACCGCGCGGCGATGCGGAAAAAGCCTTTTCCGAAGCGCCGTTCCAGCTCTCGGCCACCTATATGCTGGAAGGCGAACATCACAATCCGATGGAACTGTTTGCCACCACCGTCCTCTATGAGGGCGATGGGCGCCTCACCATCCATGACAAGACACAAGGCTCGCAGAACAGCCAGGGTTATGTCTGCGGAATTTTCGAGCTGAAACCGGAAAACGTCCGCGTCTTCAACACCTATGTCGGCGGCGCCTTCGGCTCGGGCCTTCGCCCCAAACACCAGCTGTTCCTCGCCACCATGGCAGCGCTCGACCTTGAACAATCGGTGCAGCTGGAACTCAGCCGGCGCGAGATCTTTTATCTCACCTGGCGGGCGGCAACCGTGCAGACGGTGACGATGGCAGCCGATAAAAACGGCCACCTGACGGCCATCACCCATCACGCGGTGCAGGCAACCTCGCTCTACGAGGATTATCAGGAGGTCGTCGTCAACTGGTCGGGGCTTCTCTACAAGTGCGACAACGTCAAGCTCACCTATGAACTGGCCGAAATGACCGTCTCCACCCCCGGCGACATGCGCGCACCCGGCGCTGCCACCGGGGTCTTTGCGCTGGAATCGGCGATCGACGAGCTGTCCTATCAGGTCGGGCTT
>JAIXTO010000048.1 GCA_027483885.1 Rhizobiaceae bacterium
CCGATTAACACCATACGGCTGCGGCGCGCTTCGCCCTCTTTCCAGGAGCCGGTCAGGTCGCCGTCCATCAGCATGTGGACGCCCTGAAAGACGAAGCGCTTGGTCTCGCCCTTGATGTCGAAGATGCCCTTGGAGCGCAGGATGTCAGCGCCCTTGGTTTGCAGCGTGGTCTGCAGCCAGTGGGTGAGCGCCTCGCCGTTCATCGGCGTCGTCGTCTCGAACGAGAAGGACTGGATGTCCTCGTTGTGGTCGTGGTGATGGCCGCCGTCGAGGAAGTGCGGCTCGATCTTGAGAATGCGCTCAAGGTCGAACGCACCGCGGTCGAGGATCTCGTCCAGTGCGACATTGGAATTCTGCGTGTAGTGGATGACCGCCAGCGGATTGATGCGGCGGATGACAGCTTCGACGCGTGCCAGCGCATCGGCGTCGGCCAGATCTGTCTTGTTGAGCAGGATGACGTCGGCGAAGGCGATCTGCTCGCGGGCTTCCTTGGCCTCGGCCAGGGTCTGCTCGATATGGCGGGCGTCGACCACGGTGACGATGGCGTCGAGCTTGGTCTTCGCGCGCACATCTTCATCGACGAAGAAGGTCTGCGCGACGGGTGAGGGATCGGCGAGGCCGGTCGTCTCGATCAGGATCGCGTCGAACTTGCCCTTGCGCTTCATCAGGTTGGCGAGGATGCGGATGAGATCGCCGCGCACGGTGCAGCAGATGCAGCCGTTGTTCATCTCGAAGACTTCCTCGTCGGCGTCAACGATGAGGTCGTTATCGATGCCGATCTCGCCGAACTCGTTGACGATGACGGCGTATTTCTTGCCGTGGCTTTCGGTCAGGATGCGGTTGAGCAACGTCGTCTTTCCGGCGCCGAGATAGCCGGTGAGAACGGTGACGGGAATGGGCTTTGCGATTGCGGTATCGGCCATAAAAAACCTCCGGGGATGGGCGCTCGCGCGATGGAGCGGCAGCGGTTGGGGACCATATAAGGCCTTGGGTCCGGCAGTTCAAAGGCTTTTGTATGTTATAAGATCACATCACGCTTCAGCCCGCGCCGCGGCGATATCGGTCAGCGCAAAATCATCACCGATATAAAGCAGCGGGCAGGAGAACTCACGCGCCAGCCCATAGGCAAAGCAGTCTCCGAAATTGAGGCTTGCGGGGTGAAAGCCCTTGCCGAAGCGGCGATAGGCGGAGGCCGCTTCATCGGCGCGGGCGGCGGTGACGTCGATGATGTCGAAGGGGATTGAGGCCAGCAGTTCATCCAGCCCCGGCCGGCATCCTTTGCGCGCCGCCACGATCTGCGCCTCCAGCAGCGTGCCTGCCGAGAGCAGAAATCGCCTTTCAGGGTCTTCAAGCACGGCAACGCATGTGTCCGCTGTGGGTTCGTTCAGCACGACGGCCATAAGTGCTGACGTGTCCACCACGATCAAGCGGGCAGCCCGTCTTCATCGTAGAGATCGTCATGGCTGCGGTCGGCGGTGGGTTCGCCCGGCTTTCTCGGTGGCGCCATGGCCCGGACCCTTTCCAGGGCGGCGTGACGTTCTTCGCGGCTGAGGCCCTGTTTTGCCGGAACGATCCGCGCAACCGTTTTGCCATCCCGGGTGACGAGAACGTTCTCGCCGTTTTCAACGCGGTCGAGCAGCTGATCGAGGTTTTCCTGCGCTTCCTTCACGGATATCTGCATGGGCCTTTGCCTCCGGTGTGACCCAAATGTATGCCCGCCTATGCAGGCGCGCAAGATCAGGCGAAACCCGACACATCAAACCGGTTCACGTCATCAAGCAGCTCCAGAATGCCGCGCACCGCGTGCGTCAGCAGCGCCTCGCCACGTTCTGCCGTGGCGGCTGCTGCATTGCCGGCGACACCATCGCGGTTGAGGTCGGACATTTTCCAGCCGAAGGCGTGCGGACCGTAAGCGCGCAGGTGGCGGAAGTCTTTGGCAAATTCCGTCTGGCGGGAGGGAAAGGCGGCGGCCTTTGTCATGTCCACCCGATCCGGGTAAAGCGCCAGCATGACCGATGTCTCGATATCGCCGCCGTGGATGTCGATGGCCTTGTCCTGAGGCGCAATCCAGCTGTCCGGCTGTCCGAAGCGCGTCCAGCTGGTGGCGACCGCCAGCATGTTCAGCCGCACCCGCGCCTCGGTTGCCACCACCGTCATCAGCGGAGAATTGCCGCCATGGGCGTTCAGCATCACTAATTTTCGGATACCGATATCGTTGAGACTTTCGGCAATCGTCAGCCAGCGGTTGATCGCCTGGGAAAAGGTCAGCGTGCGGCTGCCCGCGATATCCATATGTTCGACGGAATAACCGATCCGCTCGACGGGCAGGAAGGTGACGGGCAGGTCGGCCGGCTTTTGTGCAATGAGGCGCTCGACAATGCCGCGGGCAATCAGGCTGTCGGTGTCGAAGGGCAGATGCGGGCCGTGCTGTTCGTGCGCGCCAAGCGGCAGCACGGCGATCCAGTTGGCGCGCTCTGCCGGGGAAAGGCTGCGGTCATTGTCGTCAAAGCGGGGTGTGGGCAGCGGCATCTGGCGGTAACCTCCTGCTTTCGCTATGGATGGTCGCGCACCGTCTATAGCGGGTGTGATCGAGGCGGGAAACCCGGACGGAGCCAATGGCGAAAAAGAAGGGCGATAAAAAGGACGAAAAGAAAGAAAAGGGGACCCGCAAGAAGGACCTCTCGTCGCTTGGCGATCTGGCGCCGGTCCTCACGCAGGCAGCGCGCTCGCTGCGCACCGCATTGTCGCATCAGCTTGCCGATGCCGGCCTTTATGCCGGTCAGGATGGCGTGATCCTGCTTCTGTCCGACGAGCCGGGTCTGACGCCGGGGCAATTGGCGCAGCGCCTTGCCGTGAAGGCGCCGACGATGACGCGCACCATCGGGCGCATGGAGGCGCAGGGCTTCGTGGAGCGCAAGGCCGATGGCGCGGACGGGCGGCTGATCAAGGTTTTCCTCACCGAAACCGGGCAAAAGAGCGTGCAGGCGATCCAGTCTGCCATTGCCGAAAGCGGTGCTGCTGCCATCCGAGGCTTTTCGGATAAGGAGGTTCGCACGCTGGTCAAGCTGTTGAAGGCGCTCGATCGCAACCTCAATGGCGTGCCCGTGGAGGAAGACGAGGATTGAATTGAAACGTCATTGTGACAAACGATTGCCTACCGGAATTAAAATGTTTAAATAATTTAAATTCGGTAGGGCGAATCCGCCAGGGGAGGGGTTGTGGTTCAAAAGATAAAGCTTTCCACCATTGCAGAAAGTCTCGGGCTTTCGACGGCAACCATATCGTTGGCGCTGAGAGATAGCCCGCTGGTCGCCATAGATACGCGTGAAAAGATCAAGGATCAGGCCCGCGCGCTGGGTTACATCTACAACCGTCGTGCTGCCAGCCTGCGCACCTCGCGCTCCGGCATTATCGGTGTCGTCGTCCATGACATCATGAACCCGTTCTATGGCGAAATTCTCAAAGCCATCGAGAGCGAGCTGGATCGCAGCCGCCACACCTTCATCCTGTCCAACCATTATGATTCCGTGGAAAAGCAGCGCACCTTCATCGAGACGTTGCTGCAACTGGGTGGTGACGGCGTCATCATGTCACCGGCCATCGGCACGCCGATCGAAGACGTGAAGCTTGCCGAAGCCAATGGCATGCCGGCCATTCTGGTCGCCCGTTCCATGGATGGCGTCGATCTGCCAACCTATCGCGGCGATGACAGTTATGGCATTTCGCTGGCCACCAATCACCTGATCGGCCTTGGTCACCGCACCATCGCGATGATCGGCGGCACCGACCAGACCTCCACTGGCCGCGACCGTTATCAGGGTTATGTCAACGCGCTGCGCAAGGCCAATATCGAGGTCGATCCGAACCTGCGCATTCCAGGGCCTCGCTCCAAGCAGGGCGGCTTTGAGGCGGCGGTACATTTCCTGTCGCTGCCACAAAAACCGACGGCCGCCGTCTGCTGGAACGATCTGGTTGCCATCGGGTTGATGAACGGCATCGCACGCGCAGGCCTTGTGCCCGGGCAGGATATTTCTGTGACCGGTTATGACGATCTGGAGGAAGCTTCCATTGCAACGCCGGCACTGACCACCGTCTGGAACGGCCAGACGGAAGTGGGCCGGCTTGCCGCCCGTGCGCTGCTCGATCGCCTCTCCGGAAGTCATGATCCGGATGGCATTCACCTCATCAAGCCGGAAATGCGCATCCGGCAATCCACCAGCCCGCATCACCCTCGTGCCTGACACAAACAGGATTTAAGCCGATGACCGAACAGAAGACCACCGTGCTCATTCCGGGCCGCATGCATCCCCGCGCACTGGAGCGCCTTCAGGCAGCCTTTGATGTTGTGCAGACGAAGGCCGGCGCTGAGCTGGACCTGCCCGCCGAGACCCTTCAGAAAATCCGCGGCGTCGCAACGCTGAACGGCATGCGCGCAGCGTGGATCGACGCATTGCCGAACCTCGAAATCATCTCGAATTTCGGCGTGGGTTATGATGGCGTCGATGCCAAACATGCAGCGACGAAGGGCGTTCTCGTCACCAATACGCCGGATGTGCTGAACGACGAAGTGGCCGATACAACGATTGGTCTCCTGATCAACACCGTGCGTCGCCTGCCGGTGGCGGAAAATTATCTGCGGGCCGGCCGTTGGGTAAAGGAAGGCCCGTTTGCGCTGACGCCGCTGTCGCTCAAGAACCGCCATGTCGGCCTTCTCGGCCTTGGCCGTATCGGGCTTGAAATCGCCAAGCGGCTGGAGCCGTTCAAGGTGAAGATCAGCTATCACACCCGCACCGAGCGCAAGGATGTGCCTTATACCTATGCGGCCTCGCTGATGGAACTTGCCACATCGGTCGACACGCTGATCTCGATCATTCCGGCAACGCCCGAGACCCACAAGATCATCAATGCCGATGTGCTGGCGGCGCTTGGCGAACACGGCGTGTTCATCAATGTCGGCCGTGGCACGAGCGTGGACGAGGAGGCGCTGATCGCGGCCCTTAAGAACAAGGTGATTGCCGCTGCCGGTCTCGATGTCTTCTATGATGAGCCGCGTGTGCCGGCCGGCCTTTTCGACCTCGAAAACGCCTGCCTGCTTCCGCATGTCGCCTCCGCGTCGGTTCCGACGCGCAATGACATGGCTGATCTCGTCGTCGACAACCTCATCGGCTGGTTCACCGAGCGCAAGGTGCTGACGCCGGTGCCGGAAACACCCGTTAAGGGATAAGCCTTGTTCAGCGGTTGCGGGCGTAAGTCCGCACCGCCTCGCCAAAGGCTTCGAAAAGGGCGCGAGACGGGCTGTCCGTCTCCGCCCAATATTCCGGATGCCACTGCACGCCGACCGCAAAACCCTTGGCATCGATGACCGACACCGCCTCGATGGTTCCGTCCTCGGCGGTCGCTTCCACCTGCAGCGACGGCGCTGTCTCAGCAATCGCCTGCCGGTGCAGTGAATTGACCTCTACCGCACCCGACAGGCCAAGGTGATTGGCAATGCACGATCCCTCGCGCACGAACACCGGCTGGCGGATGGCATACATTTCGTCACGGTTTTCCACCGGCGGCTTGCGGTGATCCCAGATGCCCGGCTGCTCCTGGATTTCGCTGGCGAGCGTCCCGCCCAGCGCCACGTTCAGCTCCTGAATGCCGCGGCAGATGGCAAGGAGCGGAATGCCGCGTTCGATGGCGCGGCGGATGAGCGGAAGCGAGGTCGCATCGCGCGCCGGATCGAACGGGCCGTCGGCATCGGTTGCCTCACGGCCGTAGAGCGAGGGATGCACATTGCTCGCTGAGCCGGAAATCAGCACGCCATCCACCCGGTCCAGCACGCCGTCGATGTCATGGCCGTCTTCCAGCGCCGGAATGAGCATCGGAATGGCTCCGGACACTTTGACGGCAGCATCGACATATTGCCGCTGCACGCCATGCCAGATGGTGTTGTCAAAGCTGCGGATGTCGGCGGGAATGGCGATGAACGGCATGGGGTCTGTCTCCGGCAGGATTATCGCCCGCGTTCTTGATCCGCCGCATCGCCCAAGTCAAGCACGCGCACGTAGCGCCCTTGAGCGCTTCCGAGGTTTGTCGGCCATGCTATGTTTCTGTCGAACAAACCTTATTAGACGAAAGTCTCGTGCGTTTGGACACCTTGCGACGCATGAATATTAGCTGGCGCCTTGCCAGCCTTTGCCCGCCATGGTTACTTTCGCGAAGGGCCGGGAGATGGGGGAGAATGGACCTCTCGCGGGCCATCAACAACGGGAGGGTATTCATGGATCGTCGTTCATTTTTCAAGAAAGCGGCTGTGACCGGTGCCGGCGCTGCCGGCGCGGTGGGCCTTGCGGCTCCGGCCATTGCTCAATCGATGCCGAAGATCACCTGGCGTCTCACCTCATCGTTCCCCAAGTCGCTGGACACGATCTATGGCGGCGCTGAAGATATCGCCAAGCATGTCGCCGCCGCGACCGATGGCAATTTCACCATCCAGACCTTTGCCGGTGGCGAAATCGTGCCGGGTCTGCAGGCCGCCGATGCGGTATCGGCCGGCACTGTCGAAATGTGCCATACCTGCTCCTATTATTATGTCGGCAAGGACCCGACCTTTGCGATCGGCACGGCCATTCCCTTCGGCCTCAACGCCCGCCTCACCAACAGCTGGTTCTACCAGGGCAATGGCAACAAGCTGCTGAACGAGTTTTACGCGACGCATGGCCTCGTCGGTTATATCGCCGGCAATACCGGCGTGCAGATGGGCGGCTGGTTCCGCAAGGAAATCAATACCGTCGATGACTTCAAGGGTGTCAAGATGCGCATCGCCGGTCTTGCCGGCCGCGTCGTCGAGAAGCTCGGGGTGGTGCCGCAGCAGATCGCCGGCGGTGATATCTATCCGTCGCTCGAAAAAGGCACGATCGATGCCGCCGAATGGGTCGGTCCCTATGACGACCAGAAGCTCGGCTTCTACAAGGTTGCCAAGTATTATTATTACCCGGCCTTCTGGGAAGGCGGCCCGGTCATCCATGCCTTCATGAACAAGGAAAAGTTTGAAGGTCTGCCGAAGTCCTATCAGGCCGTGTTGCACGATGCCTGTGCCTTTGCCAACAGCAACATGATGGCGAAATACGACATCAAGAACCCGATTGCCATCAAGCAGCTCGTGGCGCAGGGCACCATCCTCAGGCCCTTCAGCCAGGAAATCCTGGAAGCATGCTTCAATGCGGCCAAGGAAGTTTATGCCGACATCAGCGCCAAGAACGAGTGGTTCAAGAAGATCTACGAGGATCAGGTGGCCTTCAAGAAGGAAGGTTATCTGTGGATGCAGCTGGCCGAATATACCTATGACACGTTCATGATGATCCAGCAGCGTAACGGCAAGCTCTGAGCTAACCGTTTCAGCACCCTGTCCGATTGAAAAACCCCGGCAAGCTGGCCTGCTTGCCGGGGTTTTGTTTGTCATGCGGTTCGTTGGCGGATCAGAATTTTGGTGGTTCGTTGAGGTTGACGGGCGGCGGCCCGCCGGGCAGGCCGCCATCGCCCACGGGCGGCAGGCCGAAATTCGGCATCTGGTTGCCGCCGCCCATGTTGCCAAAGGCTGGCACTTCGATCTTGACGTTGTTGAGGTCGATCTCCGGCGTCTTTTCCAGCCAATAGGTGACGGTTTCCGGCCAGAAGATGACGATGGCGACCAGGATGAGCTGCATGCACAGCCACGGTATGGCGCCGAGATAGATGTCCTTCGTCTTCACTGACCGCGGCGCGATGGAGCGCAGGTAAAACAGCGCAAAGCCGAAGGGCGGATGCATGAAGCTCGTCTGCATGTTGATGCAGATCAGCACGCCGAACCAGATGAGGTCGATGCCGAGTGCTGTCGCAACCGGCGCCAGCATCGGAATGACGATGAAGGCGATCTCGAAGAAATCGAGGAAGAAGGCGAGGATGAAGATGAAGATGTTGACGAAGATCAGGAAGCCCAGGGCGCCGCCCGGCACATGGGACAGCATGTGTTCGATCCACAGGCCGCCGTTCATGCCCTGGAACACCAGGCTGAAGCAGGTGGCGCCGACGAGGATGAACACCACCATCGATGTGATGTGCATGGTCGAATGCATGCCCTGCTTGACGAGATCCCAGGTGAGGCGCCGGTGCATGGCGGCAAGGCCCATGGCGCCGACGACGCCGAGCGCGCCGGCTTCCGTTGGCGTGGCAAGTCCCATGAAGATCGTGCCGAGCACAAGGAAGATCAGCACGATGGACGGCACCATGCCGGCCAGAACCCGAAAGACCAGCGCCCGGTTGAGTTCACCGCGTGCTTCCGGCGGAAGGGCAGGCAGATCCTTCGGGCGGAAAATCGACATGGCCAGGATGAACAACATGAAGATTGTCACCTGGAGGATCGAAGGGCCGATCGCGCCGAGATACATATCGCCGACGGAGCGACCGAGCTGGTCTGCGAGAACGATCAGCACCAGCGAGGGCGGAATGACCTGCGTGATGGTGCCGGATGCGGCGATGACACCGGTCGCAAGGCGCGGATTATACCCGTATTTCAGCATGATGGGCAGCGAGATGACGCCCATGGTGATGACCGAGGCTGCAACCGTTCCGGTGATCGCGCCAAGAATGGCCCCGACCAGGATGACGGCATAGGCAAGGCCACCCGGAATGGCGCCGAACAGCTTTCCGGTGCCTTCGAGAAGATCCTCCGCCAGTCCGCAGCGCTCCAGAATGGCGCCCATGAAGGTGAAGAAGGGAATGGCGAGCAGCAAGTCGTTGGAAACGATACCGAAGATGCGCAGCGGCAGCGCCTGCAGGAAGGCCTGCTCGAAATGGCCTGTCAGCACGCCCATGACACCGAACATGAGGCCGACGGCAGCCAGAGAAAAGGCCACCGGAAAGCCATACAGCATGAAGATGACCATGCCGATAAACATCGCTGGCGGCATGATGCCAAAATCGAACATGATAAGTCCCCCCGGACGGTCGCTTTATTGCAGCGGCTTTTCGTATTTCGTGTCGATGTTCAGGACGCCCAACAGCCCGGCAACCCGTTTGATCAGTTCGGATACACCCTGAAGCGCGATCAGCGTGAAGCCGGCAAAAATGATGAATTTCGCCGGCCAGCGGATCAGCCCCCCGGCATTGGAGGAGATCTCCATCTCCTGAAACGACAGCCAGAAGACCGGAAAGGACAACCAGGCGAGATAGATGCAGGCAGGCAGCAGGAAGAGGACGATGCCGATGGCATCCACCCACAGCCGCTTGCGGTCCGACAGAGCACCATAGATCAGATCGACCCGCACATGTTCATTGGCGCGCAGCGTGTGGGCGGCCCCCAGAAGCACGATGAAGGCGAACATGTACCACTGGATTTCCAGCCAGGCGTTCGAACTGTAGTTGAACAGATAGCGGATCATGGCGTTGCCGGCGCTGACAAGACAGCACGCAAGGACGAGATAGCCGGAAAACTTGCCGATGACTTCGCTCACGCGATCGATCCCCCGGCTCAAGCCGATGAACGCCTGCATGATACCTCTCCATTTTTTATATAGCATTTCCCCTGTTACGAGCCCTATAGGAAGCCTGCACAAAAGAAAAGTCCTGCGCGTATTGGACTTCGGTTGAAGACGGACCGACCTTCCGCAACAGGGGCAGGGCTGGCGCTTGTGCTCCTTTGCCCTTTTGCAGGTGCGCCACGCCACATTGCTCTTTTCAGCCGTTTTGTGTAAGGCCTATACTTGGTAGGTAGGACATGAGCCTCGCGTCTGTTTGTCGGATGCAGGGCCTTTCGGGAGAAACAGCATATGAACGATCATCACGGCGGAACGGTCGAGACTGGCGCACCCATGGATTACCGGGAGCACGAAAAGACCTATTCCCTGTTCCTGGCCGGTGCCAAATGGGGCACCATGATGGTGATCGTGCTGCTTCTTGCCATGGTCGGCGGCTTTTTTGCCGGCGGCGGCCTGTTCGGCGGCCTTATCCTTTTCATCATCTTGAACGCTGCCGGTTTTTATCTGCTGCGTTGACGTATGCCTTTGAGCGGTGGCGTCTGAACGGCCCGTCGTGGCCGAACAATGGCGGCTGTCCGCATTATCGATAAAGCGGAAGGGACGGATTTGGCAAAGCTGGTTTTTATAGGCCGGGAGGCCGGGGAGGAGAGCCGCGTCGCTGCATCGCCGGAAACGGTGAAGCGGCTGATCGGGCTTGGATTTGAGATCATCGTTGAAAGCGGCGCCGGCCTTCGCTCCGGCGTGCCGGACGCGGATTTCGCCGCAGCCGGCGCGACCATCGGGTCGGTTGCCGATGCGGGCCGCGCCGATATCCTGCTGCAGGTGGCTTGTCCGCCCGAAACGGTGGTTGCCGTGGCAAAGCCCGGCGCAGTGCTGCTGGCCACGCTCAACCCCTATGATAGCGCTGAAACGCTGAACCGGCTTGCCGATGCCGGCATCACCGCCCTTGCCATGGAGCTGATGCCGCGCATCACCCGCGCCCAGTCCATGGACGTGCTGTCGAGCCAAGCAAACCTTGCCGGCTATCGCGCTGTGATCGATGCATCCCATGAATATGGCCGGGCCATTCCGATGATGATGACGGCGGCCGGCACCGTTCCGGCGGCAAAGGTGTTTGTGATGGGGGCCGGCGTTGCCGGTCTCCAGGCGATTGCGACGGCCCGCCGTCTCGGCGCTGTCGTCACAGCCACCGATGTGCGCCCCGCGGCGAAGGAACAGGTCGCCTCGCTCGGTGCAAAATTCATCGCGGTCGAGGACGAGGAGTTCAAGGCCGCCGAAACCGCTGCCGGTTATGCCAAGCCGATGTCGGAGGCCTATCAGGCAAAACAGGCAGTGCTCGTTGCCGAGCATATCGCCAAGCAGGATATCGTCATCACCACGGCGCTGATCCCCGGCCGCGCCGCGCCACGGCTTGTCACGCGCGCCATGCTTTCCGCCATGAAGCCCGGTTCGATTGCCGTGGATCTTGCCGTCGAGCGTGGCGGCAATATCGAGGGTTCTGTTGCAGGGTCCATTGCCGATGTCGAGGGCGTGAAGGTCATCGGTTATGCCAATGTGCCGGGCCGCGTTGCTGCCTCCGCCTCGGCGCTTTATGCGCGCAACCTCTATGCCTTCATTGAGACCATGGTCGACAAGGCATCGAAGGAATTTTCCTTCAATCCCGACGAGGAACTGGTGAAGGCGACGATGCTGACGCATGGCGGCGCCGTGGTTCACCCGAGCTTCCGCGAGGCAGCCGATGCCGCCCGCCTTGCCGCTCCCGCTGTGGTGACGCCGACAACGGAACTGCCAAGCGCGCCAAAACCGCGCGCCCGCCGCAAGGCGGCAGAGAAGATCGAAACACCTGAAACACCGATGGAAGCCCCTGAAAACAAGGAGGAGCTGTGATGGCGAACGAAACCATGAACACGGCGCTGAACGCCCTTGATCAGGCCGTCGCTGCCGTAAAAACGGCCGCCGAACAGGCGCCGGATGCGGTGAGCCTTGCCGCCCATGGCGTTTCCGGCGGTGCGATCGATCCCTTCGTCTTTCAGCTCGCGATCTTCGTGCTGTCGATCTTCGTTGGTTATTATGTCGTCTGGTCGGTCACGCCAGCACTGCACACGCCGCTGATGGCCGTCACCAATGCCATTTCCTCAGTCATCGTCGTTGGCGCTCTGCTGGCCGTCGGTGTGTCGCTGAGCGGCCTTGCCACCGGTTTTGGTTTTGTGGCGCTGGTGCTGGTCTCGGTCAACATCTTTGGTGGCTTCCTCGTCACCAGCCGGATGCTGGCCATGTACAAGAAAAAAGAGCGCTGAGGCGGGCCGATGTCACAGAATTTTGCAGCCTTCCTCTACCTCGTCTCCGGCGTCATGTTCATCATGGCGCTGCGTGGGCTTTCGCATCCGACGACCAGCCGCAAGGGCAATATCTACGGCATGGCGGGCATGGCAATCGCCATCGTCACGACGCTTCTGCTGGCCACGCCGAATTTCGGCGGCTTCGTGCTGATCGTGCTGGCCATCGCCATCGGCGGTGGCGGCGGTGCCTATATCGCGCGCACCATTCCGATGACCTCCATGCCGCAGCTGATTGCCGGCTTTCACTCGCTGGTCGGCTTTGCCGCCATCATGGTGGCCGCCGCAGCGCTGTATTCGCCAGCCGCCTTCGGCATTGGCGAAATCGGCTCCATCCACAGCCAGGCACTGGTGGAAATGGCGCTGGGAGCGGCCATCGGCGCGGTCACCTTTACCGGCTCCATCATCGCCTACCTGAAGCTTGACGGGCGCATGTCCGGCAAGCCGATCCTCTTGCCCTATCGGCATATCCTCAACGCTACGCTTCTGGTGCTGACGGTTCTGGCGATTGCAAGCCTTGCCACGAGCGAAAGCCATCTGGCCTTCTGGCTGATCGTTGTGCTGGCGCTGGTGCTCGGTGTGCTGATCATCGTGCCGATCGGTGGCGCCGATATGCCGGTCGTCGTGTCGATGCTGAACTCCTATTCCGGTTGGGCGGCTGCCGGCATCGGCTTTACGCTCGGCAATCTCGCGCTCATCATTACCGGCGCGCTGGTGGGGTCCTCGGGTGCCATCCTCTCCTACATCATGTGCAAGGGCATGAACCGCTCGTTCATCTCCGTCATCCTCGGCGGTTTCGGTGGTGAAACGGCAGCCGCCGGGGCTGACGATGGCGTGCAGCGTACGGTCAAGCAGGGTTCTGCCGACGACGCCGCCTTCCTGATGCAGAACGCCACCAAGGTGATCATCGTGCCCGGTTACGGCATGGCGGTTGCCCAGGCCCAGCACGCGCTTCGTGAGCTTGCCGATACGCTGAAGGAACACGGCGTCGAGGTGAAATACGCTATTCACCCGGTGGCGGGCCGTATGCCCGGCCACATGAACGTGCTGCTTGCCGAAGCCAATGTGCCCTATGATGAAGTGTTCGAGCTGGAAGACATCAATGCCGAATTCGCCCAGGCCGACGTTGCCTATGTGATCGGCGCAAAC
>JAIXTO010000009.1 GCA_027483885.1 Rhizobiaceae bacterium
ATCGGCTCGGCGCTGATGGCTGCTGCCATCGACCTTGCCGACAACTGGCTGAACCTGCGCCGCCTGGAACTCACCGTCTTCGTCGACAACGAACCGGCGCTGGCGCTCTACCAAAAGTTCGGCTTTGCCGTGGAAGGCACCCACACCGATTTCGCTTTCCGCGATGGGGCGTTTGTGGATGCGTATGCGATGGCGCGGCTGAAGAGGTGACGCGCAAGCCGCCCCCTCATCGAAATAGGCGGCCAGGTGACCGTTGCGCCAGCCGCCCCCTCATCCGCCCTCCGGGCACCTTCTCCCCAAGGGGAGAAGCGTATCAAAAGCGCTGCGGCGCCTCATCGAAACAGGCGACCAAATGGCATTTGCGCCAGCCGCCCCCTCATCTGCCTGCCGGCATCTTCTCCCCGAGGGGAGAAGCGGGATGGAGTTGACGTTTCAGCCTCTTCCATCTGAGGGGCCGCAGCGCTGGTAGTTCTCTTCTCCCCTCGGGGAGAAGGTGCCCGAAGGGCGGATGAGGGGGCGGCTGGCTACGACGGTCAAATCACCGGGGGCTAGCAAACCTCCCTCACCCGCCGATCAGCGCCAGCCACTCATCCTCGTCCATCGTCTGAACGCCCAGTTCTGCAGCCTTGGCCAGTTTCGAGCCGGCACCCGGACCGGCAACCAGAATATCGGTCTTCTTCGAGACCGAGCCGGCCACCTTGGCGCCAAGACTTTCGGCGCGGGCCTTGGCCTCGTCGCGGGTGAATTTTTCGAGCGAACCGGTAAACACCACCGTCTTGCCCGCCACGGGACTGTCGGTGGTCACCGGCTGTTCAGCCTCCTGCGGCGTCACTTCCGATAGAAGGCGCCCGATCACCTCGACATTGCGCGGTTCCTTGAAGAACTCGACGATGGCGCGGGCCATCACCTCGCCAATGCCTTCGATGTTGTTCAGGTCCGTCCAGGCATCGCCGGAGAGCGCCGCCGCCTCCTTCATGGCTGCCTCGAAGGCAGAATAGCTGCCATAGGCGCGCGCCAGAAGTTTGGCGGTGGTTTCGCCGACATGACGGATGCCGAGCGCGAAGATGAAGCGGTGGAGTGCGATCTGGCGGCGCTCGTCGATAGCGTCATACAGTTTTCTGACGCTGACCTTGCCGAAACCATCGATGTTTTCGAGCTTGGTGAGGCTCGAGCCCTCCTGTCGCGCCTTCAGCGTAAAAATATCCGGCGCGGTGCGGATCTGCAGCGCAGGATCCTCCGCTTCAAAGAAAAAATCGATCTGCTTTGCGCCGAGGCCCTCGATATCAAAGGCATTGCGCGAGACGAAATGTTTCAGGTGCTCCTTGGCCTGTGCCGAGCATGTAAAACCGCCGGTGCAGCGCATGACCGAATCGAGCTTTCCAGTCTTTTCGTTGCGCTCACGCACCGCATGGCTGCCGCAGACCGGGCATTTCGGCTGGAGCACGTATTCGCGGCTGTCTTCGCTGCGTTTTTCGAGCACCACATCCAGCACCTGCGGAATGACATCGCCGGCGCGCTGGACGATCACGGTGTCGCCGATGCGGATATCATGCCCTTCCGGGCGAATGCGCTCGCCGGAATTGCCGATGCCCTTGATGTAATCCTCGTTATGCAATGTGGCATTGGTGACGACGACGCCGCCGACGGTAATCGGGGTCAGCCGCGCCACAGGCGTCAGCGCGCCGGTGCGGCCAACCTGGATGTCGATGGCCTCGACCGTCGTAAAGGCCTGTTCGGCGGGAAACTTGTGGGCGGTGGCCCAGCGCGGTGAGCGCGAGCGAAAACCAAGACGCTGCTGCAGGGCAAGCTCGTCCACCTTGTAGACGACGCCATCGATATCGTAATCGAGGTCCGGGCGCTGCAGGCCGATCTCATGATAATGCGCGAGGATTTCGGCAACCGAGGTTAGCCGCTTCATCAGCGGATTGATCGGAAAACCCCAGTCGCGAAAGGTTTCGACCATGCCCATCTGGGTCATGGCCGGCATGTCCGACATCTCTCCCCAGGCATAGGCAAAAAAGCGCAGCTTGCGGCTTGCCGTCACTTTTGCATCGAGCTGGCGCAGCGACCCCGCCGCTGTGTTGCGCGGGTTGACATAGGTCGGCTTGCCCTGCGCCTCCATCTGGGCATTCAGCGCCAGAAAATCGCTTTTGGCCATATAGACCTCGCCGCGCACTTCGACGATTTCAGGCACGCCCGCCGGCAACTGCTGGGGAATTTCGGCGATGGTGCGGATATTGGCGGTGACGTTTTCGCCCGTCGTGCCATCGCCGCGGGTGGCAGCGCTGACCATGCGGCCGTTTTCGTAGCGGATCGACATGGAGAGCCCGTCAATTTTGGGCTCGGCAGTAAAGGCAATCGAATCATCCGGGAGACGGCCGAGGAAGCGATAGACCGAGCCGATGAAATCGCCGACATCCTCGTCCGAAAACGTGTTGTCGAGCGACAGCATGGGGCGCGCATGGGTGATCTGCGAAAAGGTCGGTAGCGGTGCCGCCCCCACCCGCAGGCTCGGGCTGTCGGATCGGACAAGCTCAGGGAAACGTTTTTCGATGGCATCGTTGCGCCGCTTCAGCGCATCGTAATCGGCGTCCGAAATTTCTGGCGCATCGCCGCCGTGATAGGCAAGGTCGTGGCGGGCGATGTCTGCGGCAAGCGTTGCCAGTTCGGCTGCCGCCTGTTCCTCGTTCAACGTCTCCACGGGGTTTTGTTCAACGGGCATGCACTCTACTCCAACACGGCAAGGCCTGACGATGCGAACATCGTTGCCAAGGCGTTTTACCCGAAAGAGGAGCCGGGCAAAATGGCAAAGCATGCCGATCCACTGCCCGATGCGACAGTTTCAACCGAACCCGCAAATCCCGCAGTCCCTGATGCTGCGCGACAAAGGCTCAGGCGCTGCCCGACAGCAGCCGGGCGGCGGCAGCCCTTGCCTCGTCCGTCACGGACGCACCCGACAGCATGCGGGCAATCTCTTCGGCGCGGTGTTCCGGCGCCATGGTGGCCACGCGCGTTGCAATCTTGTCGGAGCCGTCGCTGGCCGGCCCCTTGGAGATAAGGAGATGGGTGGCGGCGCGCGCAGCCACCTGCGGCGCGTGGGTGACCGAGAGAACCTGCACGGTCTGGGACAGCCGCTTCAGCCGCTGGCCGATGGCATCGGCGACCGCACCGCCGACGCCGGTATCAATTTCATCGAACACCAGCGTCGGGGCAGATCCCCGGTCCGCCAGCGCCACCTTGAGCGCCAGCAGAAACCGCGAAAGCTCGCCGCCGGAAGCCACTTTCATGATCGGGCCCGGACGCGTGCCGGGGTTGGTCTGCACGTGGAATTCCACGGTATCGATGCCGTCTGCCGTCGCATTGTCGGGATCGGCAGTGACATTGACCATGAAGCGGGCGCGCTCCAGCTTCAGCGCCGGCAGTTCCGCCATCACGGCCTCTGCCAGTGCGTCGGCTCCGTTGTGGCGCTTTCCCGACAGCGACAGCGCGGCACGATCAAAGTCTGCCTTGGCTGATGTCGCAGCCTTTTCCAGCTGCCCCAGACGCTCTTCGCCGGCATCGAGATCGGCAAGGTCTGCCACCATCTTTTCGGCAAGCGCCGGCAGGTCGGCAACGGCGACGGCATATTTGCGGCTGGCGGCCCTCAGCGCAAAAAGGCGTTCTTCAACGCGCTCCAGTTCGCGCGGATCAAACTCCGTGCGGCGAAGGGCTGATTCGGCCTCCATCTGCGCGTTGGAGAGGTTGTCGAGCGCGGCATCGAGAAGCTGCACAGTGTCTTCGAGCAGACCCGGCGCCTCGTGGCTCTTGCGCTCCAGACGGCGCACCAGCGAGGCAATCAACGGCACGGGCGAACCGTTGCCGTTGAGAAATTCGCAAGCCTCGGAAATGTCGCCGGCGATGCGTTCGGATTTTTGCATGCGCGAGCGGTTTTCCGCCAGTTCCTCTTCCTCACCGTCGCGGGGACTCAGGCCCTCCAGTTCCTCGACGGAGGCACGCAGGAAATCGGCCTCGCGGGCGGCCGCCTCCACACGGGCGCGGTGGGTTTTCAAAGCCCGGTCGGCATCGCGCCACTGTTTGTAGAGGGAAGCGACGGTCGCCACCTCGTCGGTCAGCCCGGTAAAGGCATCGAGCAGCGCGCGGTGGGCATTGATGTCGACCAGCGCCCGGTCATCGTGCTGGCCGTGGATTTCCACCAGAAGCTGGCCGGCCTGCCGCATCAGCTGCACGCTGACCGGCTGGTCGTTGATGGAGGCTTTGGTGCGCCCATCGGCCGATTGCATGCGGCGGAAAATCAGATCGCCGTCATCATCAAGGCCGTTTTCGCGCAGCATCAGGCGCGCCGGGTGATCCATGCCCACGTCGAAGACGGCGGTCACCTGCCCCTTGTCGAGGCCGTGGCGCACAAGCCCGCCATCGCCGCGCCCACCGAGCGCCAGCGACAGGCTGTCCAGGAGGATGGATTTCCCCGCCCCGGTTTCGCCCGTCAGCACCGAAAGGCCGCTTTCGAACGAAAGGTCCAGCCGCTCGATCAGAACGATATCGCGGATCGACAACTGGCTAAGCATGATGTCCCTTGTTTCAGGCGCCGATCAGCTTGGCACCGGCGCGAGAAATCCACGATCCGCGGTTCTCGCGCGGCTCCAGGCCGCCGCCCTTCAGCAGTTTAAAGCTATCCGCATACCATTGGCTGTCCGGATAGTTGTGGCCGAGAACGGCTGCTGCCGTCTGCGCCTCTTCCGTCACGCCCATGGCATAATAGGCTTCGACGAGACGCGCCAGCGCCTCTTCGACCTGATTGGTATTGCCGTAATTTTCCACAACGGTCCGGAAGCGCGTGATCGCCGCCAGATATTCCTTGCGCTCGAGGTAATAACGCCCGACCTGCATTTCCTTGCCGGCCAGCTGGTCGCGGGCAAAGCGGATCTTTGCCTGCGCATCCTCGACATATTCCGACTTCGGAAAATCGCGCACGACCACCGACATCGCCTCGATGGTGCGGTTGGACGCCTTCTGATCCTGGGTGACGTCGGAAATCTGCTTGGAATAGGAAAGACCGACCAGATACTGCACATAGGCCGTATCTTCCGAGCGCGGATATTGCTTCAGGTAACGATTGCCCGTCTGAACGGCATCATCATAACGCGCCAGGCGATATTTGGTGAAGGTGCTCATGACGAGCGCCTTGCGGCCCCATTCAGAAAACGGGTTCTGCTTTTCGATGGAGTCAAACTTGCGGCTGGCTTCCGCAAGATTGCCGGCCTTCATGTTGGCCAGGCCCTGATTGTACAGCTGCTCCGGCGGATCGGCATTGAGGCCAAGCTTGGTGATGTCGATGTCCGGGTCCGATTGGCAGGAGGTCACCAGCGTACCCGTTCCCACCAGCAGCAGGGACACGAGCGCAAGGCGTGCGGTGTTCCTCATTCCAACAGACTTCGTCTCAGTCATTCGACACTTCCCGATTGCCACGCGATGTTACATCGACCGCCCGAATTGGCGTTCTAGCCATAAAAGAAGCGGGAGAGCAACGCAATGATGGTGCTTTGACGCATTTTTGTGGCAGCGCCACACCATGTTCCAAAAAGAAAGGCCGCCTGCAGGAGACGGCCTTACAAACAGTGTGCTGATGGTGCTCAACCGGCCCAGGGCGCAAATTCCGCCGTGCTGACGGCGACGAATTCGCGGGCGCGAACCCGCTGGCTGCGCATCGGGGCTTCCACCACTTCATAGGCTGTGGGATCGCTGAGCAGCGCCTTCAGCGCATTGGCATTCATCTTGTGGCCGCCGCGATAGGAACGGTAGCAGCCGATGAACTGGGCGCCGGCGAGTGCAAGATCGCCCACGGCATCCAGCGTCTTGTGGCGCACGAATTCGTCCGTGTAGCGCAGGCCTTCGATGTTCACGACCGAATCATCGTCGGAAATCACGACGGAATTTTCGAGCGACGAGCCGAGTGCAAAGCCGGCGGCCCAGAGGCGCTCGACATCCCGCATGAAACCGAAGGTGCGGGCGCGCGACAGTTCATCGCGGAACACCTTCGCCGTCAGGTCACCCTTCCAGCTCTGGCGGCCGATCAGAGGCGAGTCGAAATCGATCTCCACCTCGAAGCGTGTGCCGTCATGAGGACGGAACTCCGACCAGGAGGCGCCCGAATCGATGCGCACCGGCTTCAGCACGCGGATGTAGCGGCGCTTTTCACCCAGGTTGACGATACCGGCCTGTTCGATAGCGTCGATGAAGGGAAAGGAGGAGCCGTCCATGATCGGCATTTCGGCGCCATCGACTTCCACCACCAGATTGTCGAGGCCCAGCGCATACAGTGCGGCCATGACATGTTCGATGGTGGCAATCGAGCGCGAGAGCGAGGTGCCAAGCACGGTGCAGAGATCGGTATTGCCGACATTGGACGACACTGCGCGATATTCGGCACTAGAGCCATCGGCCAGCTGCCGGCTGAACAGGATGCCGGTGCCGGCTTCCGCCGGCTGGAAGGTGATCGAGACCGAGTTGCCAGAATGCACACCGATGCCAGAAAGGGTTACGGGGGCTGCGATTGTGGTTTGGAAACCCAGAAGTCCGATCGTCATGTCTTGTGCCTTCTCATGGCCGACCTCCGCTTTCGGGACGCCGGACCCTTGATGTTTCGTTACGCTTGACGCGTTGAAACCTTGCTTTCTCAATTCTGTACATATGCTGGGTGTGCGACCAAGCCAAATCACTGTTTCTTTCGCATTGTTACGAAGTCAGTGCGTTGATTTACCGATGATTTCGGGGGGAAAAACGGTAAAAGCGCGCCACAGCCCCCTTGATGACCAAGACAAGCTTGACGGCAGGCGTCGCATGTAAATAGAATTGAAAAAATAAATTAAAAATTAGAAATACTGCGGGGAGGCCGCCGTGACTAGAGAATACAAATCTGTTTTCCTGCGTCAACAGGCTTTAGTGCAACGCACAATATTTATCTTTTCTTGTTTATATATGTCATTCGCATATACGGACATCGCGGCGGCCGACGATATCGCTAACGTATCCCCAAGCCAGACATCATGCGGATCACCGGCCACCACCGTCGCCTTGCCCATCGATAGCGCCGTGCTCAAGGCGTCGGCAAAGGTCGAGGAGCCCTGCGTCGGCGCGGGACGCGAAACCACCCTCTCCTTTTCCGGCGTTGATCTGTCCGGGACAGTCCAGAAATACAGCGAGAAGGGTTACACGCTCATCGGGCGCAACGGGCTGAAGCCGTGCAGCGACGACAGTGACTGTATCCGCGCCATGCGCGAACAGGGCAGTAACCGCATCCTCGTCTATGCCCGCGGCAACACCAATCTAAACCTGTCCGTCGACAACCCCGACCGCCCCTTCCGCCTGAAGGCGCTAAAGATCTGCAATCCGGACCGCAATACACCGACGCAGTCGATCATGTTTGTCGGACGACTGGCCAATGGCAGCACGACAGCCTTTGCAGTGACCGTTCGCGGCAATTCCAACCAGGACCAGCTTTTCATGTTTCCGGAAAGCTTTCGCAATCTTGTGTCCGTCAGTTGGTCGCCGAAAAATACCGCCGTCACCGACATCACTCTGGTCAACTGATCCGGCCCTGTCGGCGCATGGACCATCCGTTCACGAAAACGCCCGCGGCTTGAGAAGCGCGGGCGTTTTTCTGTTTGAAGACGGGATGGGGTGAGGCCGGCAGTCCGGCCTCTCCTGTCGATCAGGTGGACTGGCGGCGCAGGAAGGCCGGGATTTCCAGCTGGTCGTCCTCGTGATGGGCGTTCGACGACGGAACCGAACGGCCGTGATCGTCGAGATTGCCACGACGCGGCGCGTAGAGGCTTGCTTCCGGCGACAGCGGGCGACGCTGCTGGGATGCGGCGGCCGGAGCCGAAGTCATCTCGGCGGCCACACCCTCTTCATCGTCACGACGGCCGAGCGAGTTGGTGATGCGCTTCAGGAGACCCATCGGGCCACGCTCTTCGGCTGCATGCGAAACCGGCTGGCTGCGATGCTCGATTTCAGCCTTCAGGACCGGCGGGAAGTCTTCAACACGCGGCATGCGGACCTGCTCTGCCACATTGCGGATGACCGGAGCGGCCTGTTCGACGGGCTGCGGGGCCACACGCTGCTGCATCGGCTGCTGTTGAACCGGCTGGTGCTGGATCGGGGCCGGCTGGCTCATCACCGGTGCCTGCGGTGCAGGTGCCGCATAGGCAGGGGCTGCATTATAGGCCGGAGCAGGACGGGTTGCGACCGGCTCCACAGGTGCTGGCGACTGGAACAGACGGCTCTGCGGACGGAACTCTTCCTGTACCGGAGCAGGTGCCGGCTGCATCTGAACCGGCTGGGGAGCCGGCGCCGAATGCTGCAGGGTGGCAATCGACAGTTCGCGTTCCATCTGGGCTTCCGCCTGACGGATGGTTTCGGCCACGTGATCAACGGGGGCGGCGGTGCGGGGTGCCTGCGCCATTGCAGGCTGAACTGCGGCCGGAGCCGAAGCAACGGCCGCCGAAGAACGGATAATCGGTTTCGTGGCGGCGCGCATTTCAGCGGAACGCAGGTCGTTTTCGTTCATGGCGCGGTCGATGCCGGTTGCAACAACCGAGACGCGGATGACGCCTTCCAGCGCTTCGTCGAAGGTGGCGCCGAGGATGATGTTGGCGTCCGGATCGACTTCCTCGCGGATGCGGGTTGCCGCTTCGTCCACTTCAAACAGCGTCAGGTCGCGACCGCCGGTGATGGAGATCAGCAGGCCCTGCGCGCCCTTCATCGAGGTTTCGTCGAGGAGCGGGTTGGCAATCGCAGCTTCGGCGGCCTGCATGGCGCGGCCCTGGCCGGAGGCTTCGCCGGTACCCATCATCGCACGGCCCATTTCGCGCATCACGGAGCGAACGTCGGCGAAGTCGAGGTTGATGAGACCTTCCTTCACCATCAGATCGGTGATGCAGGCAACGCCCGAATAGAGAACCTGGTCGGCCATGGCGAAGGCATCGGCAAAGGTCGTCTTGTCGTTTGCGATGCGGAACAGGTTCTGGTTCGGAATGACGATCAGCGTATCGACCGACTTCTGCAGTTCCTGGATGCCCATTTCGGCAAGGCGCATGCGGCGCTGGCCTTCGAAGTGGAACGGCTTGGTGACAACACCGACCGTCAGGATGCCCTTGTTACGGGCAGCCTGTGCGACAACAGGGGCAGCACCGGTGCCGGTGCCGCCGCCCATGCCGGCGGTGACGAAGCACATATGCGTGCCCGACAGGTGGTCGATGATCTCGTCAAGGCATTCTTCCGCTGCGGCCCGGCCGACTTCCGGCTGCGAACCCGCGCCAAGGCCTTCGGTTACCTGCACACCCATCTGGATGATGCGTTCGGCCTTCGCCATCGTGAGCGCCTGGGCATCGGTGTTGGCGACAACGAAATCGACGCCTTCGAGACCCGCAGTGATCATGTTGTTAACGGCGTTGCCGCCGCCACCGCCAACGCCGAAGACGGTGATCCGAGGCTTCAGCTCGGTGATGTCCGGCTTTTGCAGATTGATGGTCATAGTAACCGTTCCTTCTTTCTCTGGCCGCCTCGCCAAGCGGGCCGATTCTCTAAACTGGGCTGACACTCCGTAAAGAGTGTCAGAAACTTTCTTTCAGCCATTGGCCCATGCGGGCGATGCGGCTGTTGCCATTGCCAAGCGTGGCGAGAAGTCCGCCCTGCCCCGCATGTGTTTCCATGTCCGCGACCTGCGGATAGATCATCAGACCCACCGCCGTCGAAAAAGCCGGCCCCTTGGCCGCTGTCGGCAGACCCGAAACCCCCATCGGGCGGCCGATACGCACATTGCGCGCCAAAATGCGCCGGGCCGTTTCCGGCAGGCCGGTCAACTGGGCCGCGCCGCCGGTCAGCACCACACGCTTGCCGACGATCGGGCTGAAGCCGGATTTCTGGATCCGGTCGCGGATCAGTTCCAGCGTTTCTTCAAGACGCGCCCGCACGATGCGGGTAACGAGAGCCCGCGGCACCTGCGTCGGCAGATCGCGGTCGTCCTCGCCAATCGGCGGCACGGAGATCATGTCGCGCTCATCGGCCGCCGTCGTGATGGCAGAGCCGTGAACGACCTTCATGCGCTCGGCATCCTCGATGCGGGTCGAAAGACCGCGCGCCAGATCCGTCGTCACGTGATGGCCGCCGATGCCGATCGCATCGGTATGAACGAGCTTGCCCTCGGCAAAGACCGAAATCGTCGTGGTGCCGCCGCCCATGTCGATCGCCGCACAGCCAAGTTCGACTTCGTCATCAACGAGCGCTGCAAGGCCGCTGGCGTAAGGCGTCGCCACGATGCCTTCGACCGACAGATGCGCGCGGTTGATGCAAAGCTCGAGATTGCGAAGAGCGGCGCGCTCGGCGGTCACCACATGCATGTCGACGCCCAGAAGATCACCGTACATGCCAAGCGGATCGCGGATGCCGCGTTCGCCGTCCAGCGAAAAACCCGTCGGCAGCGAGTGAAGCACGGCCCGGTCCTGGCGCACCGACTGGTGGCTGGCAGAGGTCAGCACCTTGCGCAGGTCCGTTGCGTCCACTTCCTGGCCACCGAGATCGATGGTCGCGGTGTAGACGTCGCTCGTGATTCGCCCGGCCGATACGTTGACGATGAGGCTATCGACGGTGAGGCCCGCCATGCGCTCGGCGGCATCGACGGCAAGCCGCACAACGCTTTCCACCGCATCGAGATCGGAGATCACGCCGGATTTGACGCCGCGCGACCGCTGATGGCCGATGCCGATGATTTCGACGCTATGGGTGCGGTTGGGCAGGATCTGGCTTTCGGCCCGCGGCGTCAGCCGCGCGATCATGCAGACCACCTTGCTCGACCCGATATCGAGGACGGAGACGACATGCGAACGCTTCGAAGACAAAGGCTTCAGGCGTGGCAGGCCGAAATTTGAAGAACCGAACAGGCTCACGTCTGACCTCCTGCCTTCTTGAGGGCCTTTGCGCGCGCCTCGACAGCCGAGGCGCGACGTTCCGCAGCGTCCGCCGTGAGGCGGATCGTGGTGCGATCATGAAGACGCAGATCAACCGCTGCGATATCGCGGTTCAAAAGTCCTTGCGACTGCTCGTAGCGGTGAAGCAGGACGAGTGCCTGCTGAATGTCTGATTCCGGCAGTTTGATGACCACGCCGTTATCGAGATGCAGATCCCAGCGACGGCCGGCAACCCGCACATAGGCGCGCACCCGGGACTTCAGCTCCGGCCAGCCGGACATTTCGCCATCAAAGTCTGCAGCCGCCGATTCGGCATCGCGGCCGACGAACAGCGGCAGGGAGGCAAATTTGTTGTCGCGCAGCGGCGCGATCACGCTGCCGTTCTTTTCGATGAGCGACAGTTCGGTTCCATGCTGCCAGATACCGAAGGCTTCACGCTCCTTGAGCGTGACTTCGATGGTCTTCGGATAGACCTTGCGCACTTGCGCGTTCTCGACCCAGGGAAGATCGGCAAGCTTGCGCCGTGCCGCTTCGATGTCGAGCGCGACCAGCGAGGTTGCGCCATCGAGGCCCAGCATCTGCAGGATATCGATTTCCGACGTCTGCACGTTGCCTGATATCATCACCTTTTCGATGGCAAAGCCGGCAGCCGCCGTCGTCACCTGGGCAAAATCGTCCGCATGACCACCCAGCGACATGCCGTAAAGGCCAACGGCGCCGAACAGGACAAAAACGCCGGCCGTACCGGTGTGGCGGGGAATATGAATACGCCCGGTGGCCAGACTCACACAGAAGCGCACGACGCGGCGCATCGGGCGCGGCAGCACCATACGGTCATCACCGGCCGGATATTGCGACGGGCGCCCGCGGGAAACCGGAGCTTTTTTGCCATTCAGCGCGAACACGAAGCGTCCTCCACCATCCAGCGGACGAGATCACCAAAGGAACGGCCGGCATGCGCGGCCATTTCAGGCACCAGGGAGGTCGGCGTCATGCCGGGCTGGGTGTTTACCTCAAGCCAGACAAGCTCGCCTTCCTCGGACAAACGGTCATCGAAGCGGAAATCGGAGCGACTCACACCACGACACCCCATCGCCTGGTGCGCCTTAAGGGCCAGTGTTTGTACTTTTTGGTAAATATTCGGTAAAATTTGCGCCGGAATGACGTGGGAGGAGCCGCCGGCGGCATATTTCGCATCATAATCATAAAAGGCGCCGGAAAGCGGCAACACTTCCGTTACGCCAAGCACTTCATCGCCCATGACACCGCAGGTCAGTTCACGGCCGGCAATGTAACGCTCGACCATCACCCGGTCGCCATAACGCCAATCGGAAGAGCCGAGCACCTGCGGCGGATGCGACTGGCCTTCGCGCACAATCACGACGCCGAAGGAGGATCCTTCGCAGACGGGCTTCACCACATAAGGCGGCTGCATCGGATGGGTCGCGCCAATCTCATGGCGATCGAGCACGATGCCTTCAGCAACCGGAATGCCGGCAGCAGCGGCAACCGCCTTTGCGCGGTCCTTGTCCATGGCAAGGGCCGAGCCCAGCACGCCGGAATGGGTGTAAGGGATCTGCAAATATTCGAGGATGCCCTGAATGGTGCCATCTTCGCCGTTCGGCCCATGCAGGGCGTTGAAGGCGACATCGGGCTTCAGGTCCACCAGAACAGCGGCAATATCACGCGCCACATCGACGCGGGTGACGCGGAAGCCTTCAGCCTCCAGCGCGGATGCGCAGGCATTGCCGGACGACAGGCTGACCGGGCGCTCGGAGGAGAGCCCTCCCATCAGAACTGCCACGTGCTTGCCACTCATCAATAGTCCCCCGAGATTGCCTGGGCTTATGCCATCTTGCTTGCGCAGACCTGATTCCTGCGCATCCCGATTAGACACCGGCCATGGTTAATGAATCGTTTACTTTGGTTAACCGCGCCGCCGTGTTGCCATCGCGCATCACCCCGGCAGGGCGCGCACGAGTGCCGGTTTTGTTGACGTCAGCGGGCGCAAAAGGGCTTTGAGGTTTGTGAAAATGTCCGTAAAGGACCGCGAGCCCTTTCAAACAGAGCTGTCTTTAACTCTCAGTGGACAAGATTATGACGCAAGCGACCTCTCCCGTGTCGCCGTCCGCCGAGCCGTTGGTACCTGTTGCATTGAATTCTCCTGCACGAGTCCTGACGGCCAGCCTGGTCGGCACGACGATCGAATTTTTCGATTTTTATGTTTATGCCACCGCAGCCGTGCTCGTCTTCCCGGCGCTGTTTTTCCCCAACAGCGACCCGATGACCGCGCTGCTCGCCTCCTTTGCCACCTTCTCCATCGCCTTCTTCGCGCGTCCCTTCGGCGCCGTGGTGTTCGGCCATTTCGGTGATCGCATCGGGCGCAAGACGACGCTGGTCGCCGCCCTTCTGACGATGGGCGTCTCCACCGTCATCATCGGCCTGCTGCCAACCTACGAGCAGATTGGCGTGGTTGCGCCGCTGCTTCTGGCGCTTTGCCGATTCGGCCAGGGTTTTGGCCTCGGTGGCGAATGGGGTGGCGCTGTGCTGCTGGCGACGGAAAACGCACCGCCCGGCAAGCGCTCCTGGTACGGCATGTTCCCGCAGCTCGGCGCGCCAGTCGGCCTCTTCCTGTCATCCGGCATCTTCTGGCTGCTGCTGCATGTGATGTCACAGGAGGCACTGCTCAGCTGGGGATGGCGCGTGCCGTTCATCTCCTCGATCGTGCTGATTGCCATCGGTCTCTGGGTGCGCCTCTCCATCACCGAGACACCGGCCTTCCAGAAGGCCATCGACAAACACGAGCGGGTGGACGTGCCGGTGGCGGAGCTTTTCCGCAACCACAAGCGCAGCCTGGTCCTCGGCACCTTCGTGGCGCTTGCCACCTTCGTGCTGTTCTACATCGGCTCGGCCTACCTGCTCTCCTACAACGTCAAGATCCTGAAGATCCCGTTCACGGATGCCTTGGAAGTGCAGCTGCTCGGCTCGATCGTCTTCGGCGCCTTCATTCCGCTCGCCGGCAAGCTTGCCGACCGGGTGGGACGCCGGGAGATGCTGATTGCCGTCACCATCCTCATCGGCCTCTTCTCCTTCCTGCTGCCGACGCTGATGACAAGCGGTGAAACCGCGATCTTCATCTTCTCGGCCGCCTCGATGGCGCTGATGGGCGTGACCTATGGCCTGATCGGTACGGCTCTTGCCGCACCCTTCCCGACGGCGGTGCGTTACACGGGCTCGTCGATCACCTTCAACTTTGCCGGCATTTTCGGCGCATCGCTTGCGCCCTACATCGCCACCTGGCTGCAGGCGAATTACGGCATGACCTATGTCGGTTATTACCTTCTGGTGGCCGCCATCATCACCCTCGCCTGCATCCTCCTCTCGGGTAAAGAAGAGGTCTGATCCGGTAGAGTCAGCTCGACACAAAAAAGCCCGCGAAGCCATTGGTTTCGCGGGCTTTTGTTTGAATGGTGTTTGCGGTTACTCGCCGGGATGGAGGCGGTTTTTGCGACGTTCGTGCCACTCCTGCAGCCAGATCGCGCCCCACACGGACGCGGCGATCATCACGGGCAGGATATAGAGATAAAACACGGTCGCTGTCGTCATGGCTCCAACTTTCCGAGGATATGCCTTGCCCCCAAATGTAGGACAAAGGCCGTGGAAAGCCAAGTGATCGTCGAAAGCACAATGCCGAGCGACAGAGAATAACCGCCCACGGCGCTCACCCCAGACACCGCCGGCGCAATAAATCCCGCCGCAACACAAGCGGTGGCAAGCCGATCGACAGAGTTTGCCGCAAGCTTGGCCCGTTCGTTTCCGATGAGTATCCGCTTGCGCTCGTCGATCATGCCCCGTTAGAAGCCCCTATTCCGCAACAGCCCCCTGGAACGGCCTGACCTCGCGTCCCGGCATGAAAATGCCAAGCCGCTTGATTTCCCATTCCAGCTTGATGCCGGAATTCTCGAACACGCGCTGGCGCACCATCTCGCCGAGATATTCCAGATCGTGGCCGGTGGCGTGGCCGATGTTGATCATGAAATTGCAATGCAGCGACGACATCTGCGCGCCGCCGTTCATCAACCCACGGCAGCCGGCATCGTCGATCAGTTCCCAGGCTGAATGGCCGTCAGGGTTCTTGAAGGTCGAACCGCCGGTCTTTTCCTTCACCGGCTGAACGGTTTCGCGGTGATGGCGCACGGCATCCATTTCCGAGCGGATCTTGGCGCGGTCGTCCGCATAGCCTTCAAACAGTGCATGGGTGAAGATGAGATCGGCGGGAACGGAGGAATGGCGATAGCTGTAGCCCATGTCGGCGGCTGACAGCACATGCTTTTCGCCCTTGCGGTCTACCGCATGGACTTCGATCACGCGGGCCGCCGTTTCACCGCCATTGGCCCCGGCGTTCATGCGCAGCGCGCCGCCGATGGAGCCGGGAATGCCGTAATAGAAGGCAAAGCCGCCGATGCCATTGTCCATGGCCATGGCCGCGATATGTTTGTCCGGGCAGATGGCGCCGGCCATGATGCGGTTTTCGCCGGCAAGATCCACCTGGCCAAATCCCTTGGCGGACAGGCGCAGCACGACGCCCGGAATGCCGCCATCGCGCACGAGCAGGTTGGAGCCGACGCCGATCACGGTCAGCGGCACTTCCTCCGGCAGAAGCTTCAGGAACGTCACGAGATCGTCCAGATCATGCGGCTGGAACATCAGTTCGGCCAGACCGCCGGCCTGAAACCAGGTGACGCGATCCATCGGCGCGTCGGGCGTCAGCCTCCCCCGTATCGCACTTACGCCGTCCCCGAGCGAGGCCAGCAGCTTTTCCCCATTCACCTGTTTCATGCAGACTATCCCGAAATACTTTCTAATTCTCGTGGCAAGGCCGCCGCCCACTGCGTGATATTGCCAGCCCCAAGAAGAACCACGAAATCACCCGGCTTTGCAATGCCGGCGATGATGCCGGCGAGCGCATCCGGTGAGGAAAGATAACGGGCATCGCGGTGACCACCGGCGCGGATGCGCGAAACCAGCGCTTCCGAGTTAACGCCGTCGATCGGATCTTCGCCTGCGGCATAAACGGGCGCCAGCAAAATGCTGTCGGCATCGTTGAAGCACGTGACGAAATCCTCAAACAGGCTCGCCAGACGGCTGTAGCGATGCGGTTGATGCACGGCGATGATTCGCCCCTGGCAGCTTTCGCGCGCCGCCTTCAGCACCGCCTTGATTTCCACGGGATGGTGGCCGTAATCATCAAAGACCGAGACGCCGTTCCAGGTGCCGGTCAGCGTGAAGCGGCGCTTGACGCCGGAAAAGGCGGCAAGCCCCTTGCGAATATCGGCTTCGGAAATGCCGAGACGGTTGGCAACCGCAATGGCGGCGGTCGCATTGGAAATGTTGTGGCGACCCGGCATTGGCAGCGTCAGATCCTTGAAGGAAAACACCCGGCCGGTGCGGCGACGGCGGATTTCCACGTCGAAGATCGACTTGGTGCCTTCCGTGCGGACATTGGAAAAGCGCGCATCGGCCTGCAGGTTTTCGCCATAGGTGACGATCTTGCGATCCTCGATCTTGCCGACCAGCGTCTGCACTTCCGGGTGATCAAGGCAGAGCACGCCAAAGCCATAGAAAGGCACGTTCTCGACGAACTGCCGGAAGGCGGCGCGTACGGCATCGAAGCTGCCGTAATGGTCGAGATGTTCCGGGTCGATATTGGTGACGACGGCAACGTCTGCCGGCAGCTTCAGGAAGGTACCGTCCGATTCGTCGGCCTCCACCACCATCCACTCGCCCTCGCCCATGCGGGCATTGGTGCCATAGGCATTGATGATGCCGCCGTTGATGACGGTCGGGTCCAGCGAGCCGGCTTCGAGAAGTGCTGCCACCATCGAGGTGGTCGTGGTCTTGCCATGCGTGCCGCCGATGGCAATCGCATTGCGGAAGCGCATCAGTTCGGCCAGCATTTCGGCACGGCGCACGATCGGCAGCGATTTTTCCCGCGCGGCAATCAGTTCCGGGTTGTTCTTCTTGATGGCGGTGGAGACCACCACCACTTCCGCATCGCCGAGATTATCAGCCTGGTGGCCGACGAAGACCGGAATGCCCTTGTCGCGCAGGCGCTGAACATTGGCGCCGTCCGACTGGTCAGACCCCTGAACACGATGGCCGAGATTGTGCAGCACCTCGGCGATGCCGCTCATGCCGATGCCACCGATGCCGATGAAATGGACCAGGCCGATGGCCTTTGGCATTTTCATGGGCGAACTCCTTTGAATTTCGAAATATCCTGTTTGTCGGCAATAGCCACAACCAGATCGGCGAGCAAGGCCGCCGCATCCGGCCGGCTCGAGCGGCGCGCCGCCTCTGCCATCCCGGCCATCCGCTCCGGTTCGCGCATCGCAGCAGCAATCAGGCCCGACAGCTTTTCCGGTGAAAGTTCCGCCTGCGGCACAACCTCGGCGCCGCCGGCCTTCACCAACGCTGCCGCATTGGCCGCCTGATCATGATCGAGCGCATACGGATAAGGCACGAGGATTGACGGGCGACCGATGACCGAGATTTCCGAGACGGTCGAGGCACCGGACCGGCTGATGACGAGATGGGCCGCACCGATGCGCGCGGCCATGTCGCCGAAGAAAGGCGAGACGTCGGCATCCATCTTCAGCTTGGCCATGCACTGGTCCACCTGTGGGCGGTCTTCCGGCCGGGCCTGCTGGGTGAGCACGATGCGTGCGCGCAGCTCCTCCGGTAGAAGCGCAAGGGCAGTCGGGATAGCGCCGGAGAAGAATTTTGCGCCCTGGCTTCCGCCGAACACGACCAACCGGAACGGGTCGTTGCCAACGGATGGCACATAAGGCGTGGTGGCGGCCGCCAGCACGGCCGGGCGAACCGGGTTGCCGGTCGTGACGATCTTTGCGGCATGGGGGCCCTCGCCTTGCGGCAGGAATCCACCAGCGATGGCGACAACGCGCGCGGCCAGCGCCTTGTTGGCGCGCCCCATCACGGCATTCTGCTCATGCACCATGGAGGGAATGCCAAGCCCGGTGGAGGCCAGAAGCGGCGGCACGGTGGGGTAACCGCCGAAACCGACGACGGCGAGCGGCTTCAGCCGCGTCATCAGCCGGCGGGCGGCCCGCAGACCCTTCCAGAGCGTCAGCAGCGCTTTGGCCATGGCAATCGGGTTTTTCGAGGCGAAGGTGGCGGACGGCACGACATGAATTTCGTCAGCCGGAAACGTGCCGGCGAAACGCTCGGCCCGGCTGTCGGTCACAAGATGGACGCTGTAGCCGCGGGCGCGCAGTTCATGCCCCAGCGCCTCGGCCGGAAACAGATGGCCGCCGGTTCCCCCGGCGGCAAGCAGAATGATACCTTTGGTCATTGTGGTCTACTCCGCGGGAACGCCGTTCGAAACACGAAACAGGCTGCGTTCCTGGGCCCGTTTTTCCGGGCGATGGCGCGTGAGCGCCAGAATGAAGCCGGCGGTGACGCAGATGGCGATCATCGAGGAGCCGCCGTAAGAGATGAGCGGCAGCGTCATGCCCTTGGCGGGCATCAGCTCGAGGTTCACGCCGATATTGATCATCGACTGGATGCCGATCTGCAGCACGAGACCGGCCACGGCAAAACGGTTGAAGTCGTTGCGCTCGCGGTAAGCGTGGCTGAGGCCGCGGATAACGATGAAGGCAAAGATCGCCACCAGAACCATGCAGAAGATGATGCCGAACTCTTCGGCGGCGACGGAAAAGATAAAGTCCGTATGGCTGTCCGGCAGGATGCGCTTGACGATGCCCTCACCCGGCCCCTGGCCGAACCAGTTGCCGCGGATGATGGCCTCGCGCGCCGTATCCACCTGGAACGTATCGCCCTCGCCGGTCATGAAGCGGTCGATACGGCCGGCGACGTGGGGGAAGATATGGTAGGCGGCAAACAACCCGCCGACGCCCATGCCGCCGAGCAGCACGATCCACAGCCACGGCATGCCCGCCATGAAGAACATCGAGCCCCAGACGGCACTGGTGAGAATGGTCTGGCCAAGGTCGGGCTGTGCGACAAGAAGTGCCACCACGATGCCGAAGAGGATCATAGCAAACAGGTTGCCGGGAATTTCCGGCTGGCGCGCATGCTCGGCAAACAGCCAGGCGCAGACAACAACGAAAGACGGCTTCAGGAATTCCGAAGGCTGGATGGAGAGCGGTCCGAGCGAGAACCAGCGGCGGGCGCCCTTGATTTCCACGCCGAAGAACAGCGCCAGCACCATCATCGCGATGGAGATGACGAGAATGATGATTGCCGTGCGGCGCACCTGCCGGGGCGTGAGGAACGACAGGCCGATCATCACCGCAAGCGATGGCAGCAAGAACACCGCGTGGCGTTCAACAAAGTGGAAGCTCGGCAGGCCGATGCGCTCGGCAACCGGCGGCGATGCGGCAAAGGACAACATAAAGCCAAGGCCCATCAGCAGCACGAAGGTCGCCAGGAAAAAGCGATCGATCGTCCAGAACCAGTCTGCGAGCGCCCCGCGATCGGCACGACTTACCATGTCACATCCCCTTTTCCGGTTCGACCAGCATCGTTGCGCCGTCGAGTTCTGCGACCAGGGAAACAAAAGCTTCGCCCCGGACCTCGAAATTCTTGAACTGATCGAAACTGGCGCAGGCCGGCGACAGCATGACGGCAGACGCGCCGTTATCGTCTGCGGCGTCTTGGGCGGCATGGGCGACGGCCCGGTCCAGCGTGCCGGAAATCTCGTAAGGAACGGCCTCGCCGAGTGTCGCGGCAAATTCCGCCGCTGCTTCGCCGATCAGGTAAGCCTTCACGATATGCGGAAAAAGTGGCGCGAGGCTTGCGATGCCGCCGGCCTTCGGCAGACCGCCGGCAATCCAGAAAATGCGGGCGTAGCTGGAGAGCGCCGGTGCGGCGGCTTCCGCATTGGTGGCCTTGGAATCATTCACGAACACCACCTGCCCGCGCCGGGCCACCGGCTGCATGCGGTGTTTCAGGCCGGGAAAGCTTTTAAGGCCGGCCCGGATCTCCTCCTCCGACACGCCAACCGCGCGGCAGGCGGCAATGGCGGCGGCCGCGTTCTGGGCGTTGTGGCTGCCCTTCAGCGTGTCGATGGCGGAAAGGTCGGCGATCTCATGGAGAGCGCCGGTTTCAGCCGCGATCAGCCGCGCACCCTCGGCATAGATGCCATGGGCGACGGCACTGCGCCGCGAGATACGCTGCACGCTCACGCCTGCCCGCTCCACCCGGTCGGCAATCAGGGACGAATGGCTGTCGTCGATGCCGATAATGGCAATTTTGCTGCCGGCCACCAGCCGTTCCTTCACCTCGGCATAATGCTGCATAGTGCCGTGGCGATCGAGGTGGTCGGGCGTCAGGTTCAAAAGGATTCCTGCGCTCGGGTTGATCGTCGGCGCCAGGTCGATCTGGTAGGAAGAGCATTCCACCACATAAAAACGCTCAGCCTTCGGCGGATCGAGCGTGAGGATCGCCGTGCCGATATTGCCGCCGAGTTGCGTGTCGCGGCCGCTTTGGGTGAGAATATGGGCAATCAGCGCCGTCGTGGTGGATTTTCCGTTGGTGCCGGTAATGGCGATAAACGGGCAATCGGGCGCATGGGCCCGACGCTCGCGCACGAAAAGCTCGATATCACCGATGATCTCGACGCCAGCGGTGCGGGCCAGATCCACCGACCAATGCGGTTTTGGATGGGTGAGCGGCACGCCGGGAGCGAGCACCAGGGCTGCCTGCGCTGACCAGTCGATGGTGCGCAGGTCTGCCGTCAGAAGGCCGGCTTCAGAGGCCTTGGTTACGCTATCAGGATTGTCGTCGTAGGCGGTCACCTCGGCACCACCGGCCTGAAGCGCCTTTGCCGTGGCAAGGCCTGAACCGCCGAGCCCGAAAAGAGCGACTTTTTTGCCAGCAAAGGTGGTGACGGGGATCATGATCTCACCGCAGCTTCAGCGTGGAGAGGCCGAGCATGGCAAGACCCACGGCGATAATCCAGAAGCGGATCACAACCTGGCTTTCCGTCCAGCCGAGCTTTTCGAAATGGTGGTGGATTGGCGCCATGAGAAACACGCGACGGCCGGTCAGCTTGAAGAAACCGACCTGGATGATGACCGACAGCGTTTCCATGACGAAGAGGCCGCAGATGATCGCCATGACGATCTCGTGCTTGGTGGCAACCGCGACCGAGCCGATGAGGCCGCCGAGCGCCAGCGAACCGGTGTCGCCCATGAAGATCGCGGCCGGCGGCGCGTTGAACCAGAGGAAGCCGAGCCCTGCCCCGATGACGGCGCCGAGAATGACGGCGAGTTCACCGGTGCCGGGCACGAAGTTGATCTGCAGATAATTGGCAAACACGGCGTTGCCGGCGAGATAGGCGATACAGCCGAAGGAGGCGGCCGCAATCATGACAGGCACGATGGCCAGACCATCGAGACCATCGGTGAGGTTCACCGCATTGCCGGCGGAAACGATGACGAAGCCGCCGAACAGCACGAAGAACAGGCCGAGATTGACGACCAGTTCCTTGAAGAAGGGAAAGGCGATGGAGGTGCCAAGCACCGAGCCGGGCGGGCTGTTGGCCACCGCGACGCGCATCATGAAATACACCGCGATGCCGGCAATCAGGAATTCAATTCCAAGGCGCGCCTTGCCGGAAAATCCCTTGTCGGTCTGCTTGGTCACCTTCAGATAGTCATCGTAAAAACCGATGGCGCCGAAGCCGAGGGTGACGAGCAGCGTTGCCACCACATAAACGTTGGAGAGATCCGCCCAAAGCAGCGATCCGCCGACGATGCCGGCCAGAATCATCAGCCCGCCCATGGTCGGCGTTCCCGCTTTCTTGAAATGGGTCTGCGGCCCATCGGCGCGGATCGGCTGGCCCTTGCCCTGGCGGATGCGCAGCGAGGCAATGATCTGCGGCCCGAACATGAAGACGATCAAAGCCGAGGTGAACATCGCCGCACCCGTGCGGAAGGTGATGTAGCGAAACAGGTTGAACACCTGGAAGGTGCCCGCAAGCTCGACGAGCCAGATCAGCATGATGTGTCTTTCTTGATGCCGGTCAAAGTTGGCGCTCCGTGTCGGGCAATGCCGGGTAGTTGTCAATAAGTTGAGAGACGATCTTGCCGAAGCCGAGGCCGAGGGAGGATTTCACCATCAGCACATCGCCCGGCATCACGTGGCCCACGACGAAATCGGACAGTTCAGCGGTCGTCGCATGGTATTCGACATGAACGGTATCCGGCAGCGCGTCGCGCAGCGCCACCATTTCCGCGCCTGACAGCCAGACATGCTCGATGCCGGCCGACAGCAGCGCACCGGCGAGATCCTCATGAACGCGAGCGGAAAACTCGCCCATTTCCAGCATGTCGCCGAGCACTGCGATGCGCCGACCGGCGCCGTGCGGCACGCTTTGCGAAAGAAGCGCAAAGGCTGCGCGCATGGAAGCCGGATTGGCGTTATAGCTCTCGTCGATCAGCGTGAGATAGTCCCCGCCGATCGCCAACTGGTGACGCTCACCGCGGCCCTTGACGGCACGAAGGCCTGCAAGGGCGGCCTTCGCCGCGTCCATGTCGGCCCCGAACAGGGCAACGACGCCGAGTGCCGCCATGGCATTTTCGGCAATATGACGGCCGGGCGCGCCAAGATGTACCTCAATCGTCTCGCCGTTGATCACGGCCCAGATGGTCGAGCCTTCTGCCGTGCCCTCGAAATCGGCGAGGCGGAAATCTGCCTTGGCGTGCTGGCCGAAGGTCAGCATGTTCTGAACGCCGACCTCCAGCGCCCTCTGCTCCAGAAACGGGTATTGTCTGGTGTCGCGGTTGATCAGCGCCACGCCGTTCGGCTCGATCCCCTCGAAGATCTCGGCCTTGGCGGCGGCGATTTCTTCCAGGCTCTTGAAATGGCCAAGATGGGCCGCCGCAATCGTGGTGATAACAGCCACATGCGGGCGCACCATCTTCACCAGCGGGCGGATTTCATCCGGATGGTTCATGCCGATCTCGAAGACGCCAAAATCGCAATCAACAGGCATCCGGGCGAGCGTCAGCGGCACGCCCCAGTGATTGTTGAAGGAGGCAACGGCTGCATGCACCTTTCCGGAGGGGGCCAGAACATTGCGCAGCATTTCCTTGGTGGTGGTCTTGCCAACGGATCCGGTGACGGCAACGATCTGCGCACGGCTGCGGGCACGGGCGGCAACGGCCAGCTTGCCAAGCGCTGCCAGCACATCCTCAACAACGATCATCGGAATGGTGAGCCTGCCCATGGCGGGCAGTTTCGCTTCGCTGACAACGATCAGCGAAGCGCCGTTTGCCACTGCAATCGTTGCATAATCATGGCCATCCACCCGGTCGCCCTTGATGGCGAAGAAGGCTTCGCCCGCCGTGATCGAGCGGCTGTCGATGGAAATGCCCGTAATGCCCGAGGGGGGCGAGCCAAACGGTCGGCCGCCCATGGCAGCCATCATATCCGCGGTATCCCAGAGCCAGGTCAAGCTTGCGTCTCCTCCAGTGCCTTGCGGGTCTCGACGTGATCGGAGAACGGCAGAACCGTCGTGCCGATTGTCTGGCCCTCCTCATGTCCCTTGCCGGCGACGATCAGCGTATCGCCTGCGCCAAGCATGGCAACGGCATGGCGGATCGCGTCAGCGCGGTCGGCAATTTCGGTCGCTCCCGGCGCTGCGGCCAAAATTTCGGCCCGGATGGTGGCCGGCACTTCCGAGCGGGGATTGTCATCGGTGACGATGACGACATCAGCAAGGCGCGTTGCAATCTCGCCCATAATCGGGCGTTTGCCCTTGTCGCGGTCGCCGCCGCAGCCGAATACCACGATGACGCGGCCAGTGGTGAAGGGCCGCACGGAGGCGAGCACATTGGCGAGCGCATCCGGCTTATGGGCATAATCGACATAAGCCAGCGCGCCATTCTTTGCCTGCCCGACCAGTTCCAACCGGCCAGACGCGCCCACGAGCTTTTCAAGCGCTGCCATCGCAAGTTTTGGCGCAACGCCTGTGGAGATGGCAAGGCCTGCGGAGACCAGCGCATTGGCAATCTGGAAATCACCGGCCAACGGGATATCGACTTCGAAGATGGCGCCGCCGACATGCACTTCGGCCATCTGCCTGTGGCGGAAATGCTCGACACGCTTCAACGTGATGAAAGTGCCGGCGCGGCCGACGGTGCGCACATCATGGCCGCCTTCAGTTGCCACGCGAATGGCCTCGGCAGACCAGGGATCGTCAGCAAAGATCACCGCCGGGCTGCCCTTCGGCAGGAGATCGGCAAACAGCCGCATCTTGGCGGCCATGTAGTCCTCGATCGTCGGGTGGTAATCCATGTGATCACGGCCGAGATTGGTAAAGCCGGCAGCAACAAGCTGGACTCCATCAAGGCGATACTGGTCGAGACCGTGGCTGGAGGCTTCCATCGCCGCATGGGTCACGCCCTCGCCGGAGAGTTCGGCCAGCAACTGGTGCAGCGCCACCGGGTCCGGCGTCGTCAGCGATCCGTATTCGTTGCGGGTTGGCGAAATCACACCGGTCGTGCCGATCTGGGCAGCGGCAAGGCCGGCATGCGCCCAGATCTGGCGGGTAAAGGAAGCAACGGAGGTCTTTCCGGCCGTGCCGGTCACGGCCACCATAGTCTGCGGCTGCGGCCCGTAAAGCCTTGCTGCGGCAAGCGCCAGAAAGCGGCGCGGATTGGACACGACAATCACCGGAACATCGGCCGCAATAGGCTGACCGGACACGACGGCAGACGCGCCGCGGGACACAGCATCTGCGATAAAACCTGCGCCATCAGCCTTGTTTCCGGCAATCGCCACAAACAGCGTGCCCGGCAAAACCTTGCGGCTATCGGCGGTGAGACCCGAAATTTCCACATCGCCCACCGGCCCGGCGAGCACGTCTGAAATCTCCGGAAATTCCCCACCGGAGAGCTGTTTCAAATTCATCGGTACCCTCTCTCAGCTGCAACCCACACGAGGGGCTGCGAATCGTCGGGTGCAGTCATTATGGCCTAATAGGACACCAGAGTTGCTGACCCATCTTCCCCGAAAAGCGGTTTTACACCGAGAATTGCGGCGGAACGGCGGATGATTTCCTTCACCATCGGTGCTGCGCTGTTACCGGCGAGCACGGCGCGGTCGGTTTCGCTGCGCGGATCGTCGATGAAGGTCAGCACGACATATTGTGGCTTGTCGATCGGGAAGGCCGCCAGGAAGGCGTTGAAGTTGTGGTCGTGGTTGTAACGGCCATTGATGACCTTGTCGGCCGTGCCCGTCTTGCCGCCGACGCTGAAACCATCGACGAGCGCGTTCTTGCCCGAACCTTTGACGCCGTTCCAGCGAAACAGGTAACGCATGTTCTCGCTGGTCTGAGGTCGAATGACGGCTTTTGCCACCTCGTCCGCCTGCTCACGCGTGCGCGGCAGGAAGGTCGGCTCGATCAGGCGTCCGCCATTAACAAGGGCTGCACCGGCAACCGCTGTCTGCAGCGGCGTGGTTGCCACGCCGTGGCCGAAGGAGATCGTGATGGAGTTGATCTTCTTCCACTCGCGCGGCTGGCTGGGCATGGCCACTTCGGGCAGTTCCGTCTGCATCTTGGTGAGAAGTCCCATCTTGGTCAGAAAGGCCTTGTGACCGTCGATACCCACGAGATCGGCCATCTTGGCCGTGCCGATATTGGAAGAATACTGGAAGATTTCCGGCACGCTCAGCATGCGGCTCTGGCCGTGAAAGTCCTTGATCGTGTAGCCGCCGATGCGGATCGGATAACGGGCATCGAACATGTCGTTGATCGAGGCCTTGCCGCTGTCGAGCGCCATGGCCAGCGTGAACGACTTGAAGGTGGAACCCATTTCGAATGTGCCGTTCGACATGCGGTTCAGCCAGCCGTCTTCGCTGCCGCCGGCCGGGTCGTTCGGATCGAAATCGGGGGCCGATGCCATGGCGAGCACTTCGCCGGTATTAGCATCCAGCACGACGCCGCCGGCGCCCTTGGCCTTGAACTTGGTGATGTTCGACATCAGTACTTCGCGCAGGATCGCCTGCACGCGCACATCGATGGACAGATGCACGGGCTCCAGCGGTTGGCTGCTGGTCATGCCGACGGCGGCAAGGTCTGCAAGACCCTGGCTGTCGACATAACGCTCCATGCCGGCCACGCCGCGGTTGTCGATATTGACGTAACCGACGATATGGGCGGCCGTCGGTCCACCCGGATAAAACCGGCGCTTTTCCGGGCGAAAGCCGATGCCGGGAATGCCGAGCGCCAGGATCTGGCTCTGCTGCTTCGGCGTCAACTGGCGGCGCAGCCACTGGAAGCGCGATTTCGACGACAGCTTGTTGTAGATCTGGCGGCTGTCGATATCCGGCAGAACGGTGCGCAACTTTTCGATCACCTCGTCGGGATCGACGATCTTGTGCGGCTCGGCAAACAGCGAGACCGTGCGGATGTCGGTCGCCAGCACTTCGCCGTTGCGGTCCAGAAGGTCGGGACGCGAAGCCATCAGCCGGTCGGCCGGCATGATGCTCGACGTCGCCTCGGGCTGCATCGTGCCGTAATAGATGAGTTTGCCGCCAATCACGCAGTACATGATGGCGAAACCGCCAATGATGATGCCGACGCGGGTGCGGGTCTGGCCGTTGCGCCGTTTGCGCACGCCTTCAAAGCTTGGGCCGCGCTGCGAAAAATTGACGCCACGGGCACCGGCGGAAAAATGGGCCCGGCTCTTGAGCACCATGACACGGGAGAGGAAGGACATCAGCGCCTCACCGATCCGGTTGAAATGACATCGACGGAAGAGGCCCCGCGTGGCAGGGGCACGGGAATGTGCGGCTCTGGCTTGGAGGCCTTTGCCTTGTCCACACCCGCAATGGCAGCAGCCACAGCCGGATCATTGCCGGCAATCAGCTGCTCGATGGTGGTTTCCGGCTGCGGCAGCTGCGATTTCGGCATCGGCAGTTCCTTGGGCATGGCCAGCTGCGTCGATTCGGTCGGCACAAGATCGAGTTCCGACTGATAGACGGCGGTCAGCCGGTGCAGGCGGTTCGGCTGCGTCAGCAGCGCCCAGTCGGCCTTCAGAAGATCGATCGTGTCGCGCTCAAGCCGGATTTCCGTCTCGATGCGATGGACCTCCTCCAGCTTCAGTTCGGCGCGGTGCTTGATGCTGTAGGTGACGACGGCGGTTGCCGTCATCACGCCGATCAGGATCAGGTCGAAGCTTCGCAACATGGTCAGGCTCCCAACTTGTCGAGGCTGGCAAGATCAGGCAGGTCGAAGATGGAAAGGTCTGCTGCGGCGGGCGGAGCGGCCGTGCGGAACGCTGCACGCAGCTTGGCGGAGCGGGCGCGCGGATTGATCTCGGCTTCGGCTTCCGTCGCAGACTGCATGCCCTTGCCGATCGGCTCGAACACGGCAGCCTTTTCCTCCACCATCGGCATGTGGCGCGAACCGGTGGCGCGACCGGAACGATCCGCGAGGAAACGCTTGACGATACGGTCTTCCAGCGAATGGAAGCTGACGATGACCAGACGACCGCCGGGCTTCAGCGCCCGTTCGGCAGCAAACAGCGCGCGGGCAAGCTCGCCCAACTCGTCATTGACGAAGATGCGCAGCGCCTGGAAAACACGGGTGGCCGGATGGATCTTGTCCTTGGCCTTGCGCGGATTGACGGTCTCGATGAGGTTGGCAAGGTCACGGGTGGTGACGAAAAGCTCGGACGCACGGCGCTTTTCGATGGCGCGCGAAATGCGCCCGGCCTGCTTTTCTTCGCCCAGAAACCCGAAAATGCGGGCGAGATCGCCGGGCTTTGCCCGGTTGACGACATCGGCGGCCGAGACACCCGACGAGGACATGCGCATGTCGAGCGGGCCGTTGCGCTGGAAGGAAAAACCGCGCTCGGCCTCATCGATCTGCATGGAGGAAACGCCGATATCGAGCACGACACCATCGAGCCCCTCTTCGGGCGCGTGGTCGGCAAGGCGTGAAAAACGGGTGGCGTGCAGCGTCAGGCGGCCGTCAAATTCCGTGACCATCGCCTGTCCGGCGGCAATGGCATTGGGATCGCGGTCGAGGGCAACGACATCAGCACCGGTCGAGAGGATGGCGCGGGTATAGCCGCCGGCCCCGAAAGTGCCATCGAGAATGGTCTTGCCGGGGGCCGGAGCAAGTGCCGAAAGCACTTCTCCCAGCATTACCGGAATGTGGCGCATCGGTCCGCCATCGGCCTCGGAAATTCCGTCGCCAGGATTAGCCGCCATTCCGATCCCCTGTCTTATGCAGGACGCGCCGCAAACGTGGCCCGTCCCGCTCTTGCCGCCGCCTGCGCCTCGTGGAACGCCTGCGGCTGCCAAAGCTGAAAATGATCCGAGCGGCCGACGAAGGTTACCTCCGTCGTCACGCCGGTGAAGTCGCGAATAAAATCCGTGACCATCAGCCGGCCTTCCGCATCGAGCCGCATATAGACGCCGCCGCCGTGAACCAGCAGCGACATCGCATTGGCCTCCGGCGAGAACGGGTCCGCCTGGGCGATCTGGCGCTCGTACCGCTCGAGCAAATCCGGACCGCCGACGCTCACCGCCGGAAACACAAGATCCTGGAGACAATAAAGCTCCTGGATATCCCGCTGCGCGAGCACAGCTCGAAAGGGCGCAGGCACGGAAACCCGCCCCTTCGCATCGATCCTGTTCGTCGCATTGGACAAGAAGCGGTTCATAACGCCAAACACCCGCCCCATTCTTTAGCAGAGCGAAAACACACCCCACATTACGCAAGCCACCAGACACAACCGAGCCGTTCAGACGGAACACATTCCGTCCGGTTCCCCCTTGCGGGAGCGCTCCGAAACTGTCCGATGAAAGGGCATCTGTCTGCCCGCTCGCAGTGTGGAATTGGGATAACATGGGACCATATGGGCGTCAATGGGAAGCCGCCACACCGGACCGTGGCAACCTGAATTATTTATAACCTGTTAAGTTTAACAAAGGGTTAGCGAGAACTTCCCGGAGACCGCCGCAAACACGGCCGGGACAGGACGGGGAAAGCCGGTTAAGTCGTTGCCATCACGACAACATTTGCAAAAACCCGAGTGCCTGTCAGTATGCTGGATACAACCCTAACGATATTTAAGGTTTTACCGCACCGCAGCGTTAGCGCAACCAGAAGCACATGCCGCAGCACCGGAGAGCGAAACCGCCCTCCGGTCGCAACGGATGAAAAATGAAATCGCCAGTTGGCCTGTAAGCCGGGTTCTGTATGGCCCCGGTGCAAGCACCGGAACGTGGCAGCCATTCATCTGGGACGGCGTTTACACGCCGCCTCACGCAACCCACCCGGATGACTGGCCCGGAAACAGGCTGTAGTGCCAAGGCACCCGCGTCATCCCTATTCGGTCTTGCTCCCGGTGGGGTTTACCATGCCGGTCCTGTTGCCAGTCCCGCGGTGGGCTCTTACCCCACCCTTTCACCCTTACCCCGCCAGCTCTTGCGCTCAAACCAGAGCACAACAGCAGGCGGGGCGGTTTCCTTTCTGTGGCACTTTCCCTAGGGTCACCCCCGCCGGACGTTATCCGGCACCGTATTTCCGTGGAGCCCGGACTTTCCTCACCTTACC
>JAIXTO010000191.1 GCA_027483885.1 Rhizobiaceae bacterium
AGGACGTGTTTGAAAAGAAGCATGGCGTGAAGCTCGGTTTCATGGGCTTCTTCACCAAGGCCGTGACCCATGCGCTGAAGGAACTGCCGGCCGTTAACGCCGAGATCGACGGCACCGACATCATCTACAAGAACTATTGTCACGTCGGCATGGCCGTCGGCACCGACAAGGGCCTCGTCGTGCCGGTTATCCGCGATGCCGACCAGCGCTCGATCGCCGGTGTCGAAAAGGAACTCGGCCGTCTTGCCAAGGCTGCCCGCGACGGTTCGCTCGGCATGGCCGACATGCAGGGCGGCACCTTCACCATCACCAATGGTGGCGTCTACGGTTCGCTGATGTCCTCGCCGATCCTCAATGCTCCGCAGTCGGGCATTCTCGGCATGCACAAGATCCAGGATCGTCCGATGGTTGTCGGTGGCCAGATCGTCATCCGTCCGATGATGTATCTTGCTCTGTCCTACGATCACCGTATCGTCGACGGCAAGGAAGCAGTCACCTTCCTCGTTCGCGTCAAGGAAAGCCTGGAAGATCCGGAACGTCTGGTTCTCGATCTCTGATAACCAAATAAGGAGGACGAGATGGATACGATGGTGCAGCATGCGACGCCCTACATGGCGCTTCTGGTGCTCAGTGTCGTGCTTCTCGTCTTCCACGTCATGCTGCAGGGTTTCCTTGCAACGCGTGAACTGGGGTCCGGTTGGAACGCCGGCCCTCGCGATGATGGCCAGAAGCCGAAATCCGCGCTTGCCGGTCGGGCTGAACGTGCATCCCTCAACTACCGCGAAACCTATCCGGCCTTTGTCGGTCTCGTGCTGGCGCTTGCCTTTTACGGCGATGTGAGCGGCTGGGGCCTCCTCGGCGGCTGGCTGTGGTTCGTGTGCCGCCTTGCCTATATTCCGCTTTATCTTGCCGGCATTCCCTACATCCGCTCTCTGGTGTGGCTGGGCTCGCTGCTGGGTCTTCTCGTGATGATCATCGGGTTGATGGTATGATGCACCAGTATGGTCTCGAACTTGCCTCGCTGATGGCGATCTTTTCCTTCGCCATCATCTCGCCGGGCGCCGATCTCGCCATGGTTATGCGCCAGTCCATTGTTCATGGGCGCCGTCAGGCAATCATCACCAGTTTCGGCATCGGCAGTGCGCTGATGTTTCATGTCACCTATACGATCCTCGGCCTCGGGTTGATCATCTCCCAGTCGATCACGCTGTTCAACATCGTCAAATGGTGTGGTGTGGCCTACCTCCTCTACATCGGTGTGAAGGCTCTGCGTGCCGGCAAGGCCGACCTGTCGGTCAAGCTTGACGGGACCGTTGCGGATGACCGCAGTCAGTCGGGTCTGCGCGCCTACGGTCTCGGCTTTGCGGCCAATGCGCTCAACCCGAAACCTGTGTTTTTCTTCCTGTCGATTTTCTCCACCGCCGTCAGCGCCCAGACGCCGATCCTGGTGAAGTTCAGCTATGGCATGGTGATGGCAAGCTGCCTGATCGCATGGTTCGTCGGGGTGAGCGTCTTTCTCACCACGCCGCGCATGCGGGCGGCTTTTGCGCGAGCAAGCCAGTGGATCGATCGGGCCAGCGGCCTGGTCTTCATTGCGCTTGGCCTGAAGCTTGCCGTGCAGAAGGCCTCGTAAGGAAAAACGCGATGTCGATGGATCAACAACCAGTCCTGCTCGTGACCGGTGCCAGCCGCGGCATCGGCGCAGCGGTGGCCATAAAGGCCGCCGAGGCAGGCTGGACCGTTGTCATCAACTATCTTTCGAATGCCGCAGCGGCCGAGGCGGTTGCAAAAACGATCAGCAATGCCGGTGGCATCGCGCGCATTGTCCAGGGCGATACCGGCACGGAAGAGGGTATCGCCGCCATCTTCGCAGCCCTTGATCGAGAATTCGGCCGCATCGACGGCCTCGTCAACAATGCCGGCGTCGTCGATCGGACGGCGCGGGTGGACGAGATGTCGCGCGAGCGGCTGGACCGGATGTTTGCCATCAATGTCATCGGCAAGATCCGCTGCGCGTCGGAAGCGGTCAAGCGCATGTCCACTCGCCACGGCGGCAAGGGCGGCGCCATCGTCAACATTTCCTCCATGGCCGCCGTTCTCGGCAGCGGTGGGCAATATGTGGATTATGCCGCGGCCAAGGGCGCTGTCGATACGTTCACCATCGGCCTGTCGCGCGAAGTGGCAACCGAAGGCGTGCGCGTCAACGCGGTGCGGCCCGGCATTATCGATACGGATATTCACGCCTCCGGTGGCCTGCCGGATCGTGCAAGAGACCTGGCACCCTCGGTGCCGATGCAACGCGCAGGTACGGCCGAGGAAGTGGCGGAGGCGGTTCTTTACCTTCTCTCGCCGCAGGCTTCCTACGTGACAGGCGCAATCATGAATGTGAGCGGCGGCAGATAGCCGCGCAGGAACGAAGGATTTCGACAATGGCATATGATCTGATCGTAATCGGCACCGGCCCCGGCGGCTATGTCTGCGCCATCAAGGCAGCACAGCTCGGCATGAAGGTTGCCGTGGTCGAAAAGCGCTCGACGTTCGGCGGCACCTGCCTCAATGTCGGCTGCATCCCATCGAAGGCGCTGCTGCACGCTTCGGAAGTTTTTGCGCACGCCAAGCACGGCATGGAAGAGCTGGGCGTCGAAGTGTCCGGCACCACGCTGAACCTTGAAAAGATGATGGGCCACAAGGACGCGACCATAAAGTCGAACGTCGATGGTGTTGCCTTCCTCTTCAAGAAGAACAAGATCGAAAGTTTTATCGGCACCGGCAAGATCGTTTCGGCTGGCAAAGTGTCCGTCACCGCTGAAGACGGCACCGTGCAGGAACTGGAAACGAAAAACATCGTAATCGCCACCGGCTCTGACGTTGCCGGCATTCCGGGCGTCCCCGTCGAGATCGACGAGAAGGTCATCGTCTCCTCCACCGGCGGCATCGCCCTGGACAAGGTGCCCGGCCACATTGTCGTCGTCGGCGGTGGCGTTATCGGCCTCGAACTCGGTTCGGTCTGGTCGCGCCTCGGCGCCAAGGTGACGGTTGTCGAATATCTCGACACGATCCTCGGCGGCATGGATGGCGAAGTGTCCAAGCAGTTCCAGCGTATTCTCGGCAAGCAGGGCGTTGAATTTAACCTCGGCGCCAAGGTGACCGGCGTTGAAAAGACGGAAACCGGCGCCAAGGTCACGTTCGAGCCCGTCAAGGGCGGTGATATCAAGACGATCGATGCCGACGTGGTTCTGGTTGCCACCGGCCGCAAGCCGTACACGGCAGGCCTTGGTCTGGAAGAAGCCGGCGTCGTGCTCGACAATCGCGGCCGCGTCGAAATCGACCACCACTATGCCACCAATGTTGCCGGCATCTATGCCATCGGCGACGTGGTGAAGGGCCCGATGCTCGCCCACAAGGCCGAAGACGAAGGCGTGGCGCTGGCTGAAATCCTCGCCGGCCAGCATGGCCATGTGAATTATGACGTCATTCCCGGTGTCGTCTACACCCAGCCGGAAGTCGCTTCCGTCGGCAAGACCGAGGAAGAACTGAAGGCGGCAGGCGTTTCCTACAAGGTCGGCAAGTTCCCCTTCACGGCGAACGGCCGCGCCCGCGCCATGCAGGCAACCGACGGCTTCGTAAAAGTTCTCGCCGACAAGGATACTGACCGCGTGCTCGGCGTCCACATCATCGGCTTTGGTGCCGGCGAAATGATCCACGAAGCAGCCGTGCTGATGGAGTTCGGCGGCTCGTCGGAAGACCTCGGCCGCACCTGCCATGCGCACCCGACCATGTCGGAAGCGGTCAAGGAAGCGGCACTCGCCACCTTCTTCAAGCCGATCCACATGTGATCGGTCGCCAAAATCTGGCTAAGAAAAGCCGCCATCCGGTCTTCGGGTGACGGCTTTTTTGTGTGTGACCGCATGCCGCATCATGCCGCGCCGATTGTGCGCGCCGACCGGTTGCTCGGGCTCTATGATGTGCAGATGTCCCAGTCCGTGCCCCGTTTTCACACGCTCACCTTTGGTCTGCCGAGTATGCCGCATCCAGCTTTGCCGCAGGCGGACTGGGCGGATTGTTACAGCCTGCGCGTCAGAACGACCGGCAGGCTTCAGGCAGCGGACGTGGCGCATCTGGCGCTTGACCGGTTTCCGCCCTGGGCGCGGTTTCTGCTCTGGCTTCGAAACGCAATCGTTGCCCCCTTCGGCCTGCAATCCACCCACGATGTCGCCTCGAACTATACTGAGGTGATCGGATTTTTCCCCCTCATCAGCCAATCGGATGGACAGATCGTGGTCGGTTTTGACGACAGCCATCTGGATTTTCGGCTGGTGATCGATGTCCTTGACCAGGGGGCGGGGGAGGCCTTGGTTTCGCTCGCCACTCTGGTCTATCGAAAGGTCCTGTTGGGGCGCATCTACATCGCTGTCATCACGCCGTTTCACCGGCTGATCGTCAAGGCGTCGCTGCGCCAGGTGGGGCGGTGTCTGGAGGCGAAGCGTCGCTGAGGGGCGCCTCGCACTGCCGCAGGCGGTGCCTGGCCTCTTTCCCGGCCGCGCCACATGTGATTGGTCAATTCCTTGATTAAATTCTCGACAGGAGAACACACGCTGCTTGCGTCCCGGGTGCAGGCTCTTACTGTGGGTCATTCTTAACCCATTGAAAAGGTGACTAAATGTCTCCGCTTTCTTACTCGGTGCCACAACGTATCCTGCATTGGGGCATGGCGTTGCTGATCTTGTTCAACCTGTTGTTCACCGATGGCATGGAGCAATGGAACAGGCTCGTGCGGCGCGGCGAGACGGTCACACCGGATGATCTCGCCTCGGCCAATATCCATGCCTATGTCGGCATCGCCATCCTGGTGCTTGCGGCCTTGCGCCTCTGTCTGCGCCTCGTGCAGGGCGTGCCGGCCGCATCCGAAGTCGAGCCGCCGCCATTGCGGCTCCTGGCCCACATCACCCACGGGCTCCTCTATGCGCTGCTGTTTTCCATGCCGCTTGCCGGCATCGGGGCGTATTATTTCGGCAATACGACAGCCGGCTTCGTGCATGCCGATGTCTTGAAGATCCTGCTCTGGCTCCTGCTCGGCGCCCATGTCGCGGGCGCGCTCGTCCACCAGTTCATCTGGAAAACCAATGTTCTCGCCCGCATGACCCGTGGCGTGTGAGGAGCAGCGTCAGTTTACTGCCGTCACTGTAAAACCGTCGGCGCGGAGCAGGGAGACCAGTCCTTCCTCTCCGACCAGATGCAAGGCTCCGACTGCCATAAAGACGCCGCCCTCATCCAGAAGCGGACGGGCGCGTTCGGCCATCGTGTGGTTGCGCTGGGTGACGATCCGCTCTTCAAACTCGGCATACCCCTCGCCGTCGGCGCCATCCGGCGAAACCGCCTTCAGCATCGGCATGGTGCGGCCGATGTCGCCGGACAGGTAAAGATCGGTCATGGTCACCATCACGTCATCCATCCTGTCGCCAAGCGCCAGCATTTCCATCAACGACTTCAGATGAAACTCCGTCGGGATGGAGGCCATGGCGGACAATTGTTCCTCCATGGTTTCCAGCCCCTTCACCGGCTTTCCGGCGCGGATGGCATCTTCGGCCAGCTGCTTGTCAAGAAAGGAAGCGCCCTTGGCCTTGCGGGCCAATTCGCAGGCCGGAAGTGCGATGAAGCTGGACAGCATCCACGGCTGCATGCGCGACACCGCGCCAAGCGGAATGCCGCGTGCCTTCAGCGCCGCATCCAGCCTTGCGGTATCTGCCGGCGACAGAAAGCTCTGGATGGTCTTGCCATCCATCAACATCGTCAGCTGCGGTTTTGTCATCAGGCGGGCTATGGCCTTCTGCTCGTCGAGGATCTCGTCGGATTCGATGACGATCACCCTGGCGCCGGCCTTCGCCTCCATCGCCCCCTTCGGAAGCGCCAGAACCCTGGGGTCGGTCACATGCATGGTGCCAAGGAGGTAGGAGGCTTTCAGTCCCGGTTTTTCGATCTTCCAGAACAGGCCCTTGCCGTTCTGCACGGCATTGCCCTCTGCGACGATCCGGCGGTAGGTGGCCGGATCCGTGTCGCGCATCTGCGCCAAGATATCTGTACCCCGGCAGATCGGCTCCTGCGCCCTTGCTGCCGGCGCAAAAGCCAGTACCGCCAGAAATGACAGGAACACCAAACCATGCAGGCAGGCGAGCAGCCACTGCGTTACATCTGCTGCAGCGGTAAAGCGGCGTGACAGGAAGGAGAGGGCGGGCAGGGGCATTGGTCAGGTTCCTTCATGTCGATGCCTATCCTTTGCAAGAAGCTGGCGTGACACTGGTCTTGGCTGGCACGGCGAAGCGGTCAGGCGCGGGGATGGGCGCGGTCATAGACTTCGAGCAGGCGCGCCTGATCGACGCCGGTATAGACCTGCGTGGTGGAAAGGCTGGCATGGCCGAGCAGTTCCTGGATCGACCGCAGGTCGCCGCCACCGGACAGGAGATGCGTGGCAAAGGAATGGCGAAGCGCATGCGGCGTGGCGCTATCCGGCAGCCCGAGCGCGCCCCGCAGTTTTTGCATCTCGCGCTGAATGATGCCGGGGTTGAGTTTTCCGCCGCGTGCGCCACGAAAAAGCGGCTGATCGCTGGAAAGCGCGTAGGGGCAGAGCTTGCGATAGGTCTCGATCACCTGCGGCACGATGGGCAACAGCGGCACCATCCGCGTCTTGCCGCCCTTGCCCGTCACCCGAAGCGACGTCGCGCCTTCGGGAATGTCGGCGGGCGTCAGATCCAGCGCTTCGGAAATGCGAAGGCCGCAGCCATAAAGAAGCGTCAGCACGGCAGCGTCGCGCGCGGCAATCCAGGGCTCTTCGTTGAGCTGCGCCTCGGCGCTCACCACATCCAGCGCCTGACGGTCGGAGAGCGGTTTCGGCAGCGATTTCGGCTGCCGCGGTGCGCGGATCGCACCGGCTGCTGCCGCATTCACCAGCCCCTTTCGCTCCAGGTGCCGCAGGAAAGAGCGAAGACCGGCGAGATGCCGGCCGAGCGAACGCGCACCCGATCCCTCGCGCCGGCGTTTGGCCAGGAACGAGCGCAGATCGGCCGTGCGCAGCGTATGGATGTCGGAAATTGTCGCCGGTCCGCCGAGATGACCTGTGAGAAAGGCAAGGAACTGGCGTGTGTCCCGTTCATAGGCCTCCAATGTATTGGCGGCCAATCGTCGTTCGGTTTCAAGGCTTTGCAGCCACTGACGCCGCATTTCCAGAAGCTCTGGGCTCGCCAGGATCAGGATCTCGTTCACAGCGTATCCGTTGATTTTGACAGGATGCGATCCACATTGCGCATGGAGCGTTACCAATTCACTAAGGCTTCTCGATGTCACAGTTCGATCATCAAGGGCTGCGATAAAATGCATGTGTTCTTCAGGGAGTGCCTATGCAACCTCGTCCTTCCACGTCTGCCCTGGGGCAGTTTGCTGAAGCGATCGCCCTCGTGTCGCAAGGCCAGCCCGGTCATATCGTGGACACTCTGATCGCCGAGCGCGGTACGCGCCTCGTCAGGCATCCACTCTGGCCGGCAATGCGGCCTTTTCTCTACAGTTTGCTGCGTTACAGCCGCGCCATCCGTTTTGCCAACGACATAGAAAGCCTGTCCGGCTTTCAGTCGTTTGAGTACTTGAGCAGAATGCTGCACCTGGATATCCGCGTCCACAATGGCGAGCGGATACCCTCGACAGGCGGTTTCATTCTGGTCAGCAACCATCCGACCGGCATTGCCGATGGCGTCGCCGTCTTCGATCTTCTCAAAGACCGCAGGCCGGACATGATGTTTTTTGCCAACCGCGATGCGGTGCGGGTTAATCCGCGTTTTTCCGAGATGATCATTCCGGTCGAATGGCGCGAGGAGCACAAGACCAAGCTGAAGGCCCGCGAAACGCTGAAACTCACCAACCATGCGGTGGAGGAGGGCAAGGTCACAGTGCTGTTTCCCTCCGGGCGTATTGCCTATTGGGACAATGGCCGTCTCAACGAGCGCCCGTGGAAGATGTCGGCCGTCAGTCTTGCGCGCAAATATAACCTGCCT
>JAIXTO010000163.1 GCA_027483885.1 Rhizobiaceae bacterium
AGGTCTGCGACCGCGTGGCAGTGATGTATCTCGGGCGCATCGTCGAGGAAGGTGATCCGGATGCGGTGCTGCAGGATGCCGCCCACCCCTATACGCAGGCGTTGGTCTCGGCCATTCCCCATCCAGGCAAGACGTCCAGCCGGATCATTCTTCAGGGTGATCCGCCCAGTCCCGCCAATCGGCCATCGGGTTGCGCCTTTCATCCCCGCTGTCCGGTTGCCAGTGCGCAGTGCCGGGTGGAGGCACCGCAGCTGAAACCGCGCCGCAGTGATGGCCGGCGCGTTGCCTGCCATGTGGCGCACGGCGAAGCACCCGCCACCCGCGTCACCGCCCCCCTGGAGGCCTGCTGATATGCTGCATTATTTTCTGTCGCGGCTGCTGCGGGCGGCCGTCAGCATCGTCATGGTGGTCACCTTCGTTTTCGTCGTGCTGCGTATGTCGGGTGATCCGGCCGTGGTGATCATGGGCGCCGATGCGCCACCGGAGGCGATCGATGCGTTTCGGCGCACCTGGGGTCTCGATCAGCCGCTGTGGGTTCAGTATTTTGCCTTTTTCGAGGCGATTTTCAGCGGTGAACTTGGCCGCTCCATGCGCGATGGCCGTGATGTGCTGTCTGTTGTCCTGGAGCGTGTTCCCTCCACATTGGCGCTGACCCTGCCGGCGTTTGTAGTGAATATTGCAGTCGGTGTTCCAGCCGGCGTCTATGCAGCGCTTCACCGCAATTCGGTGATCGATCGTTGCGTCATGGTGATGGCGGTCACCGGCTTTGCCGTTCCCTCCTTCATCCTCGCCATGCTGCTGGTGCTGATTTTTTCCGTCACTCTCGGCTGGCTGCCCTCTGCCGGGCAGGATAGCTGGCTGCATGCCGTCCTGCCGATTATAACGATGGGGTTTGGCGGCGCAGCGCTTCTCGCCCGCTTTACCCGCAGTGCCATGCTGGAAGTGTTGGGCCAGTCCTATATCCGAACAGCAAGCGCCAAAGGCCTGCCCTGGTCCATGGTGGTCTGGCGTCACGCGCTGCAGAATGCCGCCATTCCCACCATCACCATCATCGGCTTCATGCTGGGCGGCCTGGTTGCTGGCGCCGTGGTGGTGGAAAGCGTCTTTTCCTGGCCCGGCGTCGGGCGGCTGCTGGTGGTCTCCGTTGCCAACCGGGATCTTGCCGTCGTGCAGGCCATCGTCCTCATGATCGCCATGACCATGGTTGCGGCAAACATGGTCGTGGATGTCCTCTATGGCCTGGTCGATCCCAGAATGCATGGGCAGACCCGTCAGGCGCGGCGCTGACCGGCGTCCCTTATCTCCAGGAGAAACGACATGGTCGACACCCCCGCCACCCGCACCGAAACCGGCGGTCTGCGCTTCTTGCGATTGGCGACGCTGCTTGGCGGACTTTCGCGCGTGCCGGTCTCGATTTCGATTGCCGTGCTCTGGCTTGTCCTGATGCTGGCGATTGCGGTTTCAGCGGATGTGATTTCGCCCTACCGCTTCACGCAGATGGACCTGCACAACCGCCTGAGCCTTCCGGTCTTCATGGGCGGCAACTGGAGCCATCCGCTGGGAACCGATGAACTGGGCCGTGACGTGTTGTCGCGATTGATCACTTCGATCCGCATGAGCCTGCTGATTGCCTTTGGCGCCACGATTATCGGCGCTGCGGTGGGGGTCACGCTCGGCTTCGTGGCGGCCCACTTTCGCGGGCTGGTCGAGCAGGCGGTGCTGGCGCTGGTGGATTTTTCCGCCGCCATTCCCTTTCTCGTCCTGGCGCTTGCGATCCTTGCCTTCTTCGGCAATTCCCTCGTCCTCTTCGTCTGCCTGCTTGGGTTCCATGCCTGGGAGCGGTATGCGCGCATTGCGCGCGGCCTTGCCATCAGCGGCCGGATGCATGGTTATGCCGCCGCCGTTCACCAATTGGGGGCCTCGCCGCTGCGGCTCTACGGGCGCCACATCCTGCCCAATATCGCCTCGACGCTGATCGTTTCGATGACGCTTGCCTTTCCGGAAATCATCCTTCTCGAAAGCGGCCTTTCCTTCCTGGGGCTTGGCATCCAGCCGCCGGATACCTCGCTTGGCAACATGGTTGGCTTCGGGCGCGAATATCTGTCGTCGGCCCCCTGGATCATGCTCGCGCCCGCCTTTGTCATCACCGTGACGGCGCTTTGCGTCTCGCTCCTGGGCGACTGGCTTCGCGACAAGCTTGATCCGACCCTTTCCTGACTTCCCAACCCTCGAGCGCTGTGCTCGACAATAAAAGGACGAGACCATGTCTGAACTGCCCATCCTTGGCGCTGCCATGACGTTAAAGGACGTCGAACTGAACCGGGACTGGCTTCTGGAAAAGCCGCGCGATCTCGAACTGCAGGATTTCGTCCCGGCCGAGGTGCTCTGCGGCGACTGGCAGCCGCTGGTCGATCGGGCGAAGCAACTTCTCGACGGCCATCAGGGGCGGCTCGGCATGCATGGCCCCTTCATGGGCCTGAACGTCGCTTCTGCCGATCCGGATGTACGGGCAATCGTAGCGCGCCGCATGGACCAGGCGCTCGACGTCGCAGCCGCCCTCGACATCACCCAGATCGTCATCCACAGCCCCTATACCACCTGGATGCACAACAACCTCGACAACTGGCCCGAGCAGCGCCAGCGCGTGTTCGACATGACCCACCAGACACTCGATGCCGCCGTAAAGCGCGCCGAGGATCAGGGATGTGTTTTTGTCCTGGAAAACATCGAGGACAAGGATCCGCGCGAACGCCGTCGTCTGGTGGAAGACTTCAACTCGCCGGCCTTTGCGCTCTCCATCGATACCGGTCATGCAGCCTATGCCGCCGGTTCGACCGGTGCGCCGCCGGTCGATTATTTTGCCCATGACGCAGGCAACCTGCTGCAGCACGTGCACCTGCAGGATGCCGATGGTTACGCGGATCGTCACTGGCCGGTTGGCCACGGCAATATCAACTGGCGTGCTTTCTTCGCCCGCCTTGCCGGCATCACCTCCAACCCGCGCCTGATCATCGAGATCCGTGACAAGAGCCAGATTCAGGCTTCCGCCGCATATCTTCAGATGCTGGGCCTTGCCCAATAGGCGATGCGTTGAAATGGGCGAAGGCCGGCCGGTGGTCGGATCTTCGCCCTTGGGGCTCGATAGGCCATTGTCGATTGGCTTTGGCGTTGCAGTTGACCATTTCGGTTCGTGGTCGATAGTGGAAACCGATTGCACAATGGTCTTCGCCGTCGATGTGTCGCAGGGAAGGCCGATTCCGGCCTTTCCGGACCCCAAGTTTGGGCGACGGTAATCGACAATTCGTCTCGGCCAGCCTATCAAGCTTCCCATGAGCGCACAAAAAGAAGAGACGCTGGCGGTTCGCATCAGCCGCTCGCTTGCCGATCGTATTATTGCCGGGGCCATTGCGCCGGGCACGCGGCTGCGGCAGGACCATATTGCCGAGGAATTCGGCGCAAGCCATGTGCCGGTGCGCGAAGCCTTTCGCCGTCTGGAAGCGCAGGGGCTGGCCGTCAGCGAACCCCGACGCGGCGTGCGCGTGGCCTCCTTCCAGCTGTCGGAGGTGAAGGAAGTGGCGGAAATGCGCGCCGCACTGGAAGTGCTGGCGCTTCGCCATGCCGCCCCGCACCTGACGCCTGCCATTCTGTCTGCTGCCGAAGAGGCAACCCGCGCCGGTGATAATTCCAAGGACGTGCGCAGCTGGGAAGAAGCAAATCGCCGCTTCCACCGGTTGATCATCACGCCATGCGCCATGCCTCGGCTTCTTGCCGCCATCGATGACCTGCATGCCGCCAGCGCCCGTTTTCTGTTTGCCGCCTGGCGCTCTGCCTGGGAGGCGCAGACCGACCACGATCACCAGGCCATTTTACAGGCGCTGCGTCAGGGACAGATCGATGTCGCCTGCACGGTTCTGTCGCGCCACGTCCAGTGGATCGGCCGCCGCCCCGTCGCCACAGCCGGCGGTGATACGCAGGACGCTTTTGCCATTATTGGCTGAATTATAGATTATTTCACCCCTGATGTTCCGCGTGGCCGGCGCTGCTTACATGCCGTTCCGCTGCCGTATGTTTTCCGCCGTTTCAAGCTATAAGCGCCTGATTTCCGTCTTCGGGCTGCATTCTATCCTTTTTAAGCATCCTACTTCGTCTATCTGCCGCATGCGATCGCAATCAAGGTCGATGGGATAAACGCGACGTTTTTAAAATTATCTATAAATATGGCTTGCGACTCCATGAGAGTTCTGGAATCTTGTTGGTGTTTGACAAATTATCTATAATTTGAGGTGGTCCAATGTCTCTTCCCGCATCCCCGGCAACACCGGTCTGGCGCGATCGCACGCGTCAGGCAATATTCGTCGTCTTCGGCGCGCTTATCATCACTGCCGCCGCCAAGGTGCAGATCCCGTTCTTTCCCGTGCCGATGACGCTGCATACGCTGGCGGTGATGGGCCTTGCGGTGTCTGTCGGACCGCGCCTGACGGCCGCAACGCTTCTTGCTTATCTCGGTGCCGGTGCGCTCGGTTTTCCCGTATTTTCCGGCACGCCCGAACGCGGCATCGGTCTTGCCTATATGATGGGGCCGACCGGTGGTTATCTCGCCGGTTATCTCCTTGGCGCGGTTGTCACCAGCGCTCTGGCGCTCGGACGCGGAACCGTTGGCAAGCTGTTGGCCATGCTCGCCGGTCTTGCCATCATCTATGCGCTCGGTCTTGCCTGGCTCGGTGTGTTTGTGCCGGTGAGCAAGCTTATGGCAGCGGGTTTCCTGCCCTTCATTCTGGGCGACCTCCTGAAGGTGGCACTGGTTGCGGCAGGCTCCGCTTTGCCGTGGAGCCGTATCGGCGGGATGCTTGGCCGATGAGCGAAGCGTTGAAACAAAGCCCGGCGTCAAGCCGGTCCACCCCGCAGAAAACCCCGGCGGACGCTTCCGAAACCGTTCCCCGCAGCGACTGGAGCGAGAGCGAGGCGCGCGCCCTCTATGACCTGCCGTTTCCCGAGCTGCTGTTTCGGGCGCAATCCGTCCACCGGCAGAATTTTGCCCCTGATGTCATCGAGACCGCAACGCTTCTGTCGATCAAGACCGGCGGCTGCCCGGAAGATTGCGGTTACTGTTCGCAGAGCGCCCATTACAAGACGGGCGTCAAGGCAACCAAGCTGATGGAGGTCGAGCGCGTGGTGGCAGAAGCCGCGCGCGCCAAGGCGGGCGGGGCAACGCGGTTTTGCATGGGCGCCGCCTGGCGCTCTCCGAAGGATCGTGATCTGGAAACTGTCTGCGCCATGATCGAGGGCGTGCGGGGCCTTGGGCTTGAAACCTGTGTGACGCTTGGCATGCTGACACCGGCGCAGGTGGAGCGGCTGGGCGATGCGGGTCTCGATTATTACAACCACAATATCGATACTTCCCGCGCCTTTTATCCCGAAATCATCACCACCCGCACGATGGATGACCGGCTGGAAACGCTCGACCATGTCCGCCGCGGCGGCATCAAACTCTGTGCCGGCGGCATTGTCGGCATGGGCGAGACGGTGGAGGACCGCATCGCCATGCTGGTGATCCTTTCGGGGCTTGATCCACATCCGGAAAGCGTGCCGCTCAACATGTGGAACGCCATTGCGGGAACGCCTGTCATCGACAAGGCAGAACCTGCCGATGCCATCGCCTTCGTTCGTCTGGTGGCGCTAGCGCGCATCCTGATGCCGAAAAGCGTGGTGCGGCTGTCTGCGGGCCGCGATGGGATGAGCGACGAGACGCAGGCACTGTGTTTTCTGGCCGGCGCCAATTCCATCTTCACCGGCGATGTGTTGTTGACGACTGGCAACCCGGACCGCGACCGCGATGGCAAGCTCCTCCATAAGCTGGGGCTTAAGACGGCAGCTCTTCGCCCGCAACTGCCGCAAGAGTCTTGCGGCTGCCACTGATCTCTTCGCCGGCGCGGACTTTTTGGGACGTCACGCCGGCGGGCGGTATCCGCGCCTTTGCTTGGCGGCCACCAGTTTTTCCATGGCCTCTGCCGCAGCATTCCAGGTGCCGTAAACCTGCCGGTGGTCGCGCCCGTTCGTGCCGATGCGGCCCCAATTGCGGGTGAGACAAATGTCTCCGAAGAGATCGACTTCAATAACGACATGGTAGAAACGCGCCATGTTGCGGGACGGATCGATGCGGTGCGCCAGATGCGCGTCAAATCGGGGCTCGGTCATGGAGATGAGTGTGTTGGACATGGAAGCGCAGGTCCAACGCATGTTTTGAATCGATGCGGCCTGATCGATTCACGGCGCTGATCGGTGAGGGGGTCTTTAGCGCAGAAGGTGGATCAGACGGTCGTAAAGGCTGCTCATCGGCTGCTCGCTGGCACTTTTCGGCGCCATGCCGGCATCAAAACCATCCGCCAGAAAGCGATTGACCAGCGTCATGTCACGGCTGATGACGGAAAAGGGCACGGCGCGGGACGCATCAGGACCGGTGACAATGGCTGCCGGCTGGTGATCGCCGATCACGAGAAACACCGCGTCATCGCCATAACGGGCGATATAACTCGACAGTGCCTGCAGGCTGTATTCGATCGTCTGGATATATTGCCTTCGCACCCTCTCCGGATCTGACCAGACAACGGCCGGCGGATCGCCGCTGGTGGCCTGCGCATCGAACACTGTGCCATCGCCGACACTGTCCCAGTCGATCATGGACGCAACCGGCGTCCACGGCGCATGCGAGGAAATGAGGGCGATTTCCGCCATGACAGGCTTGCGGCCTTGTCTATCGCGCACCAGCCGCTGGAAAGCAGAGAGCGTATATTGGTCCGGCATGGTGATCCAGTTGAACGGTTTGCCGCGATAGCCGAGATTGTTGGCGGCAAAAATGCGGTCATAACCGTAATAGGCGGCTTCCGGCCAATCCATGGTAATCGCCGGCATCACCGCCACGGTTTCCCAGCCGGCACCGGCAAACAGCCGGTTGAGGCTGGGTCGGCGGCTTGCCATCAGCCGGTCATAACGTGCCTGACTATCCACCTGAAGGCCGGAGAGGAAGGTGCCATGGGCAAGCCAGCTGAGGCCGCCGACGGTGGGCGATGTGATCCAGCGGCTGGCTGTATGAAAGCCCGCAGCGCCGAGTTCGTTCTCCATCGTGGCAAGGCGCGGGCCGGTTACCGGCGCGTAGCGAGGATCTTCCACGGCGCTGCGGCCATAGGATTCGATGAAGACGAGAATGACGTCGCGCCCAGTCACCGCAGAAAACAGATCGTCATGTCTGGGGAACTGTGTGGCGGACTTTTCATCGGCTGCCAGCTGCTGCTCGAACACCTGCAGGTCGCGCGCCGAGGCAATCGCAAGCGCGATACGATCTGCCAGATAACGGCCTGCATTCGCCGTCACCGGCATCGTGCCGGGAAAAGGGCTTCCAAAGGTCATCAAGAGCCCGCAGCCGAAGATCAACCCGGCGGCCAGCACCGTTCGGCCCGGACCCGGACGTGACGAGGGGGCAAGACGGCGGATTGCCTTGAAATAGAGCGCGAGGACGAGGGCAAGAAGTAGGGCGGCGGCCAGCAGCACCAGGAATGCAACCGTAATCCCCAGACTTCCCGAGGCGATATTCCAGCCGTCGGTGAGCATTTTTATATCGAGATAGGGGTTGAACGGCCGCTGGAACGCCGCCTGTGTGCCGATATCGGCAAGCTTCAGAAACAGCATGATGCCAATGAGCAAGGTCAGCCCCGCTGCCAGCAGACGGTTCAGCCTGCCGCGCACGACTAGAAGCACCGCCAGAACTGCGGGCACTTCCAGCGGCAGGCGGAGGAAGGCGCCCGGCGACAGGGCATCCGGATGATCGGGCAGGGCGAGGACGCCAAGCGTGACGCCCACGAAGACGAGGGCTGCAACGGTACGGCTTGCGAAAACGGACGCGATGCGAGAAAGGGCAATCCTTGTCATGCCATCAATCCGCCAGCGACTGATCTACGTAACAAGCCAGCATGCGGACTGATATTCGCACGCGAAGACGTGATGTTCGTCGGGCCCATGCGGATGGAACGCGCCGTCGATACCAGATACCAATCACCGTCCAGCTTTAGCTTCTGACAACGAAAGACCACCGCTTGAAATTTCTGCGTTACGCTGCAACACCCGTTGCGCTTTCCTGTCTGGTGCTGCTGGTCTGGTGGCTGGAGCCGCAGGAAATTCTGGGCGCGCTGTCGAATGTTTCTCTCCTGCACGTGGTGCTGGGGCTTTTGCTGGTGCAAGGACAGATCGTACTGTCTGGCCTGCGCTGGCGTTTTACGGCGGCAAGGCTCGGGCAGAAGATGCCGGTTTTTCATGCCATCGGCGAATATTACGTGGCAAGCGCCGTTAATCAGGTGGCGCCGGGCGGCATGGCCGGCGATGTGCTGCGCGCCTATCGCAGCGCAGACGGCGAGGCGGGCGGCTGGCAGCGTTCGGCCAAGGCGGTGTTCTTCGAGCGCTTGTCCGGCCAACTTGCCTTCGTCTGCCTCTGCCTGCCGGGCCTGGTTCTCTGGCCGCTGCTGATCGGCAAAAACATCTGGTCGACGGAGGGATTGCTGGTGGCGGGTGCTTTGTTCGTAGGCCTTACCGCAGCCGGCACCCTTCTGATGCGGAGATACAAGAGTTTGCGTGCAGATTTCGTAGAGGTCTTCCTGCGGCGCGGCGCCTTCTTGGTGCAGGGTGGCCTGAGCCTTGCGGTTGTTTTCGGTTATGTGGCGCTGTTCATGCTGGCCGCCGATGCGGTCGGAAAGCCCCTGCCGCTTGTCGGCGCCTTCACCGTCGTGCCGTTGTGTCTGGCCGCCATGCTGATCCCGACCGGACTTGGCGGCTGGGGCACGCGCGAGGCGGCGGCGGCTGCACTCTGGCCGCTGATCGGCCTTGCCAGTGCCGATGGCGTTTCGGCAAGCCTCGTTTACGGAGCGCTTGCCATGGCGGGTGCCTCTCCCGGATTTCTGGTGATCGCCGTTTCGCAGAGACGCCGCCCCGCCGGTTAAACGGGGTATGCCGCAATCCATCACGGCCTTGTCGCTTTGCGCGACAGGAGCGCCAAAACATCGGCACCAAAGGAATAGACAAGCGCTGCAAGGGCAAAACCGCAGATCCAGGTGGAGAGCGGCGCTGTTACCTGCGGCACAAGCACCAGGCAGAGGGCTGCCCCCTGCACCACGCAGACTGTCTTGCGGCGAAACGAGGGCGCAAGTTCGGCCCGGAGCGCCGGCGAAAACCACTGTGCCATCACGAACAGGTAGCGCATCAGGCCGATGAGCACGACCCAGGGTCCAGCCTTGTCGAGCACCATGGCGGCAACCGAAAGGATGAGGATGAGGGCGGCATCCACCTCCATGTCGAAGCGGGCGCCGAGTGCCGATTGCTGGCGGTAACGCCTTGCCAGATAGCCATCGACCCCATCCAGCGCCAGCGCAAACAGCACCGCCGCCACCGTCCACCAGATCAGATCGTCAAAGTCGCGGCCGCCGAACTCATGCGAAAACAGCACCGTTGCCGCCACAAGGCTGACAATGCCGGCGCGAAAGGCGGTGACGAGGTTGGCAAAACCGAAACGCGCATGCTTGTGGAATGGCAGTCCGTGGACAACAGCTGCAAAAATGCCGGCCAGCAGGCCGCCTGCAATAATCGGCACGTGAATTTCCAGCGGCAGGTGCAGTGCTACCATGCCCCAGCTGGCAATCGAGGCAAGGTAGACCACGGCCAGCACCTTCAGTGTGTTGGCAAGCAGCGGATCCTGATGAAAATCTGAAAAGCGGCGGCGCGATGCCGCGCGGGCATCGTGCCTTTCCTCGTTGATGGACATGACGAGCCTCCGGCCTCTTACCTTATTCTGCGGCAATCAGCGTATCGAGGTCCAGCATATGTCCGGCGCGCAGTGTCTTGGTGCGCAGGTAATTTTCGTTTTCCACCGTCACCCGGCCGAGAACCGGCGTGCGGGCATGGACGGCAATGCCGCCTGCCTTCAACGCCGCGATCTTCGTCGGGTTGTTGGTGTAGACGATGACTTCACCGATGCCGAGCAGGCGCAGCATGGCAACGGCTGCCTCGTAACGGCGGTGATCCTGTCCAAATCCAAGCTCGGCATCGGCATCGATCGTATCGAGGCCGAGATGCTGGTAGCCATAGGCGCGCATCTTGGCGCCGATGCCGGTGCCGCGGCCTTCCTGGTCGAGATAGACGAGCACACCGCCGCCAGCCTGTTTCAGGAGATCAAGCCCGTTGCGCAACTGGTCGCCGCAATCGCATTTCAGCGAACCGCAGAGGTCGCCGGTGATGCAGGACGAATGGATGCGGATCGGCACCGGCTTTGAAAGATCCGGTTTGCCGACGACAATTGCCACCTGGTCCTTCTGGGCGACGCCGCCACGAAAGACGACGAAATCCGCATCGCCAAAATCCTTCAGCGGTACACGGGTGCGGGCCACCTTCTGGAAGGTCTCGCGTGCGGGGCGAAGGTTCGAAAGCGCGTGGGCGTGAATGCCGCAGCAGCCGCTGAAACGATCTTCAATTCCGGAAATATCGGCGCTGATCATGCTCGGCAGCAGAAGCGCCACGCTTGCAAGCTCGGCCGATTGTGAAAACAGCCTGTCGGCCGGACGGCATGTGCGCGGAATATCGGCGTCGAGCGCATAGGACAGCCGCGAGGCCTGCTCGAAACCATAACCGGCAAGCGGCACGGCGACATCGTGATTGGTCTTCAGCCCAAGGCGGGTGGCGCGCTCGCGCGTCAGCAGCAGGTCATGGGCATTGTTGACCGTTTCGGCAAACTGTTCAAACACGGCAGGAGACGCCGCATCCAGGGCGAGAACGGCGATCTTTCGACTGTCGTCTGAGAAGATCACCGGGCGGCCATAGCGCAATTCCGAAACGGCGCGCTCTACGGCGATGGCGGGATTGGAAAAATCTTTCGAGAATGGGCTCTCTGCGGTCATGCTGGCCTCCTTCATGTTCTAGGTGGCGTTACGACCCTGCAAAGGCAACGGATTACCGGGTGATTATAAATTAAAATTGATGCATCTGCCCCGCGCCTTTCACAAAAGCTGCCATAGATAAAGGCAACTGTTGTATCCAAGGAGGTGAAAAGAAGCGGATGGGCCTTTTGACAGAGCGCGCGAGCCGACACCATCAGGAAATAGCGCGAGCCCTCTGGTTTGAGGCCCCCGGTCAGTGCGTCTTGCGTGAGGAGCCGCTGGAAGGCGCCGGGAGCGGACGTGTGCGTGTGCGTGCGCTCTATAGCGGGATTAGCCGCGGCACGGAATCCACCGTGTTCAAGGGGCTGGTGCCCGAAAGCGAGCGCGAGCGCATGCGCGGGCCCCATATGGGCGGCCAGTTTCCGTTTCCGGTGAAATATGGCTATGCCATGGTGGGTGTGGTGGAGGAAGGGCCGGAAAGCCTTTCTGGCAAGACGGTATTTGCGCTGCACCCGCATCAGGATCTGTTCACTGTGGAGGCGAGCGCGGTAACGCCGCTGCCCCTTCACCTGCCGCCGGAACGGGCGGTGCTGACGGCCAATATGGAGACCGCGCTCAACATCGTCTGGGATGCGCTGATCCAGCCGGGAGACCGGGTGGCGGTGTTTGGCGCAGGCGTCGTCGGCGCGCTGGTCGCCTTCCTCAGCGCCGGCATTGCCGGCACCGAAACGCTGCTGATCGATCGCGATCTGGAACGGGCAAGCCTTGCCAGCGCGCTGGGGCTTAACTTTTCACTTTCCGACCACGTGGATGGCGAGTTCGATGTGCTGATCAATGCGTCCGGCGCTTCTGCCGCGCTGTCTCAGGCGATTGAACTGGCTGGCATGGAAGCACGCATCGTCGAGGCCAGCTGGTATGGCGAGCGCCCAACCACCGTGCCGCTTGGCGGCGCCTTTCATTCGCGCCGCCTTTCCATCGTCTCCTCGCAGGTCGGCAGCATTCCCCCGCATCGGCGCGCGCGCTGGACCTATTCACGGCGTCTGATGAAGGCCATGGACCTTTTGGAGGATGACAGGCTGGATGCGCTGATCTCAGGCGAAACCGCCTTTGATGATCTGCAGGTGGCTTATCCGCGTATTCTTGATGCAGCCACAACGCTTTGCCACCGCGTCCGTTACCAGCCCAGGGGTTGAAACGACCCGACGACCGCCCGCCATTTGAACCAACCAAAATCTGAAGGAAGGACCACCAATTTCATGTTCGCAGTCGAAGTCAGAGACCACATCATGATCGCCCACAGCCTGAAGCGCGAGGTTTTCGGACCCGCACAGGGCATGCATGGTGCAACCTTCGTGGTGGATGCCGCCTTCTTCACGAGGGATGTCGACGAGGACGGGCTGGCGGTCGATATCGGCCTTGCAACACAGGTTCTGTCTGAGGTGCTGAAGCCGCTCAACTACCAGAACCTCGATGAACTCGATGTGTTCAAGGGCCGGATTTCGACGACCGAAGTGATTGCAAAACACATCTTCGACCAGCTCAAACAGGCGGTGGCCGACAAGAAGCTCGGACCCGGCAGTGCCCGCATCTGCCGGCTTCGCGTGCTGCTCAACGAAAGCCATATGGCGCGCGGCTGGTATGAGGCCGATCTTTGAGCGAGCCCCTGGTTTTTGCCTATCCCGGCCGGCTGGAAACCAGCACTGGCGGTTATGCCTATGATCGCCGCCTGATCGAGTGCCTGACGGCGCTGGGGCGGCCTGTCGTGCCGCTTGGCCTTGGCGATGGCTTTCCCTCACCGTCGGCCGCACAGATGGAGGCAGCGGAGGCAAAGCTCGATGCACTCGCAGACAACAGTCTTGTGATGATCGATGGCCTTGCCTTCGGCGTGATGGACCGCTGGGCGGCGCGTTCTGCCGATCGCCTGCGGCTGGTGGCGCTGGTGCATCATCCGCTGGCGCTCGAAACCGGCCTCTCCGAGACGGAGCAGGTACGGTTCCGGCAGGTGGAGCGGAAGGCGCTTTCCCATGTGCGCCACATCGTCGTCACGTCGCCCGCCACGGCCCGCGGCCTTGTCGCCCATTATGGCGTCGACGAGGAGAAGATCACGGTGGCCCTTCCCGGCACGGAGCGGGCAACTGTTGCCAAGGGCAACAACACACCGCCGCACATCCTCTGCGTTGGCACGCTGACACGGCGCAAGGGGCATGATGTTCTCCTGCGCGCGCTGGAGCGCATTCGGGATCTTCCCTGGCGCGCCACCATCATCGGCAGCCGGGATCTTGATCCGGTGACCACATCCGAGCTTGAAATGCTGCGCCACCAGCTGAAACTCACCGACCGCGTGACCCTTACAGGCGAACGGGCGGATGTACGACAGGCCATGGCCGGAGCCGATATTTTTGCGCTTGCCAGCCGTTACGAGGGCTATGGCATGGTGTTTGCCGAGGCGCTCTCGCAAGGCCTGCCGATTGTTGCCTGCCATGCCGGCGCCATTCCCGATGTGGTGCCGCAGTCGGCGGGGCTTCTCGTGGCGGTGGATGATGTGGAGGCATTTGCGGCAGCCTTGCGCCGGCTTCTGGCCTTTCCTCTCGAGCGGCGAAAATTTGCTGATGCCGCCTTCGTTGCGGGCTTAAATTTGCCGGGCTGGCCAGATACCGCCGCAATTGTCTCTTCTGCCCTGAACCGCGTTTCCTGAAAGGAACCCCATGAGCGGCTTCGATGCCAAATGGCTTCGCCTGCGCGAGCCTGTCGATGTTTTGGCGCGCGACCCGGTGCTGGTCGACAATTTTGCCCGTTTCGTCACCGGCCAGTCCTTGCCGGCGACTGTGCTCGACATCGGCTGCGGCACCGGCTCTACCTATCGCAGCCTGTCGGGACGGCTTCCCGAGGGCACCGTATGGCGGCTGTTGGATTACGATCCGGCACTGCTGGCGGCCGCGGAAAAACTTCTGGGCTCTGATGGCATCGGCTTTTTCCGGCATGATCTGAACCAGCCCGCCGGCATGCCGCTGGAGGGTGTGTCCATCGTCACCGCCTCTGCCTTCTTCGATCTTGGCTCGGCCGCCTTCTGCGACCGGCTGCTTGGCGTGCTGGCAGAACATCGCATCGGGCTTTATGCGGCGTTGAATTATGATGGGCGTGTGGAATGGCATCGCCCGCATCCGCTCGACGCCCGTGTGGTTGCCGATTTCAACCGCCACCAGCGAACCGACAAAGGGCTGGGGCCGGCCCTTGGGCCGACAGCCACCGACCACCTGAAAGGCGTGCTGGAAGGGCTGGGATACGACGTTGTCGTGGCCCCAAGCGTCTGGCGGATCAGCGCGCAAGAGGCGGATCTGCATATCGCCTTCCTGCGTGGCATGGTTGATCCCGTGCTGGAAGTGGGTGCCCTGCAGCCGGAGGAAATCGGCGAATGGCTGGCCTTCCGGCTAGCCTATGTCAGGGGAGATCGGGGCGGATGCGAGGTCGGCCATCACGACCTTCTGGCGCTGCCGCGAGACTGAGGCATTGAGCGATTGCGGCTTCAGTTCGCAATCGAAGAGGATATCACTGCCAAGGCTGAACACCCGTGCTGCCGGTCGTTGCGCTTGCGAGAGCGCATCGATGGGCGGCAGCGAAATGCCAGCTGGACCCGAGCCGATGATGAGCGGCGCGATGGACACATGTAACCGGTCCACCAGCCCCTGATCGATGAACCGCGAGATTGTGCGCGCACCGCCTTCGACCAGAATGCGGTCAAGCCCGCGGGCAGACAGCGCATCGAGGATCGCATGCGGACAAAGCCCCGACGGAGATTGCGACAGACGGATCACCTGCGCCTTGTAGCGCCGCTCCGGTGCATCCTTCGACTGGATGAGAATAACTGGCGCGCCGCCATCGTGAAACAGGCCTTCCTCACCGGACAATTCTGCGCGGCAATCGATCACGACGCGCGCCGGATCGGGACCTTTGACTTCGCGCACGGAGAGGCGGGGATTATCCGCCTTGACGGTGCCGACGCCTACGATCACCGCCTCCACCAGGGCACGGCAGCGGTGCAGGTGAGCAAGTCCATCCGGCCCGGAAATGTCGCGTGCATCGCCCGACACGGTGGCCACGCGCCCATCCAGCGACTGGCCAACCTGCGCCAGCACGAAGCGGCCGCGTGCGCCGGCAATCGGACCGTAGAGTTGCAATGCCGGCTCCTCGAACGGGGTTACCCGCTGGTGCACGCCACTCATGCCGAGCAATCGCGTCCACAGGGTTTCGGTCATCTTGATGCTGCGCATGATCGATCTGTCCGCCGGGTTTAAAGGTCAAAGGATACGGGTGAGCGTATCGTCGCGGCGGATCACGTGATGGAATAAAACCGCCCCGATATGCAACGCAAAGAGGCTTAAAAGGATCCATGCGCTCCAGGTGTGGATGGCGGAAAACCAGGGCGCGATCTCAGGGGATTTGCCCACCGGGCTCCAGATCTCCACGAGGTTGAACCAGTGGAGCGGAAAGCCGTGGGCATTGGTGGCCATAAAGCCGCTGACCGGCATGACCACCAGAAACACATAAAGCAGGCCATGCACGGTGCGGCTGGCCAACCCCTCTATGCCGGCGGCGGGTCGGGGCAGGGGGGATGCGGTCAGCCGCACCCCGGTTCGCACCAGCATCAACCACAACACGATGAAGCCGAGGCTCTCGTGCAGCATATAAAAATCGAGCTTCACGTCCTCGCGGGTGAACTTGATCATCATGCCGAGCGGCCAGACGGCCGCCACGAGAACCGCGACCAGCCAGTGCAGCACGCGCATGCGTCCGGGATAGCGGATCTCCCGCTCGGTCACTGTCATCGCTGCCTCCCTTTTGTGTCGCCTTGTCGGCTATTGGTCAGGGAGGATACGCCATTTCGAAAGAAACGGTTTGCAAATATGCGATCAACTCGCCGCGAGGGCCGGCAAGCCTAGCCATCCACCGGGCGCGGCCGGCCAGCATGATCAAGCGCCACCATGACGAAGCTGGCCTCCGTCACCTTCTGGCGCGTTTCGGAAAACTGTCGCCGCACCCAGCATTCCACTGCAAGCGTCATGGACGTGCGCCCGACATGGGCGACGGTCGTATAGATGCAGAGCGTATCGCCGACCTTTACCGGCTGGCGAAAGATCATCTCGCGAACGGCGGCCGTGACCGTGCGGCCCTTGGCGCGTTCCGATGAGGCGATGCCCGCTGCCGCATCCATCTGCGCCATCACCCAGCCACCAAAGATATCGCCGGCGGGGTTGGCATCGGCTGGCATGGCCAGTGTGCGCAGCGTCAGTTCACCCTTCGGCAGGTCGCTCAAGTCCTCAACATGGTCGCTCATGATCGTCATTCATCTCCATTGTGCAATGCACAACAGATGTACGGCGGATCATTCAGGCTTCAAGCGATGTTCCTGCATGGCCGTATTGCAGGATGTCATAACCTCGTCAGATCCGTCGGGCGGTTCTGCAGAATGGCTTCCATGGAAAAGAAGCCGGTGACGGTGGAGAAATCGAAATCCGTGATCAGCTTCTGGTAGAAGGCGTCATAACCGCGCATGCCATGGGTGACGACCTTCAGGAGATAGTCCCAGTCACCGCCGATGCGGTAAAAATCCACCACTTCGGGCAGTTTTTCCACGTGACGGCGAAAACTTTCCGCCCATTCCTTCGAATGGTGGCGGGTGCGGATCATCACGAAAACGGTGAGATCAAGCCCCAGCGCCGGCAGGTCCACCGCCGCCTGCGCGCCTTTCAGCACGCCCGCTTCCTCGAGCCGTTGCAGCCTTCGCCAGCAGGCATTCTGCGAAAGCCCCACCTTTTCGGCAAGCTCGCGTTGAGACAGGGACCCGTCGCGTTGCAGGAAGGTGAGGATACGACGATCGATCGCGTCGAATTTCAGGATTTCATCGTTCATTTGACACATAAAACCGTTGTTTGACGCAAAGATAGGGGATGAAACCACACCGGCGCAATGGCTATCCTTCTCCCACATCATAAAGGGGATCAAAAACGATGGCGCAGGCGACGGGACAGATGACGGATATGCTGCAGAAGTTTCGCGACGGACTTCAAGCGGGTGACATCCTGAATACCCTGGCCGATGGCCTGATCGGTCGCGATGCGGTGATCGATGGCCCCTTTGGGCCAAAACCTTTGGTCTATGCCGATTATGTCGCGTCGGGTCGTGCGCTGATGCCGGTGGAGCGCTTCATTCTGGAAGACGTACTGCCCTTTTACGCCAACAGCCACACGGAAGCCTCCTACTGCGGGGGCATGATGACAAGGATGCGGCGCGAAGCGCGCTCGGTGATCGCGGGTGCCTGCGGTGCAACGGATGCCCATGCGGTGATCTTTGCCGGCTCCGGCGCCACGGCCGGCCTCAACAGGCTGGTCTGCCTGTTCGGCGCGACGGCACCCGGCACACGCGTCATCATCGGCCCCTATGAACACCATTCCAACATCCTGCCCTGGCGCGAAAGCGGCGCCGACATCGTGGAACTTGGCGAGGCGGTAGAAGGCGGCCCCGATCTTCAGCAACTCGATGCGGTGCTTGCCGCCTCGCGGGACTTCAGCCGGGTAATCTGCTCGTTTTCAGCCGCCTCAAATGTCACCGGCATCGTCACCGATGTCGCCGCCGTCACCCGACGCGTCAAACAGGCGGGCGCAAAAATAATATGGGATTATGCCGGCGGCGGGCCTTACCTGCCGATTTCCATGACGCCGCAAGAGGGCGCCGAGATCGATGCGCTCGTTGTATCGCCGCACAAGTTCATCGGTGGCCCCGGCGCATCCGGCGTGCTGATCATCCGGCGTGATGCCGTCGTGATCGACAAGCCAAGCTGGAGCGGCGGCGGCACGGTGAAATTCGTGTCCTCCACCGGCCATGATTATGCCGATAGCCTTGAAGCGCGCGAGGAGGCCGGCACGCCAAATGTGGTCGGCGATATCCGCGCAGCCCTTGCCTTCCTGGTCAAGGATGCCATCGGCAGCCACCAGATGGCGGCTCGTAACCGCGAACTGACCGCCCGCGCGCTCGTCGCCTGGAAAGACCATCCGCACATCCAGCTTCTCGGAAATCTCTTGAGCGACCGGCTGCCGATCTTCTCGTTCCGCATCCGCGACGGCAAGGGCGGTTATCTCCACCAGCAACTCGTCACCCGCATGCTGTCGGATCGTTTCGGCATCCAGGCCCGCGGCGGCTGCGCCTGCGCCGGCCCTTATGTCCACCGTCTGCTGGAGATCGACAACCATGAATCTGCCCGCCTGCGCAGTGCAATCCTGGCTGGCGAAGAAATGGAAAAACCCGGCTTCACACGGCTCAATTTTTCCGTGCTGCTCTGTGAGGAGAAGGTGGATTACATCTTGCAGAGCGTAAGCCAGCTGGCAGAAGACGCCACCAATTTTCGCGAAGGTTACGCCTTCGACCCGGCGCGCGCGATTTTCTTTCCGCAGGCGGCGTGAGGGGCGCGTCCCAATCACACGCCGGATCTGGAAAACGTAAAATGTTTGTGCAGGAAATAGCTCGTGGCGATCGGGCTTAAGACACCGATGACATGGGCAATCGTCTCAACATGAGAATGAACGCCAATGGCTGGGAGCAAAAATTGTGCAAGAACCATGCTGACAGCCCATACTTGGACAAACGCAACGGCGTTGACGAGGCAGAAGCGCAGATATTCATGATGGATCCGCTGGCCGCTCTTTTCAAACACCAGCAGCTTCATCAGCGTGAATGCGGTCACCATGCCGAAGAGGAAGGCGATGGCGATGGCAACCGAGTAGGGAAGGATCTGCGAAAGTGCCAGTCTCGACAGGATGTTTACGCCGGCCGCGAGGCCGCCGGAAAACGCAAACCGGATGAACGGGTTCGACAGCACCCTCTTCAGCGCAGCTTTCATGGTGCGACGGCTTCCGCCATCATGCGCCCGTAGCGGACACTTTCCGAGATCCCCCGGTCTTCCGGATAATAATAGCAGGTATCTGCAACCTGAAGACCAGTGATCGGCGTTTGGATCGGCGGCAGCGTGTCGAGGAAGCCCGGCTCGCAGACAGGCTGCGCATATTTCAGGCGCCCGACCTTTGCGTCGATGAGATCGTTTTCGGTGATCTGTGGATTGACCTTTCGGATGTAGGAAAATGCCTCTTCCACAAACTGGTCGTCGCTCCACTGCCATTTCGCCTGTGTCGTCGGCATATAATAAGGCACGTAGACGACCGTATCATCGACCGGACGCAGGTTTGAAAACTGGATCAGGCCGGGAATGTCGATCTCATCATCGACGATGTTGATCCAGAAATGCTTGCTGATCGATTTTTTGAGACGGAAGATAAGGCAGACGACACCGATATTCTGGATGGCATCGTATTGCGCCTTCGATGCCGCCGGCAGGTCTGGTATCATCTTGGAAATAAGGGGGGTGGGCACGGTCGAAATCACCGCGTCCCCCGCATGGAAGCGGCCGCCAGCGATCACGCCCGTGACCTTGCCGCCTTCGGTTTCGACCTTCTCCACCGATGTCGCCAGATGAATGCGCCCGCCCTCTGCGGTATAGGCGCAGACGAGGGCATCAACGAGCGTCTGGCTGCCCCCTTCGATATAGCCCAGTTCTTCCTGGAAGATCGACCGGCGCGAATTGCCGATCCGACGCACGCGTGTCGCAATCCAGGAGGCGGAGACATTGTCGGCCAGTTCGTAGAATTTCAGCTCCATCAGGCGCTTCCAGAGCGTCTGGTAGACCTCGCGCCCAGACCCCTTTTCAAGCCACTGACGGGCGGTCTTGTTCTCAATGGATGCAAAGCTCGACGCTTTTGTGGTGAGGAACATCTGCAGGCCGGTCCGGATCTTTGCGATCAGGCTCAGATGGGGAAAGCGCAGGAGCGAAATCGGGTCGCCCCACGGATGGATCTTGCCCTTCATGAAGTAGCCCATGGAGGTCGGCCGCCAGCGCATCTTGTCGCCAATGCCCAGTTCGCGCATCAGCGCAAAAGTGGGCTCGTCGGATCGGCAGACGAAATGGTAGAACCGCTCAATGGAAAGACCGCCGAAATCGAAATGCGCGGCCATGCCGCCTGCAACGTTATCAACTTCGATGAGGTCGACCTCGTGGCCCAATTGCGCGGCACGATGTGCTGCCGCCAGTCCCATCGCACCGGCGCCGATGACAATCACACGACTCATCGTTTTCTCCTAAAAGTCCAGTACGATCTTGCTGTAGCGCGGGTCGAGATAACTCTCCGCAATGGCATCTTTCAACGGCGTTGCCGGAACGTTGAAGATGGTCGGCCAGTCGATCACCGGGAAGGTTTCCGGTATCACCAGCGCCTCGAGTTGGCTGGTGGTGAATGGCGGCTTGCTGCTGACTTTTGCATAACAAAACAGCAGCCACCAGAACATCTGGTAGGGAATGTGAACGATGCGGGCCTTCGGCTTGACCGTCTGGTGGATCAGCCGAATGATATCGCCGTAATAGGTTTGCTCAAGGCCGGAAATGTCATAGGCGCCCACCGGCTTCGTGTGCAGCGAGGAGATGATGACATTGGCGAAATCCCCGACATAAAGCGGCTGGCGAACAAACCGGCCATCGCCAGGGATCGGGAAGACAGGCACGCGGTCCATGAACCGGCGAAGCCAGCCAAGATGTTTGCGATCGAACCAGCCGAACATCAGTGTCGGGCGCAGGACGACATGCGCAATGTCGTCGACGGTATCGATAAAGCGCTCCTGCGCGGTTTTGGAACGCGTGTAGAAATCGTCTGCCTTCGAATTGACGACTGACGATGAAATATGGACGAAATACGGGACGGCGTGGCGGCGCATCGCCTCAACGATTTTTTCGGTTGCCACGACATTGTTGTCGGTGAATTCCTGCTCTATCAGCCCGCCGATCTGCGCCTGGTTCAACAGCACAGCGTCAGCGCCTGCAAACGCATCCATCCAAGGCCCCTCGGTCGCAAGGTCGGCTTCGATGACCTCGATTTCCGGATGCAACTGTCGCAGCAATGCCGTGTTGGTTGGATGCTTGTCGATTCCAACGATTTCAACGTCGGCCATGCCCTTCAGCCGGGCAATGACGTTCTGGCCGACAAGCCCTGCGGCTCCGGTGATGACGATCTTCTGCATCAGATGTCCATTCGATTGAATATCGCGCCGGGAAGATTGCGGATGATCAGCATGATGTAGCGCCAGAAGCCCGGTGCGTAGGCGATGGAGCTGCCGCGATAGGCCCGGGCATGGGTGATGGCGGCGATGGTTTCCGGCGTCGCCCAAAGAAGGCCCTTGCGATTCATTCCGTCCGTCATCGGTGTGATGGTCGGGCCGGGCTTGATCAGCACGGCGCGTGGCCCCTTGTCGGCGAAGCGGTGGGCAATGCCCTCAATGAGGGTTTCAAGGCCGGCCTTGGCTGCGCCGTAGATGAAGTTGGCGCGCCGGCCGCGATCTCCCGCAACCGATCCGATGACGACCAGGCTGCCACGCCCCTGTTGTTCCAGAACAGAGGCGGCGGCAAGGCTCCAGGCGGCGGCCGAATTGAAGTTTACCCGCAAGATTTCCTCAGCGCTCGCCAGATCGCGCTCGGCAGCACTTTGGTCGCCGAGAATGCCGTAGGCAAGCAGCACATGATCCACGCCGCCCAGTTGATCGACGAAAGCCGAGAGCCGCGCGACGACATCGGTTTCCGACGCTAAATCGTTGATGGCGATCTCGACGCGTTCTGCGCCACGCGCCTTCAGGTCGGCGGCCATCTGCGACAACCGATTCTCATCCCGGCCCACGAGAAGGAGGCTTGCCCCTTCCTTGGCATAGAGCCGGGCCGTGCATGCCGCAATCGCCGAAGTCGCACCCAGGATAATGACGCGCAATTTGTATTCCTTCACATCTGTGACACGCGTTGCCAGAAGAGGGAGCTAAACCCGCTGTCTACGTGTTTCGAAAACGCCTGCCAAGCGGGATAACCTGCCTGAAACATCTGTGCCGGCATCCGGCCGTCCTTGGCGGGATAAAGCCGACCCCCGGCCGCCAGAACGATTGCGTCCAGCCGCGCCATTAATCTCAACGTGTCATCGCCCCGGTTCGGGAAATCGAGCGCCAGCGTAGTCCCCTCCATAGGAAAAGACAGAAGGCCCGGCGAAACAGAGGCGCCAAACGTCTTGAGGACTGCCAGAAACGATCCCTGGCCGCTTGCGGAGATGGCCGCCAGCATTTCCTTCGTGGCGTCGTGCTGAACAGCCGGCGGCACGACAGACTGATACTGATACATGCCCTTTTTGCCATAGAGCCTGTTCCAGCGCCCGATTGTATCAAGCGGGTAAAAGAACGGATGCAACCCCACGCGCGCCCCACCGCTCTTGCGCTTTCCATTCCAGAAATAAAGAGCATTAAACGCGTTGATGGCGTGACGGTTCATTGCGATCTGCGGCACGTTTATGGGCATGTTGAAACGTGTATTGCCCCGATCCGGCAGGGGAGAGCCGCTGGCGGAATGGTTGCCGCGCGAAAAGATCCCGCGCCCCAGCGATGCACCTGCTGCCAGGCAGTCGATCCACGACACGGTATAGTCGAAGTTTTCTTCGCTCTTTTTTGCCAGATCGAAAAACGCATCGAGACCTTCGAAGGGGATGTTCTCGACGTCCATCATCGCGCTTTTGATGGGGATCAGTTCGATTTCCACCCAAGTGATCAGGCCGGTCAGCCCAAGGCCGCCGATGGTCGCTGCAAAAAGATCAGGATGTTCAGTCGGCGACAGTTCCAGTTCTTCGCCGGAGGAGCGCAATAGCCCGAGGCGTCGCACCCATCGACCGAAGGTTCCGTTCACATGGTGGTTCTTGCCATGCACGTCATTGGCAACTGCGCCGCCAAGGGTGACATAGCATGTGCCCGGGGTGACTGGCGGGAAAAAGCCCTGGCGCACGAAGAGCTTCAACAGAACATCAAGGGGCAGGCCCGCCTCGGCGCGCAGCAAGCGCCGATCCGGATCGAAATGGATGATCCTGTCGAGGCCCGCCATATCGATCATTCCGCCCGCCGGATTGAGAATGCTATCACCGTAGGAGCGTCTCAAGCCTGTTGCGAGGAGAGGCAATCCCTGCTGCCGGCCCGTCGAAATGGTATTGGCTAGCTGGTCACGCCAGCTAGGCCGCGCCACCGCATGTGGAACCTGCAGCACGTTGCCCCAGGACCGAAAATCATCGTGGGGGACAAAATGCGTCATAGCGCGGCCAGAAACAGCGCGACGATCGCCATGCCGAGTCCGATGCTGGAGCGGTCGCGAATGGCAAAGCTGACTGGGTCATCGTTCATCTTTCCGCGATGCGACAGGAACCAGATCCTCCCAAGCCAGATGGACAGAAATACAGGGATGCCGTGGAGAAACTCCGGGTGCGCGTATGTTCTGCCCAGCATCATCTCCTGAAGAATAAAGATCATCAGGACCACCAGGGATGCAAGCGCTGCTGCAATGCCGAGCGCCAGCGTCAAGTTTGCATCTTCGACCTCGTAACCGCGGCTCTTGATGCTGAAATCACCGCTGAAGGCTGCCCGCACGATCTCCGTATGGCGCTTGGCGGTTGCCAGAGAAAAGAAGAAAAACACGGCGAAGGTCAGCAACCAGGCGGGACGCGAATCTTCAAGCAAGACGGTTCCCATCGTAAGACGGGTGGTAAACAGCACGCCGATGATCAATGTATCCAGAAGCGGTATCCGTTTCAGCCCCAGCGAATAGGCTCCGGTAATGACGAGATAGGCGGCCAAGGCTGCGGTAAAATGCAAGGAGAGCATGATCGCGGTGAAAAAGCCCCCTGCAAGCAGGCATCCGGCCAGCAGGAATGCTGCGCGGATGGACAGGCGACCGCTTGCGATTGCGCGGTTTCGCTTCGACCAATGCTGCCGATCGGAATTAAGATCGGCGATATCGTTCAGCAGGTAAGTGGCAGAGGTGACCGCCAGAAGGCAGGTGAAGGCAATCAGCGTCTGCAAAACGGCGGCAAGGTTCAGCAATTCATGTGCGAGCGTAATGGGCACGAAAAGCAGCAGGTTCTTCGTCCAGTGATGGACGCGGATAACCTTCATGAATTCCTTCGGCGTCAAGGGAGATGTGTGAAATTCAACCAGGATGGGTTTACCAAGCGCTTCCGCGCGCTGGCGTACGCTATTGGACACACCAACCAGGACAATGCCTTGCGACGCCTGCCAGACGGGAAGATCCACCTCATGGTCCCCCGCATAGATGAAGCCATCGGGAAAACGTTCTTTGAGGTAGAGGGCCTTGGCTTTTCCCTTCAGGTTCGTTTTGGCAGAACCGGTCGCCGAGAAAAAGATGCCGACCCGCTGCGCCACCTTATCGACGACCGTCTGGTCGGCCGCCGAGCAGAGATGAAGTTCATGCCCGTCCTCGGCCTTCTCACGCAGCCACTGGACAAGTTCTTCGCGTAACGGAAGAACCTCGTCCGTAAGGTCGACTTCGCTGGCCAATGCAGCCTTGAGCATGTGGCGGCCTTTGCGGAGAGCAGGCAGCGCGCGGGCAAGGCCGAGAGGATTGCGAAACAGCGCAATCGCTGCTGTTTCATGCAAGGTGTCGGAAAGAACCAGCGTTCCATCCAGATCGACGACAATGGGCAGCTTCGGTTGCAAAGCCATGTCTTCATTGTCGTTTGGAAGCACTGTCTGCATGGAAACCCTGATTTATATTCGCTGCTGGAGACGTCGTATGAAAGAAATCTTCTATAAGTGGATTGTTATGAATATGCCACTAGGTCGCTGTTTGAAGTCGCACTGTGCAGTCGTTTCCCAGCCCGTCGATCATGCCAGATACCGCAATTCTCTTCCCCCAACGATGGTCGAACAGTCCTACATGTTTGAACCGAGCGACCCCGCCGCGGTCGACTAGCGATCAAAGCAGCTTATCCGAATGTACACGACACCGCATTCTTCACCTCGGGATCGGCAAATATGATCGAGGGAGTAGCGTCCAGTCCCACTGACGTCGGAATGAGAACAGAGTAGCCGGTTACGTCGCTCTCGGACAGTTTCAATGCATCGTTGACATCGGTGCGGGGGACGCGCACGGCAGAGACATAGCGCGATCCATCGACGCTGACGAACACGATGTAGTCTTTGTTGTCTGGGGCTGCCCGGTTGTAGAGCCAGCCCTTGATGTTGATGTAACGGATGCCGTTTTCCGTCACTTCGGTTTTTTCGTCGATGTTCCCTTCGCAACGCTGCGTGGTTGGAACGACATTCTTGAGCTGAACCGGGGCGACAGCCATGAGGCAACCGGCCACTTCTGCTGCGTTCCAATCTCGCTGTTGCGCAAATGTCAGGATCGCTTGTTTGGTCAAACCCTGGGGTGGGCAGGACACGACAGCGGTGAAACGACCGGCATCCAGGTATCTGTCGGGGTTTGACAGGGGCACGGTCATGTCCGGCAGCCAATTTGGCGCGGTGAGGGATTTCCTCTGCGCCATATAGGCGAATGTTGAACTCCAGTCGTTTCCGTAGGCAATGAACTGATTGCCCTCAGGCATGGTTGTCCGAAGCGCAAGGCCAATCGCATAGTCGCGATCAGAGCTGGTGAACCGCTGCGCCATGGCCGGGTAATAAGCAGCCGAAAACATGACATAGTTCGAGATGACCACGGCCGTGGTGAATGCACACATGATCAGAGAACCGCGCGCAGAAAACGAGAAATGCCCGACAGCCACCGAGAGCGCGAATATCAGGAACAGCACGTTGGCGGACTGATAGTAGGTGTGGACGATATGCAGATTGCTAAACATGAAAAACGGCAGCAGACCCATTGCGATGCTGCTTAAGGCCACGAGAAGCACTGTTTTTCTTTTGCTGTTGAAGGCATGGACAACGAAAAAGGCCAGTAGCGACAGACCGAGGATGCCGCCGAGATTACCGAGTAGGACGCGATTCCAGATCACCTCAGAGTAAAGCTTGGGATCGAATCGTTGCGCGAGTGTTCCCCAGTTCCATGCACTCAGGTTGGCTGAGGTTAGACGATTTCCGATCTCATTGAGGGCCTTCAGTTGGTCAGTGTAGGAGACCCAGGCAAAGCCGACGGCAATGGGAAACGTCAGCAGAGCGAAAAACAGACAGAAATTTCGCCTGGAGAATATGTCCTCACGGATTTTCCGCTGCAAGACCGTCTGAACCAGAAAGATGCATGCGGTAATCAGGAAGATCGGCAGCGTCGTCGTGGACTTCTGGAGCATCCCGAGCGTTGCAAACAGAATGGCATATCCAATCGTGCGCAGGGTGCGGTCACCCTTGGATATCTTCAGGAAATAAACGATGTAGCAGAGCGTGAAGAAGAGAGCAGCGGTCTCTATCATGAACGATCGTCCCCAGTACAAATAGATCGGAGACGACAGGAAAAGCGAAGAGAAGATAAAAAATGTCGTTCTGTTCAGTTTCAGCGCATCGATGATGTATTTTGCCGGAATGACACAGGCTACAAGAAACAGATAGCTGACAATGCGGCCGCTGACATCCAGCGGGACAGCCAGATATTTGGTAACGAGCGCCACCAAGATCTGGTAGATCGGGAACTCAAAGGGGATAGACCAGGGGGCTCCCAGGACAGGCGTCTGGTAGCCCAGCTGAAAGCCGTCTTTTGAAAACCAATAGGCTGAAATAGCCGTCTGCGCCTGCCTGAACGAGTACATATCAAGCGGCGGCTGTGCCGCGTATCGCAGTGCAAAAAACACCGTTACGGCAAACACGACAAATGCCAGGGCAGGTTGATAGCGGTTTGCAAATGTCATTGTTTTACCGGCATTGTTCGACAGGAAGACTGTTCCTTTCCGCTGTGCCGATTTATGTCAAGTGTCGCTCAGGTTTATGGGCGACATCCACGGTGGAATAATGTGTAAACTTCAACTTCTCATGGCTGTGTGCCCCCGGCGCAACGCCGGGGGCTTTCCATGGATGTGTCAGATCTTCCGTGCACAGGGGCTGAGATCGAAGCGGTCGGCGTTCATCACCTTCGCCCAGGCGGCGACGAAGTCGCGGACGAATTTTTCGCCGCTGTCGCTCTGGGCATAGACTTCAGACAGGGCGCGCAGCTGCGAGTTGGAGCCGAAGACGAGATCGACGCGGGTGGCGGTCCATTTCACCTGGCCGGTCTTGCGGTCGCGTGCCTCGAAAGCGGTTTCGGCCGGCGAAGTCGGGGTCCAGATGGTGCCCATGTCGAGCAGGTTGACGAAGAAATCATTCGTCAGCTGGCCCGGACGGGTGGTGAAGACACCGTGTGTGGAGCCGCCATGGTTGGCACCCAGGACGCGAAGGCCGCCAACGAGCACCGTCATTTCCGGTGCCGTCAGGGTCAGGAGCTGGGCCCGGTCGATCAGCAATTCCTCAGGCGAGATGGTGAATTCCACCTTCTGGTAATTGCGGAAGCCATCGGCGACCGGTTCCAGAACGTCGAAGGACTCCACATCCGTCTGGGCAGCACTTGCGTCCGTGCGGCCCGGTGTGAACGGCACCTCGACCATGTAGCCACCGGCTCGGGCGGCCTCTTCCACGGCCGCTGTGCCGCCAAGCACGATGAGGTCGGCAAGAGAAACCGACTTGCCATCCTGCTGCGCGGCGTTGAAGGCAGCCTGGATGCCTTCGAGGGTTGAGAGAACGCGGGCGAGCTGTTCCGGCTGGTTAACCGCCCAGTCCTTCTGAGGGGCAAGGCGGATGCGGGCGCCATTGGCGCCGCCGCGCTTGTCGGAGCCGCGGAACGTGGCAGCCGATGCCCAGGCGGTCTGGATCAGTTCCTGGCTGGTGAGACCCGAGGACAGGATTTCGGCCTTCAAGGCGGCGATATCGGCCCCATCGACCAGAACATGGTCAACGGCGGGAACCGGATCCTGCCAGATCAGCTCTTCGGAGGGCACTTCCGGGCCGAGATAGAGAACCTTCGGCCCCATGTCGCGGTGGGTCAGCTTGAACCAGGCGCGGGCGAAGGCGTCGGCAAACTCCTCCGGGTTCTGGTGGTAGCGGCGCGAGATCGCCTCATAGGCCGGATCCATGCGCATCGCCATGTCGGCGGTGGACATCATGATCGGCACCTTCTTCGACGGATTTTCAGCGTCCGGGGCCATGTCCTTTTCGGCAAGGTTGATGGCGTGCCACTGGTGCGCGCCGGCAGGGCTCTTCACCAGTTCCCATTCATAGCCGAAGAGAACGTCGAAATAGCCCATGTCCCACTGGATCGGGTTGGCGGTCCAGGCGCCTTCGAGGCCGGATGTGATCGTGTCGGAACCCTTGCCGCTCTTGTAGGTGCTCATCCAGCCAAGGCCCTGCTCGGCAAGCGCTGCACCTTCCGGCTCGGGGCCGACATGGGCGGCGTCGCCCGCACCATGGGTCTTGCCGAACGTGTGGCCGCCGGCAACCAGCGCCACGGTTTCCTCGTCGTTCATGGCCATGCGGCCAAACGTGTCGCGAATGTCACGGGCGGATGCGAGCGGATCGGGACGGCCGTCCGGACCTTCCGGGTTGACGTAGATGAGGCCCATCTGCACGGCGGCCAGCGGGTTTTCCAGCACGCGGTCACCGGTGTAACGGCTGTGATC
>JAIXTO010000071.1 GCA_027483885.1 Rhizobiaceae bacterium
ATCCGGTGGAATGCCTGCCGCAGGCGCGCGCCGCGCTGGAGGCTCTGCGCGGCCGCTATTTCCTCGTGCTGATCACCAAGGGCGACCTGTTTGACCAGGAACGCAAGCTCGCGCAATCCGGCCTTGGCGATTTCTTCGATGCGGTGGAGATTGTCTCCGACAAGACCGCCACCACCTATCGCCGCATCTTTTCCAGATATGGCGAAGGCCCCGAACGGGCGATGATGGTGGGCAATTCGCTGAAATCCGATGTGGTGCCCGCCATTGCCGCCGGCAGCTGGGGCGTGTTCGTGCCGCATGAACTGACCTGGGTTCTGGAACACGTGGAGCGCCCGATGGAAGCACCGCGTTTTCGCGAAATCGAGACGCTCGGCGAACTGCCAGACCTTGTGGCGCAGATCTGTAGCTAACCGGTTCAGGGCCGCGCGAATGCGCCCCGCAGCACCTCAACCTCCGGCTGGCGATAGCAGCCGTCGAGATGGTCGTTGACCAGCCCCATGGCCTGCATGAAGGCATAAACCGTGGTCGGACCGACAAACGTCCAGCCGCGTTTCTTCAGATCCTTGGATAGCCGGATCGAAACGGCGGTCGTCGGATTGGCGCGCAGCGTGTCGAGATCCATCACGGCCGGGCGCTCGGAAGGCGCCGGCTCATAAGACCAGAAGAATTTGGCGAGCGAGCCGAATTCATCGCGCAAGTCCACCGCGCGCCGGGCATTGTTGATGGTGGAAACGATCTTTCCCCGGTGGCGGATGATGCCGGCATCAGCCACGCAGCGCTCGATATCCGCTTCATCAAACTGCGCCACCTTGTCGAAATCAAAGCCGGCAAAGGCAGCGCGGAAATTGTCGCGCTTGCGCAGGATGGTGAGCCAGGAGAGGCCCGACTGAAAGCCTTCGAGGCAGATCTTTTCAAACAGCCTGATATCGTCGGTCATCGGCAGCCCCCACTCTTCGTCGTGGTAACGCTCATAATCGGCAAGGCCCTGATGCCAGCTGCAACGGCAGCGCCCATCCGCCCCTTCGATGATCCCCGGCTTCTGCATCTGTCCTGCCCCTTCAACGCGCTGCCTTTCCGTTTAGCGGGGATAAACCATGTCTGCCAACCACAGATTAACCCTGATGCCAGAGTTTGCGCCAAAACCTGACAGGCAACGGGGGCGCATTTACCTTTCACTTGCACCTTTCCCGCAATTTCGGGCCATCGCTTGGTGAAGGCGATCAAGGGGTTAAGCATTTGCAAAGGATAAGGCCGATGAAGAGGTTGTGGCTGATCGGTGCGCTGGGTCTTGCAGCCCTTGCCGGGCCGGCGGTGGCCGATGACCGATACGCGGAGCGCCCGCCGGTGATCGTCAGCCCGGATCTCACGGCGCCTTGGATCACCCAGCTTGGCGGCACACCACGCCGCGCCGTGGCCGCTGCCACCGGCGCCCGCGCCGCTCAGGTTCCGCCGCAGCCGGGCTTGCGCGTGATCTACCGGCAGCCGCCGCCTTCGCCGCGCACCCAGTCCACCCAGATCCGCCCCAGACCGCCGCAGGTGGAGGCGCGCCAACCGGTGCAGACGGCGGTGGCCGGACGAGCGATCCCTGTCATCCGTGGCCGTATCGAACCACAATTCCTGCCGCAGATCGTCACCTTCGAAACGCAGCATGCCCCGGGCACGATCATTATCGATACCACCAGCCGCTTTCTCTATCTCGTACTGCAGGACGGCAAGGCGAAACGGTATGGCGTCGGCGTCGGCAAGCCGGGCTTCGAATGGGCCGGCGCCCATACCGTGACGCGCAAGGCCGAATGGCCAAGCTGGCATCCGCCGAAGGACATGATCAGCCGCGAGGCCGAAAAAGGCCATTACCTACCGGCCTCCATGCAGGGCGGGCCGGAAAATCCGCTCGGCGCCCGCGCGCTTTATCTCGGCTCGACGCTGTACCGCATCCACGGCACCAACGCGCCCTGGACGATCGGTTCGGCCGTCTCCTCCGGCTGTATCCGCATGCGCAACGAGGATGTCACCGATCTTTACGGGCGCGTTCCCGTCGGCACCAAGGTCATCGTGATCTGAGGCGAGTGATGCCGCCACGCCACAGCCGCGTCATCACCCTGTCACGCATTCCCGGTTAGCTCGAGGACATCAGGGGATCGGGGTTCTCTCATGTCAAATCGCAATGCCATCAGCGTCGCTGCTGTTTTCGTCGGCGGCTGTCTTTTGTCGAGTGTCGCCTTTGCCGGCGATATCGAAATTTCAGCCTATGGCGGATACCAGACCGCGCCGCACAGCAAGGTTGAGGTCTCCGACCAGCCGGATTTCACCGCCGGCTGGGAAGGCAAATCCTTCGCATCGCCGCCTTATTGGGGCGTGCGCGGCACCTACTGGTTCGAAGGCGGTGCGCTGGAAAATCTTGGCCTCTCGCTCGATTACACCCATGACAAAGTCTATGCCGACGACGAGACGCTGCAAAAGTCCGGCTGGTCACATTTCGAGTTCACCGACGGCCTCAACCTCCTGACGCTGAATGCGCTTTATCGTTTTCCGCTGGAAAGCATGCCCGCGCTCACGCCGTATGTCGGCGCCGGTGCCGGTATCAACGTGCCGCATGTGGAGGTCACCCGCGCCTCCGGCAAGACCTTCGAATACCCGTTCGGCGGTGCCACCCTGCAGGCGCAGGCGGGCATTAGTTACGCGATCACGAAGAACTGGTCGACCTTCCTGGAATACAAGGGCACCTATTCCTTCGTGGACGTCGATATCGACAGCGGCGCGTCCTTGAAGACGGATGTGAAAACCAACGCCGTCAACCTGGGCATTGCCTACAAGTTCTAAGCTTTTGCGACGCCGGAAAGTTTGGCGGGTTTCGGCCCGCCATAGGCCCAGTCGAGCAGTTCCACCGTGTGCAGGATCGGCATGTTTGCCACCGTTGCGATCTGCGTGATGCAGCCGATATTGCCGGTGGCGATGAGATCGGCCCGCGTCGCCTCGATATTTTTCACCTTGCGCGCTTTCAGCTCGGCGGAAATCTCCGGCTGGAGAATGTTGTAGGTGCCGGCCGAGCCACAACAGAGATGGCCTTCCGCCGGATCCTTCACGGCAAAACCCGCCGCCTTCAGGAGAAGTTTCGGCTGCAGCGTGATCTTCTGGCCGTGCTGCATCGAACAGGCGGAATGATAGGCGACGGTCAGGTTTTGCGGGGCAAGGCGCGGCAGGTCGAGCAGCGCCAGATATTCCGTCACGTCCTTTGCGAGTGCCGAGACACGCGCCGCCTTTTCCGCATAGGCCGGATCAAGCCGCAGCATATGGCCGTAATCCTTGATCGTCGTGCCGCAGCCGGACGCGGTGATGAGGATCGCATCAAGCCCGCCCGCCTCGATCTCGCGCGTCCAGGCATCGACATTTGCGCGGGCAAAATCGAGCGCTGCGGCCTCTCGGCCCATATGATGCACCAGCGCGCCGCAACATCCCTCCCCTTTCGGCACCACGATTTCCACGCCGAGCCGTGACAGAAGCCGTTCGGTTGCCGCGTTGATGCCGGGATCGAGCACCGGCTGGGCACAGCCGGCAAGGATGGCCACCCGCCCGCGCACCGGTTTTTCCACCGGAACCGTCACTGCCTTCGCTACGGGAGCCAGGCTTTGCGGCGCAAGCTCCAGCATGGCGGCAAGCGGTTTTAGCGCTGTCACGCGGGAAAGAACGGGGGCCAGCGGCCGGGCAAGACGGGCCAGCGACAGCGCCAGCCGAAACCGCTGGGGATGCGGCAGCACGGCCACAAGCACCCCGCGGATCAGCCGGTCCATCAGCGGCCTCTGGTAGGTGTTTTCGATATGCGCCCGCGCATGGTCGATCAGATGCATGTAATCGACGCCGGAGGGACAGGTGGTGGTGCAGGCAAGGCAGGAGAGACAGCGGTCGATATGGGTCACCACCTCGCGGTCAGCCGGCCGGTCGTTTTCCAGCATGTCCTTGATGAGGTAGATGCGCCCGCGCGGACTGTCCAGCTCATTGCCGAGCGTCACATAGGTGGGACAGGTGGCGGTGCAGAACCCGCAATGCACGCAGCGCCGCAGGATCTTTTCCGACGCCGCCACATGCGGATCGGTAAGCTGTGCCTCGGTGAAATTGGTTTGCATCAGCCGTTACGCCCCCATCTTCCCCGGGTTGAAAATGCCCGCCGGATCAAGCGTTTGCCGGACCCGCTCGGAGAGTGCGGCCAGTGGCGCCGGTTGCGGTTCGAAGGCCGGTGTTGAGGCCCGCAGGGCGTCGCTCGCACGCATCAGCGTGGCGTGGCCGCCACCGAAGCGGGGGATGAGGGCGCGCAAGAGGTCTGCGTCCGGCTCGGCCTCCATGCGCATCCACACAAGGCCGCCCTGCCAGTCGTAGAAGGCATCGACGCCGGCGTGCTGGCGAAACGCAAGAACGAGCGCTGCACCGGCACCGGGTGCCACGGAAACCCGCCAGAGCGGTTTTTGGCTGTCGCCGGCATAGGGCAGCACGTCACGGATCTGGTGCCAGAGATGCGCGCTCGCGTCCGCCTCGATACGGGAAATCGGGCCGAAACGGCCAAGCGCTGCGGTGAGCTTTTCGGCCCGCACGGGAACGGAGGCGGAAAGGCCTTCGAGCCTCAGTACGGTTGCGGCACCTTCCGGCAGGCGCCCGTTCAGGAAGCGGCCCTTCACGTTATCGGGCAGATGGGCAGCGCCCGATACTTCGACGGAAAGCCCCATGGCCAGCGCCATGGCGCGGGCGGCATCTTCATCGAGGAGACCGGAGACGATCAGCGTCTGCTCCGTCTGCGGGCGTGGCGCCACGCGAAAGGTCACTTCGGTGAGGAAGCCGAGCGTGCCGAAGGAGCCGGCCAGCAGCTTGACGAGATCGAGCCCCGTGACATTTTTCATCACCCGGCCGCCGGCGCGGATCACCTCGCCTTGCCCGTTCACGAAACGGATGCCGAGAAGGCTGTCGCGCGCGGCACCGGACAGAAGCCGGCGCGGGCCGGATGCGTTGGTGGCAAAAACGCCGCCGATCGTCGGTTCGCCTTCCGTGCCCATGACAGTGCGGTGGTCGATGGGCTCAAAAGCCAGCATCTGGTTGTTTTCGAGCAGGATTTCCTCGATTTCGGCAACCGGGGTCCCGGCCCGTGCCGTCATCACCATTTCGGCCGGATCATAGGCCACGATGCCGGAAATGGCCGCCGAACGCAGCACGGCATCCGCCTCGACCCGGTTGCCGAAACCCGAGCGCGTGTTGCCGCCGGAAATCTGGAGCCTCCGGCCCGCCGCTGCCGCCGCACGGATCATGCCGGCCGCCTCCTCCTCGCAGACGGGAACGAGGATGGCGCTCATCGGCACCGTGTTGACCTCTGATGTCGTGTTGATCGTGATCGCACTCATGCCGAAAACGCTCTCGTTTCGGGCCGTCCGTCGAGCGGAAACACTTTTGACGGGTTCATCAGCCACTGCGCATCGAAGGCGGAGCGTACCGCCATCTGCTGGTCGAGATCGGCCTTGGAAAACTGGTGGCGCATCAGGTCGCGTTTTTCGATGCCCACACCGTGTTCGCCCGTCAGACACCCGCCGGCATCGACGCAGAGTTTCAGGATCTCGTTGCCGGCCGCTTCGGCGCGTGCCGCCTCGTCGGGATCGTTGGCGTTGAAGAGGATCAATGGATGCATGTTGCCATCACCGGCGTGAAAGACATTGGCAACGCGAAGGCCAAACCCTTCGACGATTTCTCCCGTGCGTTTCAGCACATGAGACAGCTGGCTGAGCGGCACGGTGCCATCCATGCAGATATAATCGGCAATGCGGCCGGTGGCGCCAAAGGCGGACTTTCGACCTTTCCAGATCAGTGCCGCCTCTGTTGCCGACTGGCATTCGCGCACGGTTTTGACGCCGTGCCGGCGGGCAATCTCCACGATCAGCGCCAGCATCGCATCCATTTCGGCCTCGGAGCCTTCCACCTCGACGATCAGCAGCGCGCCGACATCAAGCGGATAACCGGCCTTGGCAAAAGCCTCGCAGATCTCGATGGCCGGCTTGTCCATGAATTCGATGGCAACGGGAATGATGCCGGAGCCGATGACATCGGTGACGCAGGCGCCCGCCTCTTCCGATGTCTCGAAGCCGAACAGAACGGGGCGCGCGCCTTCCGGCTTTGCGATGAGGCGAACGGTCGCTTCCGTCACGATGCCGAGCTGGCCCTCCGAGCCGCAGATCAGGCCGAGCAGATCGTAACCGCCGGCATCCAGATGTTTGCCGCCCAGCTCGACGATGGTGCCATCCACCAGAACCATGGTCACGCCGAGCAGATTGTTGGTGGTCACGCCGTATTTCAGGCAATGCGCACCGCCGGAATTCATGCCGATATTGCCGCCGATGGTGCAGGCGAGCTGCGAACTTGGGTCCGGCGCATAGAAAAATCCTTCCGGCGACACGGCGTCCGAAATGGCAAGATTGGTAACGCCCGCCTGCACCTTTGCGGTGCGGTTGAACGTGTCGATCTCGAGAATGCGCGACAGGCGCGACAGCCCGATCACCACCGCATCCTCCTGCGGAATGGCCCCGCCGCAGAGCGAGGTGCCCGCGCCGCGCGGTACTACGGGAATGCCGTAGCGGTTGCAGTATTTCAACACGGCAGACACCTGCGCCGTGGTTTTCGGCAGCACCACGGCGAGCGGCAGGCGACGATAGGCGACGAAGGCATCCGTCTCGAACGGCACCAGTTCGCGCGCCTCATGCACCAGGCATTCGGGTGGCAGCATGTCGGCCAGGTCTTCGATGATGATCGAGCGGCGCGCCATCACGTTCGCGCGAGGTTCAAGAAAAGCAATTGCGTCCGACACGTCGTCTCCTCCACCTGTCTCGCGCCCCAGTCGTCTCACGAATGACCGGTCAGCATCAAGCGCTGATAAAGTCGCAAGCGCCCCGGCTCAAAAAAATGCGCGACATATTCAAGCAGGCCCTTATATTTCAGTTTCACGCAACCCAGCTGGTGTAAGACTGTTCGTACAAGCGTGTACACCGAATCAAATTTTCGGTTAACGTCGCAAATGAACAGCTGTGCAATCTGTAACCATGCTAGGAACAATTCAGCATATCCGGAGTGAATAAAAACTGTGAACCTTCTCAAGCAACTCGTCTCGAACCTGTATCTGATGCTGCGGCGTCCACCGCGGCAGCAATACGCTGCGCTGTGCTACAGGCTTGATGCGATGTCGGGCCTGCAGGTTCTGTTGTTGACCAGCCGCGAGACGCGCCGCTGGGTTGTTCCGAAAGGCTGGCCGATGAAGGGCAAGAAGGCCCATGCGGTTGCCGAGCGGGAAGCCTATGAGGAAGCCGGCGTGCGCGGCAAGGCGGAGAAAGAGCCGTTCGGCTATTTCGCCTATATGAAGAAGCTGAAAAGCGGCATCAAGGTTCCTGTACGGGTACAGGTTCATGCGTTGCGCGTGGATGAAATGCTGACCGATTTTCCGGAAAAAGAGAGCCGCACACTGGAATGGACATCCTGCCCGGAGGCGGCAGCGCGGGTGAAAGAGCCGGAGCTGAAGGCGTTGTTCATGGCCTTTGCCAAGCGCATGGCACCGGCACCTGTCGAGGAAAAGCTGCGCGCTGTCGGGCGCTGACTTTTTAGAACCACGAATTCACCCGGTTGCGATTTTGCAATCGGCGACCGAATGACCGCAGGCGTGGATTTTACCACCACAGACGAGATTGTCGAAGATGCGTTCGCGTGACAGGCTGGCGCTGCCGCGCACCGGCCATGATCGACACACGAAATATTTTGCGAAGGCGGCGCTTTTTTAATTGAAAAGAATATCCGAACCCGCGCATGACGGCGCGCACAAAGGCCCTGCCCTGCAGCCCAGGAAGGCAACCCTCGACAAGGATCTGGAAAAGATCGCCTCGGTGGAAGACGCATCCAAGCATGTGGGCCGCCGTCTGGCAGGCCCCGGCGCCGGTTTCCTGTTTCTCATCGCCGTGATGATCTTTACTGTCGCCTCCACGGCCGGCCACCCGGACGCCATGGTTGCCATCGCGGCCGCCGTACTGGCCGGGTATATGGCGATGAACATCGGCGCCAATGATGTTGCCAACAATATCGGTGCCGCCGTCGGATCCAAGGCGATCAGCCTCGGGCTCGGCCTTGCCCTTGCCGCCATCTGCGAAATTGCCGGCGCGCTGATTGCCGGAAACCAGGTGGCCGGCACGATTGCCAATGGCATTCTGTATGCCGACCGCGTTGCAAACCCGGATCTCTATGTCTGGGCGATGATGGCAGCGCTGCTGGCCGCCGCCATCTGGATCAACATCGCCACCTGGATCAGCGCGCCTGTTTCCACCACCCATGCTATCGTCGGCGGTGTGATGGGCGGAGGCATTGCGGCAGCCGGTATCAGCGCCGTCAACTGGACGGTGCTGGCCGGCATTGCCACCAGCTGGGTTGTGTCTCCGCTTCTGGGGGCGGCGGTGGCTATCGCCATGCTGGCCTTCATCAAGACCTTCATCATCTACACACCCGACAAGATTGCCGCCGCCCGCCGCTGGGTGCCGGTGCTGATCGGTGTGATGTTCGGCTCCTTTGCCGCCTATCTGATGCTGATGCTGCCGCTGGGCAGCCTGATGCTGTCGCTGCCGCAGGCGCTGCTGTTCGGCCTTGCCGGTGGCATTGCCGTAACGCTGGTTGCGCGCCCGCTGGTCAGGCGCCAGTCGGAAGGGCTGGAGAACCGCAACCAGTCGCTGCGCAAGCTCTTCCGGATACCGCTGATCTTTTCGGCCGCCCTCCTCTCCTTCGCCCATGGCGCCAACGACGTGGCTAACGCCGTCGGACCGTTGGCGGCCATCATCGGAACGTTGAACGACGGGCCGCTGGTTGGCGAGACACCGATCCCGGTCTGGGAGCTGCTGATCGGCGGCCTTGGCATCTCGATGGGCCTTCTTCTGTTCGGGCCAAAACTCATCAATCTGGTCGGCAAGGAAATCACCAAGCTGAACCCCATGCGGGCCTATTGCGTGGCGCTGTCTTCGGCCGTCACCGTCATCGTTGCTTCATCGGTCGGCGCGCCGGTCAGCTCCACGCATATTGCGGTTGGCGCCGTCTTCGGCGTCGGCCTGTTTCGCGAATGGCACCATCGCCACTCGGGCCAGCGCCAGACCTATCTGCGTCAGACGGCACCGATCGGGACAGACCCATTGAAAAGACCGGTCGGCGAGGTCAACACCGCCGAAGTGCGCCGGCGTTATCTGGTGCGCCGTTCGCACCTGCTCACCATCGTCGGCGCCTGGACGATTACGGTTCCGGTGTCCGCTGCCCTTGCAGCTGTCCTTGCGATGATTATGTTCCGGCTGTTCGCCTGAACGCGACAGTCAAACCACGTGAACGGGGCATTCCGGATGCGCGCCAATTTCCGCATGCAGCGGCTTTTCATCGACCAGAAGCTGGCTCTCGGCCTGTCCCACGAGGCGGCAAGCGACCATTTCAACTACCTCGTCAACGTGCTGCGCATGGCAGAGGGCGACGAGGTTCTGGTGTTCAACGGCGTTGACGGCGAATGGCGGGCACGCCTTCTGCTGCCGACCCGCAAAAAGCTGCTGATCGAACCTATCGAGCAGACGCGGCCTCAATCGCCGCTGCCGGATCTGCATTATCTGTTTGCGCCGCTGAAAGTCGGCCGGCTGGATTATCTCGTGCAGAAGGCGGTGGAAATGGGCGCCGGCCTGTTGCAGCCGGTGATGACCCAGCATGTGCAGGGCAAGATCACCAGCCTGGAGCGACTTCAAGCCAATGTGATGGAGGCCGCCGAACAATGCGGCGTGCTGGCCGTGCCGGCAGTTGCGGCCCCCGTCAAGCTCAAGGACCTGCTGGAAACCTGGCCTCATGACCGGCGCATCATCTTTTGCGACGAGGGTGAGGAAAGCCAGAACCCGCTGCCGATCCTCAATGAGATCAAGGAACGCAAGCTTGCGCTGTTGATCGGCCCGGAAGGCGGGTTTTCTGAAGGGGAGCGGACGCTGCTGCGCAGCCTCGACTTCGTCACCGCCATTCCGCTGGGCCCGCGTATTCTGCGCGCCGATACCGCAGCCGTGGCCGCCCTTGCCCTGGTGCAGGCCACCATCGGGGATTGGGCATGAGGTTTTTGCCTCATTCTGTGTTCAGAGAAATTCACTTGCACCGCCGCTAGATCCGGTACAAGCAACGATCCCGAAGGTCTCTTTGCGGCTTTCGGACCGGCTTCCTGCTTCAAGACCCCCTACTTCAAACAAGGTCGACTTCATGGCCCGCGATACCACCGATCACACCCCGCTGACCTCCGTTTCGGAACTGGCCGACTATATGGCCGGGGGCTGCAAGCCGGAAACCGACTTCCGTATCGGCACCGAGCACGAAAAGTTCGCCTTCTTCCGCACCGACAATTCGCCCGTGCCTTATTTTGGCGAGGCAAGCATTTCGGCGCTTCTGAAAGGCATGCAGCAAAAGCTCCGCTGGGAGCCGATCATGGATGGTGACAACATCATCGGGCTTGGCGAGACCGGCGGCATGGGCGCGATCTCCATCGAGCCGGGCGGCCAGTTCGAGCTGTCGGGCGCGCCGCTTGCAACGCTGCACGAGACCTGTCGCGAATCCAACCAGCATCTGGCCGTGCTGCGCGAGATTGCCGAGCCCATGGGCATCCGCTTCCTCGGCATCGGCGGCAGCCCCAAATGGACGCTGGCCGAAACGCCGGTCATGCCGAAATCCCGCTACAAGATCATGACCCGCTACATGCCGAAGGTCGGCAGCCACGGGCTGGACATGATGTACCGCACCTGCACCATCCAGGTGAACCTCGACTTCTCCTCCGAAGCCGACATGGCGCGCAAGATGCAGCTGTCCCTGAAGCTGCAGCCGCTGTCGACGGCGCTGTTTGCCGCCTCTCCCTTTACCGAGGGCAAGCCGAACGGGCTTCAGTCCTGGCGTGGCGAGATCTGGCGCGATACGGACAATGCCCGCGGCGGTCTGATGCCGAAGGCGTTCGAGCCCGGTTTCGGCTTTGCCACCTATGTGGAATGGGCGCTCGACGTGCCGATGTATTTCATCGTGCGCGACGGCAAATATCACGATTGCACGCATGTGACGTTCCGCCAGTTCATGGCCGGTGCGCTGAAGGGCGAAGTGACCGACTGGCAGCCGACGCTTGGCGACTGGACGAACCATCTTGGCACCCTGTTTCCCGATGTGCGCCTGAAGCGTTACCTCGAAATGCGCGGCGCAGACGGTGGCCCGTGGCGGCGCATCTGCGCGCTTCCGGCCTTCTGGGTCGGCCTTCTCTATGACGATGCTGCCATGACGGCCGCCGAAGAGATCACGCGCGGCTGGACCTACCAGGATGTGCTGGCGCTGCGCGATGCCGTGCCGGTCGAGGGGCTTGCGGCAAAAATTGCCGGGCGCCCGCTGATGGAGGTTGCGCGCGACATTCTTTCGGTTTCCACACAAGGCCTCAAAGCCCGCAACCGGCTGAACGGCGAAGGTCAGGACGAATCGGTGTTTCTGCAGCCGCTGGAAGAGATTCTGGCCAAGAAGAAGGTGCTGGCGGAAGAACTGCTGTCGCTTTACCACGGCCGCTGGAACGGCTCCGTTGAGCCGGTTTTCGACGAATACCAGTATTAAGCCTCGAGCCTTCCCGCCAAGGGACAGTTTAAAGCTGAACAAACCGGTTCCGTCCCGGATTTTTCCAGTTATAGTAGCTGGATACAAGGGGAATCCAGGAAGGAGCCGGTTACCATGCTGCCGCTGTTCGACATGATGCTGAAGGCGCAGAACGGCGCCGCGATGGACACTCTGGCCAAGCAGTTCAATCTGGCCCAGGAGCAGGCGGCGCAGGCGATGGCCGCCCTCCTGCCGGCGTTTTCCTCAGGCCTCAAGCGCACCAGCAACAACCCGTATGATTTCAGCGCGCTGATGAGCGGCATGTTTTCCGGCGCCTACGGCAAATATTTCGAGGACATCAACAAGGCTTTTACGCCGCAGGGCATGGCCGATGGCAATGCGGTTCTTGAGCGCCTGTTCGGCTCCAAGGATGTCTCGCGCGCGATTGCGGCGCAGGCAGCCCAGCTGACCGGCATCGGCCAGGATGTTTTGAAGCAGATGATGCCGGCCATGGCCGACACGATCATGGGCGGCCTCTTTAAGCAGATGACCGGCCAGGTCAACACCAATCCGTTTTCGCCGGAGGCCATGGGCCAGGCGACGCAGCAATGGCTGCAGGCCATCGGTTTCCAGCCCAAACCCAAGCCGCAGCCGGCTGCCATTCCCTTCGACAACCCGATGTTCCAGGCGATGCGCAGCATGTGGGGGCTGGAAAAGCCCGCAGAGGCGGCCCAGCAGACCAACCCCTTCACCGACAATCCGTTCGCCAAGGCTTTTCAGGACATGATGAGCGGCAGTTTTTCCGCGCCCGAGGCTGCCCCACAGCCAGCCAAAGCCGCAGCGCCGAAGACTGAGGCGCCCGAGACGCCGACTGGCAAGCCGGAGATCGAGAAATTCCAGGCCGTTCTCTCCAGCATGTTCGATAGCGGCGTCGAAGTGCAGAAAGCCTATCAGAAGAATATGGAAGCCATCTTCGAGGGTTATGTGCGTGCGCAGGCCGGCGAAGCGCCCAAGGCTTCCGTCTGATCACCGCCTGAACCAGAGGTCCTGCCCTGCAGAGGCTTGCAGACCATAAAAAAGCCCGGCGCGGATAAACCGGCCGGGCAAGTGTGCAGGGTCATTGGCGTTTACCCTGCGGGGAAAACTGGTGGGTCAGGCGCGCTTGTTCACGGACAGCGACCGGCGGCCGCGCTGGCGGGCATGCGGTGGCAGGAGCGAATAGGGATCCTCAAACAGGCCCGACTGGATCATTGCACGATCGACCTCCAGCCGTGTCAGGCCGATATCGAACAGCTGGTGATCTTCAAGCTCGCTCAGCGCATTCATCGCCTTGCGATTGCGAAGGGCACGAAGAACGGTTTTGCTCCATGCCGCCGTATAGGCGATCACATCGGCAAAAAGGCGCACATTGACCTTCCGGGTGGCGGAGAGGGTGCGGGTCATGGTCCGTTCAGTCGTGCTCATGGGAACTTCCTTTCGTCAGGCACGAAAATTCATTCCTCCAACAGTGTCAGGCCGCTGGATCGGGCCGCCGTTTCTGGAAGGAAGGCAGGGACGGCGCTTGGGAAGCGCCATCTGTTTGGCTTTGCCCTTGCGTTATGCGAAATCACCATTGATCAGTCCAACGAATGTTTCTAATGATTAGCATCAAACTCACTGATGGGTGCTCCAATGTCTGCTCCACTTGATACTGACCAGTTGCAAACCTTCGTCGCCATCGTCGACAGCGGCAGTTTCACCAAGGCCGCCGACCGCGTGTTCAAGACGCAAAGCGCCGTCTCCATGCAGATGCGACGGCTGGAGGAGCGGGTGGGCAAGCAGCTGTTTGCCAAGGACGGGCGCGGCAACCGGCTGACGCTGGAAGGCGAAAAGCTGTTGAACTATGCCCGCCGCATCATTCGGCTGAACAACGAGGCAATTGCAGCCTTCGACGACAACCGGCTGGAAGGCACGCTGCGCATCGGCACGCCCGACGATTATGCCGACCGCTACATGCCTGAGATCATCGGGCGTTTTGCAAAGACGCATCCGAATGTCGAGCTGTTCATTGTCTGCGAACCCTCGGTGGATCTGGCGGAAAAGATGGCGCGCGGAGAGCTGGATATTGCGCTTGTGACGCACAATCCCCGCGCCCGCCAGTCGGATGTGGTGCGCACGGAGCCGCTCTGCTGGGTGGCCTCGGCCAACCATCCGCTGCGCGACGATGCGCCGGTGCCGCTGGCTGTCGGCCGGCGCGATTGCAACTGGCGCCAGCTTGCCTGTTCGGCGCTCGATGCCGACGGGCGCGAATACCAGATCCTGTTTACCAGCTGGTCGTCCATGGTGGTGGCGTCAGCTGTTCTCGCCGGCATGGCCGTGTCGATCTTGCCGGAATCGGCCCTTCGCCCGGGTATGAAGGTGCTGAGCCAGTCGGACGGTTTTCCGCCGCTTCCCCCGGTGCAGATCGGCCTGATGAAGCGGCCGGGCCTGTCGCCCTCGCTGATGACGGCGATCACCGATCACATCACCGCCTGCCTCGACAACATCTCGCCGGCCGTTGCCCCTGACGATCTCGACGGCGACATGAAGGCGTTTGGCCGCGCTGCCGCCCGCCTGCGCACCGCCCAGTTGATGCCGGGGTGGTGATCAACGTCCGCTTGCCATCCGGGATGCGCCTGCCTTGCAAAAGCGTTTCCCGCTGAAGCGCTCTGTCGCTTTCCTGTCACGCAGTGGCGGACATAAAACCGCTCCCAGCTTTTTCCGGGCCAGCCCCAAGAGATGGGCGGCCCGCACGCAGTGCCGATGACGTGTTGTCTGCAAGGCACCGTCGTCTGATGTTACCGCCCCCTCGCGTGCCGGGCGGCACAGCACCGTGCCTTTTCAACAACATGTGCAACGCCTCACTTCAAATGGCCTCCAGGATATTTACAGCGATTTATTTTGCGTATTATCTACTACAAAACATCAACGATTCCCGTAATTTATTTAGATACTAAATATTAAATCCGGAAACTATCCGTACTATATTTATATCCGAATAATCTCCGCTCATCGTTGATCAAAAACGAGGGAGGACATTATGAATCTATTTTCATATGCGCAGCCGCGCGGCCAAAATGGAGTATACGCAGGACTATACACCCCGCGCAGCAGGCTCGCGTTGCGTCATGCAATCCTGATGACGACGGTTTGCGTGCCGCTTTCACTTCTGGCGCTGGCGGCAGGCGGCTTGCGTGCCGCATCTGCGCAATCCATCACGGGGACCGGCGATATCAGCCCGACACTACCCGGCCCAACCGGCTCCTGGTCGCCGTCCGGCCGGCTCGAAGTGGGTGCAACGAGCACGGGGGCGCTCAGCGTTACGGATGGCGCGACGCTGAACTCGATCGATTCCGCCCTTGGCCTTGCCGCCGGCAGCAACGGAAGCATCACCATCAGCGGACAGGGCTCCACCTGGGTCAACCAGGGCGGCATCCTGATGAATGATGTCGGCACCAGTTCGCTCACCATCTCCGACGGCGCGCGGATGGAGACCGTCAACGGCAGCCTCGCTATGGGCGCAAATTCAAGCCTCACCATTACCGGCCCCGGCACATCGGTCGATCTTGGAACCCTGACGGCAACGGATCCGTCAAGCTGGACGTCCGCAGCGGGTTATCTCAGCCTCAATGAGGGAACGGCGACGCTGTCCAATGGTGCAACCCTGCATGACGATGGTGGCTATGTCGGTGGCGAGGGCGCAACCTGGGCCACAATGACCGTGACGGGCCAAGGCACGCAGTGGACGAACAGCCTCAACGTCTATGTCGGCGGCAGCGGAAACGGCACTGTCGGTTATGGGCGCCTGACCGTCTCTGACGGTGCCGTGGTATCGGCCCATACGGGCGCTGTTGGCACCGATACCGGCTCCTTCGGCGAGATGACGCTGATCGGTGCGGGCACGCGCTTCGAGACGCTTTCAAATGCGAATTTTGCCGGCAACATGCGCGTCGGCTTCAACGGCACTGGCACTGTGACCGTGAGGGATGGCGCAGAACTGCTGGTCAGTAACCAACTAGATATTGGCACCAATGCCGGCAGCACCGGCACACTGAACATCGGGGCGGCGCAAGGGTCGGCTGCGGCTGCAGCCGGCACGATTTCGGCAACCAACGGCATCTATTTCGGCGATGGCACGGCGACACTGGTATTCAACCACACCAGCGACGCCTATGAATTCAACCAGAAACTGTTCGGAAATGGCGGCGATATCCTGCAGATCGCGGGTACAACCATCTACACTGGAGATGGATCGGGCTTTACCGGCACAACGCATGTGGAAGGCGGAACGTTCGTGCTGAATAGCACGCTCGGCGGGACGATCGACATCGGAACCGGCGGCACGCTGAAAGGGTCAGGCTCCATCGGCGCGATCGAGATTGCCACCGGCTCCACCGTGGCACCGGGCAATTCCATCGGAACGCTCAACACCTCCGGGACTTATGTCCAGCAGGCAGGCGCACTTTATGAAGTCGAACTCGACCCCACCTCGACGGCCTCGGACCTGATCAATGCGGGCGGCACCGCCACGCTGCAGCCCGGAGCGCTGATCTCCTGGTCCCGCGGTGCGGCCGGAACCTTCGTGCCCGGCGCGCAATACACCATCCTGACGGCAGCCGGCGGTCTCACCGGAACCTTCGACTGGTCCGGCTCACCCGCCGTTTCGGCCTTCTACGATCTGGTCGATTCCTATGACGCCAACAACGCATATCTGACCGTTACCCAGACGACGGCGCTCACCGATGCCGCCCTGACACCAAACCAGATTGCAACGGGCACGGCACTGGAACAGCTTGCCGGCACCAACAGCCTGCGAGCAGCCATTGGTATGACGGTCGATTTCAATGAGGCCCGCGACGCCTTCGACCTCGTTTCGGGCGATGTCTATGCCTCGCTGCGCTCGCAGATGCTGGAACACGCTCGCGTTGCGGGCAAGGCCGCCTTCACGCGGCTTGCCGATGACGGCGACGGTTTCTGGGCCACCGCCCAGGGCAGCCGCCTTGCCCTGTCCGGCGACGGCAATGGCGGCGCAATGGCTGGCAACAGTTTTGACATGCTCGCGGGCATGGACCGCAGCCTCGGCGACTGGCGCCTCGGCGTGATGATTTTTGGCGCCACGCAGCACATCTCGGCCGGCGACCGCGACACGACCGGCACGCTGAACACCGGCGGTCTTGGCGCCTATGCCGGTGCCGACTGGGGTGCAACCGCGCTCGATCTTTCGGCAAGCTTCGGTTACAGCGGCATCGATACCAGCCGCGACGTCGCCATCGGAAGCTTTTCCGATCATCTGAGCGCAGACTATAGCGGGCTGTCCGGCCAGCTGTCTGCCCGCCTGTCGCAACGGATCAGCCTGTCGCAACTTGACCTCGTGCCGTTCGGCGAAGCTGCCTATGTGGCAGCCTCCACCCGCGACGTTCGCGAAAGCGGTGGTCTCGCTGCCCTGTCTGTGGATGGTGACACCGATCACGCGCTGATCACCACGATCGGCACCACGGTCGAAAAGGGCCTGACGCTGGAGGACGGGCGAAAGGCTGATCTGAAGCTGGGGCTTGGCTGGCAACATACAAACGCCGACACACCGCAGTCGCGCAATGCTTTCTCGACCGGAAATGCCTTTACCGTGGCAGGCCTCGACCTGCCGGAGAATGCGCTGGCGCTCAATGCAAGCGCCGGTGTTGCCTTGAGCGAAAAGGCGACGCTTGGGGTGAGCTACAATGGGCTGCTGAGCGGCGACGGGAATGCCCACTCCGTCAAGATCAACCTCAACGGCCGCTTCTGAAGAAACGTGGCGGTGCGCGGAAAATCCTCCCCGCACCGCCGGCATCGCATCTCAGGTCAGCCGAGATATTTTTGCAGGAACTTGACGGTGCGGCTCCAGGCAAGGTCAGCCGCTGCCTTGTCATATCGGGCCGACGAGGTGTCGTTGTTGAAGGCGTGGTTGACGCCATCATAGATGAAGATTTCAAACGTCTTGCCGCCGGCTTCCAGCGCCTTGCGATAGGCGTCGATGCCGGCATTGATGCGCTCGTCGAGGCCGGCGTAATGCAGCATGAGCGGCGCCTTGATTTTCGCAACATCTGCGGCGGGCGGCTGCGCGCCGTAATAGGCGACGCCGGCGTTAAGCTCCGGTGATGCCACTGCCATGCGGTTCACCATGCCGCCGCCCCAGCAGAAGCCGATGGCGCCGACCTTGCCGTTCGCCCCCTGACGCTTTGACAGAAACGCCCTTGTGGCCTCCCCATTGGCGACGGTAACACTCATGTCCAAGGTGGAAAACATCTGGCGCGCCTGATCCTCATCCGTGGGCGTGCCGCCATTGGGTGACAGGAAATCCGGGGCGAGCGCCACGAAACCTTCAAGCGCCATGCGGCGCGCCACATCGCGGATATGATCGTTGAGACCACGGTTCTCGTGAATGACGATGACCGAACCAAGCGGGCCGGCCGGATTTTTGGGCGCTACCAGATACCCCTTCATCTCGCCGCCTGCCCCCGGATAGGTGATGTCCGCACCGGTCAGCCGGGCATCATCTGCCGGCACGACGGCTGCTTGCGCACTGCTGGCGGCCAGCATCGGGGCGATGGCCGCAGCAGCGGCACCGGAGCCCGCAAGGAGGCTCAATCTTTCCATGAATTTTCGGCGATCGAGGCTGAGATGCGTGTATTCGTCATAGGCATCGATCATCGCCTGCGTGATCTTCGGCTTGTCGGTCATTGCGTTTCCTCCATCAAATCCCCAAGGCTTGGGACAAGATGGGCGAAAGCGCAGGTTTTGGAAGCGGCCCGGCCGCCACCCGCGCCACAACTTTGCGTGATGCTTGAGGAGCGGCGCGGGTTGCGTAGACGTGATGCCCCGGTGGACCGAGAAGGTTCAGCCCATGTGCCAGCCGTGACTGACGGTGATCGACTGGCCGGAGAGCGCATTGGTCTTGAAGGCGGCGAGGAACAGCGCAACGTCTGCGACATCCTCCACAGTCGTGAATTCGCCGTCGACGGTTTCGCCCAGCATCACCCGCTTCACCACCTCATCCTCGGAAATGCCGAGCGTTTTCGCCTGTTCGGGGATCTGCTTGTCGACGAGCGGCGTGCGCACAAAACCGGGGCAGATGACATTGGCGCGGATACCGAATTCGCCGCCTTCCTTGGCGAGCACCCGGGCAAGGCCGAGAAGCCCGTGCTTTGCCGTGACATAGGCGGATTTAAGCGGCGAGGCCTCGTGCGAGTGGACGGAGCCCATGTAGATGACCGCGCCGCCGCCGTTGGCCTTCATGTGCGGCACGCAGGCCTTGGTGGTCAGGAAGGCGCCGTCGAGATGGATGGCGAGCATCTTTTTCCAGTCGGCAAAGGGGAAATCCTCGATGCGGTGGACGATCTGGATGCCGGCATTGGAGACGAGAATATCGACGCGGCCGAAGGTTTCCACGGTTTTTGCGACGCCGTCATTCACCGCCGCCTCGTCCGTTACGTCCATGGCAACGCCGATTGCCCGGCCGGGGCCGATGGCGGTGAGTTCCTTTGCCTTTGCGTCCGCCGCATCGAGCCTGAGATCGGCAATGACGACATCGGCGCCCTGTTCGATATAACGCCTGGCGATTTCGGCGCCGATGCCGCTTGCCGATCCGGTGACGATGGCGATTTTTCCGTTGAGGGTCATGGTGCGGTCTCCTTGAAATCGGGCCGCCCCGTCGGTGTGTTTGTACCGGCTGAGGGTCCGTCGTTATTCGTCTCGCGGCCTGTCCTGGGCAAGATCGAAGATCTGGATGCCATCCTTCGGACGGCCCCGTTTTTTCCATTTGGGGTGGTTCAGCGTGTGCATCGCATCGTCATAACCGGCCTTCCAATTGGCCTCGACGCTGGCGCGCGAGAACTCGGCATCCATGGCATGCGAATCGTAGGCGGCGCTGCGGTGGATGAGATGGACCAGCGTCACATCGTATTCGATGCCGACCGAGCGCAGGAGTTTGACATCCTCGTCATCGCGAAGCTCCGGCGGCAGTTTTTCGAGGAGGCGACGGGCAGCGCGGCGAAACATCTGCTTGCGGGCAAACTCGTCGGTATTCATGCGCGTGCGGCTGGAATAGCGGATTTCCTTGACCCGGGCGTCGACCTCAAGCAGGTCGCGCGGCATCTGGCCACGGGCGGGAAACAGATCAACCTGAAAGATGCACAGATCTGCCTCAAAACCATCGGCCGCCAGCACATATTGCAGCGGCGTGTTGGAGACGAGACCGCCATCCCAATAAAACTCGCCGTCGATTTCCACCGGCGCAAAGCCCGGCGGAAGCGCCCCGGAGGCGGCGACATGGCGGGCAGAGAGCTTGATATCGCGATTGTCAAAATAGGCGAAATTGCCGGTTTTCACATTGACCGCCCCGAGGCTGAGGCGCACCTCGCCCTGGTTGATCCGGTCGAAATCGACAAGCCTGTCGAGCGTCTTCAACAGCGGTTCCGTATCGTAATGGCTGATCGTCACGTCGCGGTTGAACAGAAGCTGGTAGGGGGTCTGCAGGCGGGGCGAGAAAAAGCCGGGAATGCCGGTCATCGCGCCGGCAAGCACAGACCAGTCCTTGAGCAGCCGCTTGGCATCATGCTGAACCACCGGGCCGAAATCGAGACCGGAAGACACCATCTCCCAGAACTGGCGCAGGTTTTCCACCTGCCGATCCGGTGAACTGCCGGCAATGATGGCGGAGTTGATGGCGCCGATGGAAATGCCGGCGAGCCAGTCCGGCTTGATGCCCTGTTTGTGAAGCGCCTCGAAGGTACCGGCCTGATAGGCGCCAAGCGCCCCGCCGCCCTGGAAGACAAGAATATTTTCGATGGACCGCATGCCCTGAACTCCCGATGCCCGATTGCGCCTTCGCAACTGCAGCATCTTCATCTTCACATGGGGCGCAGCTTTCAAATTGTCATCACCTGCAAGATTAAACTTCGTTCATGCGGGGAGATGCAAAAAGCCGCCCCGGGGTGGGACGGCTTTGTGATAGATGCGTCGGGAGTTGTCAGCCGGCGAGATCAAGCACGATGCGGCCGTCGATTTTGCCTTCTTCCATGCGGTGGAAGATGTCGTTGATGTTTTCGATTTTATCCCAGGAATAATGCGCGGCAACCTTGCCTTCGCCGGCAAATTGCAGGCTTTCCTCGAGATCCTGACGGGTGCCGACGATGGAGCCGCGCACGGTGATGCGCTTCAAGACCGTCTCGAACACCGGCAGCGAGATGAAACCCGGCGGCAGGCCAACCAGCGCCATCGTGCCCTTGGATCGCAGGAAGCCATAGGCCTGTTCCATGGCCTTTGGCGAAACGGCCGTCACCAGCGCGCCGTGGGCGCCGCCGGTTGCCTTCTGCACCTGTGCGATGGCATCCGCGTCGCGGCCATTGACCACCACGTCGGCGCCAAGCTTCTTGGCAAGCTCCAGCTTGTCGTCAAAAATGTCTGCGGCCACCACATGCATGCCCATCGCCTTGGCATATTGCACGGCCATGTGGCCAAGGCCGCCGATGCCTGAGATGACCACCCATTCCCCGGGGCGCACTTCGGTTTCCTTCAAGCCCTTGTAGACGGTGACGCCGGCGCAAAGGATGGGGGCAGCCGCCCCGAATTCGAGATTATCCGGCAGGCGACCGACGAAATCGGGATCGGCCAGGCCATATTGGGCAAAGGTGCCGTTCACCGAATAACCGGTGTTCTGCTGGCTGCCGCAGAGCGTTTCCCAGCCGGTGCGGCAGGGATTGCAGCAGCCGCAGGCGGTGTGCAGCCATGGCACGCCGATCCGGTCACCTTCCTTGATGCGGGAGACACCCGCGCCGAGCTTTGCCACATACCCTGTGCCTTCGTGGCCGGGAATGAAGGGGGGATTGGGCTGAACCGGCCAGTCGCCGTTTGCGGCGTGCAGATCCGTGTGGCAGACGCCGGTCGCCTCGTATTTGACGAGGATCTGGCCGGGGCCGGGTTCCGGGATCGGCATTTCCTCGATGGTGAGCGGCTTGCCGAACGTGCGTACCACTGCGGCCTTCATCATTGCTGCCATGGATCTTCTCCTCGAACCGATGACGGCACCTGTTGGTGCCGCGCGACTGCCTTGCAAGCGGTCTTTCCGCCTGCACTGGTTCTAGAGGATCGGACCCTGTGACAGTTTGATCTGCCGCAAAAGCCGTTAATCTATCAGGTGAGCGCCAGCCACACGACGAGCCAGCCCCACATGCCGACAAGAGCCGCAACGCCGGCCATGAACAGGTTCCGGCGCAGGAACACGCGGTTGCTGGTGACATGCACATAGGAATGGGCATAGCGCGAGGCAACGAACAGCCAGGCGAGGATGACGGTGCCAATATTGTCGCCATCGACGGCAAACAGCGCCAGGCAACCAATGTGGAAGAACATCGGCAGTTCGAACTGGTTCTTCAGGTTGTTATGGACGAAAAGACTGTCCTCCGGCTCCTGAAGGTTGGCGCGAAACTGCGATACTGTCGCCCGCCCCGCCTTCACCGCCGCCACCCGCCGCTTCGACAGCAGCACGTAGAGAATGAGGACGAGAGCCGCATGCGCGACCATCGGCCAGATCATCGCTTCGTTGGAAATCATCACTCATTCCTCGGGGTTCGGCAGACACTGGCCATGTCATAGACGAAGGACACCCGCGAGGGAAAGCCTCGGGAACACGGAACCCCGAAGGAAAACGATCAGTTCCTGCGGGTCAGCACCTCGGTGCCGGCGCCGTCCTCGCCGGAGATCGTCCAGACGCCGTCCAGCACGCCATTGTCCTTCACCTCGTAGACGATGAGGCCGACATTTGCGCCGAGCACGTAGCCGGCGGCAAAGGCATTGTCATGCAGCATGCAGATGCCCTGCGACGTCGTACCACCCGTCGACCATTCGATGGAACAGGTGGTTTCGCTGGTGAGCGAAATGACGGCGGTGCCCTCATAGGGCGAGCCGTCGAGATTGGTGCCGGCAACGTCATAGGTGCCCTCGCGCACCGTCTGGGCGGCGGCACCGGAACAAAGGCCGGCTGCCAGAAGCAGGCCTGCAAGAATGATTTTCATGACTTCCCCCCGATATCCGGAACGATCCCCGGATAGAGCAGCATAAGAGGGAAACGGCGGCTGGCAATGGCTGCCAGCCGCGAACTTTGTGCATGGTTGACGAGAAACTCAGGCGCCACCGGGATAGTTCGGGCTTTCGCGGGTGATCGTCACGCCATGCGGATGGCTTTCGCGAAGGCCGGCGCCGGAGATGCGCACGAAGGTGGCCTTTTCCTGGAAATCGAGGATATCCTTGCCGCCGACATACCCCATGGCAGCCTTGAGGCCACCGGCCAGCTGGTGCAGCACGGCCGAGACCGGGCCCTTGTAGGGAACCTGGCCCTCGATGCCCTCAGGCACCAGCTTCAGCGTATCGCGCACTTCCGCCTGGAAGTAGCGATCCGCAGAACCGCGGGCCATGGCGCCGACCGAACCCATGCCGCGATAGGCCTTGAAGGAGCGGCCCTGGTAAAGATAGACCTCGCCCGGGCTTTCGTCCGTGCCGGCCAGAAGCGAGCCGACCATGACGGCGGACGCGCCGGCTGCAATGGCCTTTGCCACATCACCGGAAAACTTGATGCCGCCATCGGCGATGACGGGAATGTTGTGCTTGTTGGCTTCGGCAACGGCAGCCATGACGGCGGCGAGCTGCGGCACGCCGACACCGGCGACGATGCGCGTGGTGCAGATCGAACCCGGGCCGATGCCGACCTTGATGCAGTCTGCGCCGGCATCGATGAGGGCGCGGGTGCCGTCACCGGTTGCGACATTGCCGGCAATGATGCGCACGGCATTCGTCATCTTCTTCACCTCAGCCACCGCATCCAGAACCTTCTGGGAATGACCATGGGCGGTATCGACAACAATCACGTCGACGCCGGCCTCGATCAGGCGCTCGGCGCGCTCGCGGCCGTCCTCGCCGGTGGAGATGGCAGCGGCCACCCGAAGGCGTCCCTGCACATCCTTGGAGGCATGCGGGTTAAGCTGCGACTTCTCGATGTCCTTGACGGTAATGAGACCGACGCACCGGCCTTCATTATCGACCACCAGAAGCTTTTCGATACGATGGCTGTGGAGCAGGCGCTTGGCCTCATGCTGCTCGACGCCATCTTTCACCGTGATGAGGTTTTCCCGCGTCATCAGCTCATAGATTTTCTGGCTGGGATCGGAGGCAAAACGCACGTCGCGGTTCGTCAGGATGCCGACGAGGCGGCCGGGGCGGCTGGAGCCTTCGACCACAGGGATGCCGGAAATGCCATGGGCGCTCATCAGCGCCTTGGCTTCGGCAAGCGTTGCTTCCGGGCCGATGGTGACGGGGTTGACCACCATGCCGCTTTCAAACTTCTTGACCTGGCGAACCTGCTCGGCCTGCTCGATGGGTGTGAGGTTGCGGTGGACAACGCCGATACCGCCGGCCTGCGCCATGGCAATCGCCAGACGGCCTTCCGTGACCGTATCCATGGCAGACGAGAGGATCGGCAGGTTCAGCTCGATGTCATGGGCGATGCGGGTGGCGATGTTCGTCTGGCCCGGCATGACCTCCGAATGTCCCGGCTGCAACAGCACGTCGTCGAAGGTAAGCGCGTCCGCGCCGGTTGCAGATTCTACAATGCGAGCCATGGCCAATTTCCTTTAATGAATGGAAGTTCGGTCCGGCGGGAGGTTAACCGGATGCGATCTTCAGGAATGGGAAGTTGGCGAGGGCTGGTAACACGGTTATGACGGGAAGGAAACAGAAAAAACCCGGAAGCCGAACTCCCGGGTTTTTCAAAGGCTGACAGGTGACGATCCGCTCAGATGTCGAACTGGTAGGACTTGGGCACGAAGCGGTAGCCCGTCTCCTGCTTTTCCACGTAGCCGACAGCGGGAAACGGCATGTGGTAACCGAGGAAGGCGACGCGGTCGGTGGCGAGCATGTCGAACACCGTCTTGCGGCTTGCGGCGGCCGCCTTCTTGTCCATGTCGAACTTTACTTCCCAGTCCGGCCGCTGCAGCGACAGCACGAAATGGTTGGCCGTATCGGCCGTCAGCACCAGGCGACGCCCGCCCGATTCGATGTTGTAGATCATGTGGCCGGGCGAATGGCCGAACGCTGCCATGCTGGTAATGCCGCTCACCACGGTCGCGCTGTTGGTGACGAAGGTCGCCTTTTCGACCAGCGGCTTCACATTGGCCAGCACGGCCTTGTGCCCGCCTTCGGCGGCCGTTCCCTGGCGCGCCGTGTTGCTCCAGAAATCGTATTCCACCTGGCCGATGATGTAGCGCGCGTTGGGAAACGCCGGCTTGCCGCCTTCCATCAGGCCGCCGATGTGATCGCCGTGCAGATGCGTCAGCACCACCACGGTCACGTCTTCCGGGCGGTAGCCGGCAGCCTCAAGGCCCTCCAGCAGACGGCCATTGCCGGCGGCTCGGCCGCTTGCACCAAAGCCGGTATCAAACAGCACCCGGTCGCTGCCGGTATTGATGAGCGTGGGCGAGAAGGAATTGACGAAATTATCCTTCGGCAGGAAATTTTGCTCCAGCAGCGCCGAAACCGTCTGTTCCTTCTGGTTGGTGCCAAAGGTTTCGCCAGGTTTGCCGGAGGCGCGGGCGCCATCCTTCACCACCAGAACCTCAAACTCGCCGAGCTTGAAGCTGTGGGTATCTGCCGGCAGGACTTTTGTCATATGTCTATCCGTCGAGGTTTGTGTGCTGCTGGCTTGCGCCAGGGCGCGTCCGAACAGAACTGCCGGTGCGGCCAGAAAGCCCACCCCTGCCGTGCCCAGAAGCGCGCGCCGCCCCATTTTAAAGTTATTCATTGCCACCCTCCCATGCGCAGACCGAATGCGCGTGTGCCGTCGTGACCGGTCGCAGCAACAGATATGGCAAAGACATGCAAAGGAGAACGCCTGTCACGTAGTCGTGATAGCCATGCCAGAGACCCTGAAACCCAGTAGCCGGACGCCCAAACGAGGCGTAGGAAGACGCCAGCCGAAGTTTCGCAAAGCATGCCTGCCATGAACCGGATTGTCCCCCTCATCCTTGCCGTCGCTCTTTTCATGGAGCAGATGGATTCCACCGTCATTGCCACCGCCCTTCCCGCGATTGCGACCGACCTTGGCGTCGGGCCGATCACGCTGAAGCTGGCGCAGACCTCCTACATGGTGGCGCTGGCCGTCTTCATTCCGATCAGCGGCTGGATGGCCGACAAATTCGGCGCAAAAAGCATTTTTCGCGTCGCAATCCTGGTCTTCGTGGTGGGCTCCATCTGTTGCGCCGTTTCCTCGTCCGTCGTGGAATTCGTCATGGCGCGCTTCCTGCAAGGCATGGGCGGGGCGATGATGACGCCGGTCGGGCGGCTCGTTCTGCTGCGCACGACACAGAAGAAGGATCTGGTCTCGGCCATGGCGCTTCTGACCATTCCAGCCCTTGTCGGCCCGCTGACAGGACCGCCGGTCGGCGGTTTCATCACCACCTATTTCACCTGGCACTGGATTTTTCTGATCAATGTGCCGGTCGGCCTTGTCGGCGTGTGGCTGGCCACGATCTACCTGCCCGATATCGAGCGGCGCGATGCACCGCCGATCGACCTTTACGGCTTCCTGCTGATTTCGCTGACCGCCGCCGGCACCGTGTTCGGGCTTTCGGTGGTCAGCCTGCCGGCGCTGCCGCCGGCGGTGGGCATCGTCACCACCATTATTGGACTCGTCTGCGGCGGGCTTTACCTTCGCCATGCCCGCACGCACCCTGCCCCGATCCTCAAGCTGACGCTGTTTCGCAACCAGGCGTTCCGCGCCGCCATTACCGGCGGCACGTTGTTTCGCATCGCAACCGGTGCCGTGCCCTTCCTGATGCCGCTGATGTTGCAGCTGGCCTTCGGCATGACGCCGTTCCAGTCCGGCCTCACCACCTTTGCCGGCGCGCTTGGGGCGCTGACAGTGAAATTCGTTGCCAAGCGGCTGTTTGCCTCGACAGGCTTCAAGATGACGCTGATCGGGGCAAGCATTGCAGGCGCCGCAACGACGGCTGTCAACGGCTTCTTCACCGACCAGACACCGCAGGGCGTCATCATCCTTTTCCTGTTTGCCTCGGGCCTTGCGCGTTCGATGTTCTTTACCGGCACCAATGCGCTGAGCTATTCAGAAATCGAGGATGACGAGGCAAGCCAGGCGACATCGATCAGCTCCGTGCTGCAGCAGGTGAGCCTTGCGCTCGGCGTGGCCTTTGCCGCCTTCGTGCTGGAAGCCTCGTCCTATCTCTCCGGCTCACACCTGCAGCTGGCGGATTTCCACCTTGCCTTCTTCCTGGTCTCGGCGGTGTCGCTGGCTTCGCTTCTGCCGCTGTTGTCGCTCAAGGCAAATGCCGGCTCCGACGTTTCCGGCCACCGCCGTTATGCGGCGCGGCCGGTGGAAGTGCCGGGGGAATAGACCCGAAGGCTGAAACTCAGCCTTCGTCATCCTCGTCGGCATACTGCGGACGATGGTCGCCGGCATCCTCCAGCGGATCGTTCTCACGATGCATTTCGTCGCGGTAACTTCCCATGACGCTGCCTTCCTTGCGGCCCTTGAACCCCTTGGCCAGCAGGAACATTTCCACCGATTCCTGCCGCGATGAGGCCGGCTTGATGTGCATGACCTGACGGAAATTCTGCTTCAGCATGTTGAGCAGATCCTTTTCCGTGCCGCCCTGAAAGGTCTTTGCCAGGAAATGTCCGCCTTCGCCGAGCACTTCCACGGCAAAATAGGCGGCGACTTCGCACAGATGCATGGTGCGCAGGTGGTCTGTCTTCTGGTGGCCGGTGGTCGGAGCCGCCATATCGGAAATGACAAGATCCGGCGTGCCGCCGACGGCTTCCATCAGCTGCGCCGGCGCATCCTCGTCCAGAAAGTCGAGCTGCAGGATTTTTACCCCCGGCAGCGGCGCCATTTCCAGAAAATCGATGGCGGCCACGCGCACGTCGGTATCGGTCGAACCGGTGACCTTGGCGGCGATCTGCGACCAGCTGCCGGGTGCTGCACCCAGATCGATGATGCGCCGCGCACCCTTCAGGATCTCATGCTTCTCGTCGATTTCCAGCAGCTTGAAGGCGGCGCGGGCGCGATAACCCTCGATCTTTGCCCGCTGCACATAGGGGTCGTTGATATGGCGCTCGATCCAGCGGCGCGAGGACGCCTTGAGCTTGCCCTTTTTCACCTTCTGGCCGAGCTTTCGGCCGATAGGAGCCTTGGTCATCGATGGTTCTCCGTGGCACCGCGTGCCGCATTATCGCCTGGGCGGCGGCCGCGAAAGCGCCGCCAGACGCCGTCATCCGCCATCATATCGGTCAAAAGTCCTTCGCGCAGACCGCGATCGGCAACCCGCATGCGCTGGCTTGGCCAGCGTCTGCGGATCGCTTCCAGAATGGCGCAGCCCGCCAGCACCAGATCGGCGCGATCCGGCCCGATGCAGGGGTTTGCCGCGCGGCCCTCGAAATCCCAGGACAAAAGCTTTTCCTGCATGGCGCTTACTTCCGCATCCGAAAGCCAGAGGCCATCCACCTTGCGCCGGTCATAACGCGGCAGATCGAGATGCACGCCGGCAAGCGTGGTGACCGTGCCGGACGTGCCGATGAGGTGAAAATCCTCATCCGGACGTGCGCTTTCCTCGCCAAGTGCGGGGCATTCGAAACCGGCAAGCATGCCCTCCACCTCGTCGACCATGGCCGAAAACACGGCGGGCGTGACATTTTGCCCGCCATGGCGTTCCGAAAGCGTTACGACGCCGACCGGCAGCGATGTCCAGTGGGTGATGTGGTTGGCAAGCCGCGAGGAGCGGTTGTCGCGAATGCGGATGACCGCGATTTCCGAGGAGCCGCCGCCGATATCGAAAAGCACGACGGAACGCGCCTCGCGCCCGACCAGCGACGAGCAGCCGGAGACCGCCAGCCGTGCCTCGGTTTCCCGGTCGATGATCTCCAGCTCGAGCCCGGTCTCCCTGGTGACGCGGGCCAAAAATTCCTCGCCATTGGCGGCAGCCCGGCAGGCTTCCGTCGCAATCAGCCGCATCTTGCGGATCGGCCGGTTGGAAAGTTTTAGCGCGCAGATGCGCAGCGCTTCCACGGCCCGGTCCATCGCCTCGGTGGAAAGGCGTCCCGTCGCGGCAAGCCCTTCCCCCAGCCGCACGATGCGCGAAAACGCATCGACGACACGAAACTGGCCCGGCCGCGTTGGCTGGGCAATCAGCAGGCGGCAATTGTTGGTGCCAAGATCGAGTGCCGCGTAAAGATCATCCGGCGCGCCACGATCGGACGCTGCCCGCTCTGATGTTGCCCGATCTGATGTTGGTCGATCTGATGCGCCGCGGAAAACCGTCCCCGCCGCTTCGCCGGCAAATCCCGCCTGGCCGCGTGGCTCCTTCGCGGGCCCTGCAAAGCCCGGCTTTCCATGCCCCCCTTTGGCATGCCCGCCATGGGTGCCGTGGGCACCTTGCGGATGTGCGCCTGAAGAATGCGACATGGAATGAGACCGCGACTGCGGACCAGAATGGGAACCGGCGGATGAACGTCCGCCACCCCCGGCCTGCCCACTCAAATGCCCACCCGGATCACCGCCGCCTGCATGGGGGCTTGCACGAGAACCGGGGTGGCGAGCCGCATGCCCGCCGGCCGCCCGCGCGCCGTGCCCAGCCTGATGGGCGCCGCCCCCGGAATGCCCAGCCTGATGGGGCGCATCGGTTGAACCATGCGCCGCCGCTTGGCCTGAACCCGAGCCAGAACCGTGGCCTGAATGTCCCTGCGATGCATGACCGGCGCGGCCGGCGCCCCCCTTGCCGGTCGGTGCCAGCGGGCGTCCCTGCAGGCTGCGCGCCTCGCCTTTGGCGCGACCCCGCCGGCGACGACGGCCCGAGGAGGTTTCACGTCCGTCACGGCCCTCAGCCCCATCACCCGGGCGCCCTGTTCCGTCCGGAAGTGCTAGACCGTTCTCTCGCGCTGCACCCTCGCCTTTGCCGGCGCGTTCGCCACCATCGATCCGAGCAGAGGCTGCATGGCTTCCCCCTGACGTCCTTGCCGACGCCACGCGAGAATGACCTGCAGCATCCGGTGTTCCGGCCACGGCCTCTGCACCGCCACCCGGACCCTTGCCTTGTCCTTGGCCCTTTGCGCCACGCGAACGGCGGCGCTTGCGCTTGCGCGGCGGGCCGGTATCGTCTTTTATATCCGGGCGTCCGGCATCCAGGCCTGCGCCCTTGTCGATGCCATGCGCAACAGCCGCGGACGGCGGCTTGCCGCTCCGCTTAGCCTTTCGGCGACGGCCGGATTTTTCGTCCGGTCGTCCTGCTGCTGACGCCCCGCCTTCGGGCGGCTTTCCGCCGCTGTCGGGGTTCATCACTGATCTATCCATCATGCCGCGCAAGAGCCGTAAGCCCGCTGCGGCGTTAATCGTTTCGTTGACAAGAGGATAACAGCAGCGGACGATTTCGCCAATGGCTTTGTCACGGGCCTGATATTGCCACATCATCGACCCCACGCGGCCTGCCCGGACGCCCACCCGAAAGCCCCGCCGACCTCTCGTCTCTCACGCAGCAGAAAAAGTGCCCGCTCGGCACTTGATCGACCCAGAAAATCTGTTACAAGGCGCCCACCGACGCGGTTCGGTGACGGGAAGACCGGCCCGTAGCGACACCATCCGCACAGTCCGAAACATAAATGTTTCAACGGATTGGGGAATAGTTCAACGGTAGAACGACGGACTCTGACTCCGTTAATCTTGGTTCGAATCCAGGTTCCCCAGCCAATCTCTTTTAGCCCTTCCTGAAGTTCCAGATTGCCCAGCGATTTAAGGCGGATGGACCCGTGCAGTGGTCTGGAGCAAGCACACTGCCCCCACTTATCTGCCCCTACTCCGATTTGATCGTATCTGAGTGGCGTAACGCAGCACTAATTTCGTCAAGCGCCGCATTACGAAGATAGCCGGGCGCGCCACTCATGGCAGGCGCACTTGCGTACGTGAGCAACCCTCGAATGCTAAGTTCATGGAGAACATGACTAGCCTCGCGATGCTCGAACTGCAGCCCACTCGGGTCCGAAATTCCTATGAAGTCTCTGACCGTCAGGACAAAATCACGTCCGGCGCGCGCCAATTCGGGCGGGTGGTCGAAGATGAGGATGCAGCGGACAAGGGCAGCAAGCTCCTTGTAAGTTAGCAAGTGGAGCTTTTGCGCAGCTCTGCCAACGCGCCCCACGTCTCGTGTCGAAGCGTCATCCTCCAGTTCGCCCGCGATCAGCTTAGCGAGGACCGCAAGATTGTGGTCATACTCGCCTCAGCGGACCTGCTCCAGAAAGCGATAGTAGGCTGGGACAAAGAACTCAAATTGCGGATCATCGAGCGCGCCAAGACCACGTCGCCGCAATTCTTCCAAGAGCATCTTTTCACCGCTCTGCATCTTCCGCTTTACCGCGAGCGCGACCATCTCCCGGAAGGCCGTTCCAACACCGGGGAAAAGCTGTTCGAGGGCAGCGGCCTGTCCGGCGGTATTCGGGAAATCGCCATAGTCGCCGACACGACCGACCTGGAGTGTAAGGCCGCACGAGGCCGTCCGCCGTCGGAACAGAAGAACCGCTCCTGGGATGCGACAAGCCGACAACCTTGCAACTAGATCGGCTTGCCGTTCTCAACACGGACCAAGGCTAATGTAGCGGCAACACCCAATGCAATTATATATGCGCCACGCATAGACATTGCGTGATTTTCATGTTTATATGCTTCATGCATACAATTCTTGCAGCCGTATGAATCCCCAAAAATCAGACGAGGACAGAACATGCATTATGCTGAATACAAACATACCGACGCAGCACTGATTCAGGCCCTGGTCGAAACATTTCCATTTGCTGCCATATCCGTGAATGGTGCCGAAGGTCCGCGTATCGCCCACGCGCCGCTGACCTTCCGATCTGGAAACGCCCCGACGGGGGCACTTGAATTCCATCTGGCAAGGGCAAATCCAATTGCCCGCGACATGAAGACTGGCGTGCCCGTCACGATCCTGGTTCAGGGACCCGGAGCCGCGATATCGCCGAGCTGGTTCAGCGCGAGCTTTCCAGGACCCGAGTCAGATCGCAGCAGGACGGCCCCAACCTATAACTACATCAGCCTGATCATGCATGGGCGGCTCACATTCATGGACGACCCTGCCCTGCAGCGCCAGATCAAAGACCTTGTGATCGCCAGCGAACCGGAAGGTGGATGGCAGACGGAAGAACTGGCGCCCGATCTCTGGCAGGGCTGGCGCAAGCTCATCCAGGGGTATCGGCTCGAAATCGCGAGCTTCGATCTGACCGCGAAGCTGTCCCCAGGTGACGTCCCGGAAGACAGACGCGGCGTCATCGAAGGGTTGTTGAGGCGTGGAGTGCTGGCCGACACCAGCATGGCACATCTCATCGGCGGCTATGATGGCACGTCAGAGACTCTCCAGTCGCTTGTCCGCTCGTTAAAGCGTTGACGGTAAAAAGGGAGAAATGACTAAGCCTGGGGTCGTCCCTTCAGCAAAAACAATCGTTTCCGATCCAATGATCGTCGCGATGTTGCCTTTTGTTGCGCAACCCGTTGCGATCGATCGGCGAGCCGAATTGAACTACGCAGACACATGCGAACGCGGCTAAACCTATGCTGCATTCTCATGTGCCGTCATTCCGTACAAGTCATTGCGACCGTTTAGCCAGTGGCTTGACGTGCCAAATGCAGTAGCCTGCTTCGCTCATGTGTCATGCTTTTGCCTGGAGGCTGCAAACAACCGGGCAGTTCGGACAAGAACTGAAATCGCAGAGCCGGCAAACTGAATAGGCGTGATCGAGGTCCTCGACAAAATTCACCAGCAGTTTTTCCGTCAGCAAGCGATAGGTCTCCCTTTCAACCTGAGTGAGACCATTTAAAGCTCGTGCTATGCGCTCAAAGCGTGAAGACAGAATAGCATCACAGCGCGTGTCCCCGGCTTCCGTGAGGTGAAGAGCGACAGCCCGGCGATCGCTGGCGCTCGCGTGCCTCATCACAAGGCCATCTGCGACGAGCCGATCCACCAGTCGGACGGTAGCAGAATGAGACAGGCCAAGTGCCCGCCGCATCTGCTCGATGGGCATGCCCGGTTCGTGCCGCAACAGCGCTATCGCCGCCGCCGCCTGCCCTTTTTCGGGAGCCTGGTTTTCTGTTTCGCGCAACACCGCATCAGCGAGTCCCAAGACCAGCGCGCCAATTACATTTTCTGTCTTTTTCTCATCCATACCGAAAATATATATGCACGACGCATAGACATCAAGCAGATTTAATATATGCTTGATGCATACAAATTGAAGCAGAGATCAAAATGACAAACAAGATTACATCCGTCGCAGACCGCGCCATCCTTGGCGTCGATCGCATCGTTCCCGCGGCCACGATCACGAAAATCGGGCGCGGCGTTGCCCTGGCCGGAGTGGTCCTTCCGCTCCTGCTTATTGGCGTTCTCAAGTTTACGCAGATAGAGGTCGATGCCCTCAAACCTCTCATCACAAATACACCTTGGCTCTCGTGGCTCTACCCTGCCTTCGGCGAGGTGGGCGCGACTGCCCTTTTGGGCACTGCAGAGATTTTCACGGCCATCCTGCTGATCGCGTCTCCCTGGTCGGCACGTGCCGGCGTACTCGGTGGTGCGATCGGTTCGTTGACCTTTCTCACCACGGTCTCGGTCATGTTCGCGCTCCCGATCTGGTACGCCGAACTTGGTGGCTTCCCCTGGATCAATCCAGTCGGCCAGTTTCTGCTCAAGGACGTATCGCTGCTCGGCGTCAGCATTTTCATTCTTGGTGAAAGCCTTGCACGTGTCAAAGCCCAGGCCTCGCTGACCTGAGCGCGCATTGCAAACAGGGCAGCATCCTTCGGGTCGCCGATCGCTGTCACGTTCACAGAACTCTGGAAGACTCGACGTTTATCGCAACCCTTATCCTGGATCGATGATGGCATATCTCGAAGACATTTCCATTCCCGGCGTTGCGGTGCTTCTGTTTGCGGGAGCGTTCGCGCTCGGGGTAGCCATTCAGCATGGGTACCACCTGCGCGGTTCGTGCCATGTCTGATCTCATAAGGGATCGAAGGGCGGATGGATTATTGGGATTTTTCGAGTGTGGCCTATGGGCATTGCTTGTCGCGTGGCTACTGACGCCAGACATGGCCGTTCCGCGCTGGGAGCCCCTGGGCTCTCTATGCCTCGGAGCAGCTTTATTCGGAGCGGGGGCGACCCTCAACGGCGGCTGTGCATTCGGTTCGATTGCGCGTCTTGGAGAAGGTCGAGCCGAATTCCTACTGACTGGAGCGGGGGCATACTTTGCCTTTCGCTTCCTTGAAGCGATTGGACAAGGCACAGTCGCTCCAATGGAGCATACTCCTGTCCCCGAACATGCCTTGCTCATCGTCGCGCTCGGTCTGCCCGGCCTCATCCTGTTGCGCTTTGCGCTGTGGAGACGGCCGCTGCGCGTAATTCTTAAGCTGTCATTCCTGATGGGTTTGATCGGAATCATTGGAGCTTTTGTCGGAGCCCTCCATCAGCCTTGGCCATGGATGCCTGCGTTGAGACACATCGGGACCTGGCCGCTGGGCAGAAGACGAAACTGAGCGACCCGCGTTGGGTCGATCTGTTCGTGCGCGCGGGGCTGCCGGCGGTGCCCGAACCCGACATGGCGCTCTGGCTTCGATGCCACGCCCCGTTATGCGTCGCATTCGAGAGCGTCTCGATCGCGGGTGCCCGGCGGGGCACCGGCGCGTCCTGGAAAGAGGCCATGGTGCTCGCGCATGGCATCCAGGAGAGCTTCAGGCTGATAAAGAGCCTCGGCTACCCGCTCTATCCATCGGGAAAGGCTTGGCTCGACAGGAGTCCAGCTTGGGTTGTCGCCGGCATGCTGTGGTCGATGTCGCGCATCCGTTCTTTCCGCGAACTGCTGGCCACTGGCGAAGGAGAATGCCGCGCCTTGGTCGATGTGATGGCGGCGGCTACGCGCTCAGACTCAACGATCACAGTTTCAAAAATCCTCGCCATGAAACCAAAGGACGTACTGACGCCAACGCTTCGCTGAACGGAGCGCGGAGCGAACCCCTATGGGGCCCGCTCCGCGTAGATTTCGACAGTCGTAAAGCTCAGTAGTTGGCGCTGTAGACCAGCGGCACCCAGTCGTAGTTCGTCTCGTCGCGCCTCACATGGCCGATGCCCGGAAAGGCGTGATGGGCACCTGCGACCAGATATTTCTGATCGGCGGCCTCGGCGAAAGCGAGGGAGCGCGTGGCTGCAGCCGTCGTCTGGTCCACGTCGAAGTCGACTGTGACCTCCGGATGGTCATACTGCAGCACATCGCCGTGGGCGATGTCACCCCAGAACACAATCTTCTCCCCATGGCTTTCCACGATAATGCCGCTGTGACCAGGGGTATGACCGGCCCGCAGCACCGAGCCGAATCCGGGCAAGGGAGCGGCATCGTCGGCAAAGGTTTCGAACTTTTTCGCATCGATGTAAGGGCCAACGCATTGCAAGGCCTGTGCGATTTGCGGACCCAGAACTTTGTCGGCCTTGACCTCGGCATCGGCTTTCAGCCAGAAGTCCGCCTCGCGTTGATTGACGTGCAGGATGGCGTTTTGAAACACCCGCTTGCCATTGGCAACCAGACCGCCGGAATGATCGGCATGAATGTGCGTGAGGATGACGTCGTCGATCTGGTCTGCCCGGTAGCCCGCAGCCTCGATGTTGGAGACGAGTTTGCCGAGGGCCGGCCCCATCAGCGCGCCCGTCCCGGCGTCGATAAGAACGAGCTTCTCGCCGATGTTGACCAGATAGGCGTTGACTGAAATTTCCTGATCCGCCTGGAAATGACCGGTCAGATAGGTTTCCGCGTCACTTTCTGTAATGTGCTTGTAGATCTTCGACATCGGAAGCTTCACCGTGCCATCGGAGAGTGCGGTGATCTCGTAATCACCCAGTTTCATGCGGTAGAAGCCGGCGGCCTGTTTGCCAACCATGGGTGCCTTGGCGAAGGCAAGCGACGGGGCGACGAAAGGTGCGGCAATGAGGCCGGTCAGGGCGCTTTTGAGAATGGAACGGCGGAATGGCATGGGATGATCCTTCGGTGACGCGTGGGGAACGGCTTGCAAGTCCATGCCCATCAGCTAAGGATGTCTTGGTCAGCAAACAAATCGATACCAATCATGCAAGTCATCGATCATTTCAATTTGCGTTCCTTCGACCTCAACCTTCTCGTCGCCTTCGATGCGATGATGGAAGAGATGAGCGTAACGCGTGCGGCGCAGCGGCTAAAAATCCAACAACCCGCCATGAGCCACAACATATCCACCCTGCGTACGCTGTTTCAGGATGAGCTCTTTGTCCGTGTCGGACAGGTGATGAAACCCACGGCACGCGCGCTCAACTTGTCCGGCCCCGTGCGGCAGGCCTTGCGACAGGCGCAGGCGGCAGTGTTGACGGTGGACATATTCGATCCGTCAACCGAGCGGCGCACCTTCCGACTGGGGCTTTCCAGCGAGGTGGAACTGCTACTGCTGCCCGATCTGACGGCGCGTCTGCGGGATGTCGCGCCTGGCATTCGCATCCTGGCCCGTGGCGGCGATGCGGCGGAGGTCGATGCGATGATGGATTCAGGGACCATCGATCTTTCAGTCGGGTGCAGTTACGTACAGGACTCGCGGCACCATTGCGAACCGCTCTATCAGTCCAGCGTCTTGTGCTGTTTCAACCCGCAGATACTAACGCTTTCCAACCCGGTGAGCCTTGAAGCCTATATGACCGCACAACACGCAGTGATTTCGCAGACTGACAGCCTGCATGGCTGCGTCAAGGATGCACTGGAGCATGCGGGGGCAGAGCTGGACGTGGTCGCAGCAGCCCCGGATTTTATGTCTATATTGGCCACTGCGCGCTCATCCGCGGTCATTGCAACCGTCTCATCGCGCATCGCACTTCGTTACGGACCGGTGCTGGGACTTGAGGTCAGCCCGGTGCCATTGGCGCTTTCTTTTCCACCCGTGGCAATGGTCTGGCCGCTCCATATGGACAGCGATCTTGGCTGCGCATGGTTACGGAGCCAAATCCGTGAGGCAATGCTGAGGACAGAGTAGCAACCTCGCGAATATCGCAGCGTGACGTGAGTTGGTTCAACATGTTTCCGAACGGCTTCGCCTTCAAAGATTTTAGAGCTACGGTCGTCGCGAGTAAAAATCTGTTTTTGCTACGTTATATCACAAACTCTGCAATAATGGTGCTAGCTAAGCTGCGCAGGTCTAGGCTCAGGACCTATTAATTTTTGTTACGAATGTGATTCACAGTCTCGATTGCGGAGGCTGGCATGGTTGATTTGTTTTTGTTGAGCGAGCGGCAGATGACGCGGATCTCGCCGTTCTTTCCACTGGCCCCTGGCGTGCCGCGGGTGGATGACCGGCGGGTCGTCAGCGGGTATCGTCTATGTGATCCGCAACGGCTTGCAGTGGAAGGATGCGCCGAAGGCATACGCCCCCCCCACAAGACGCTGTATAACCGCTTCATCCGCTGGAGCAGGCTCGGCGTGTTCGACCGCACCTTCGCCAACCTCGCCGGGGACGGACTGAAAGCCGAACGGGTGATGATCGACGCCGCCATCTGAAGGCCCACAGGACAGCGGCGAGCCTCTTAAAAAAGGGACTGTTCCCCGTCGTATCGGGCGCACCAAAGGCGGATTGAACTCCAAGCTCCACACCGTCTGCGACGGAGAGGGCCGGCCGATCGTCATGCTTTTATCGGAAGGACAGATGCGCGACCACAAGGGCGCCCGCCTTGTCCTCGACGCCCCTCCCCCCGGCAAAGAGCCTAATCGCCGACCGGGGTTGTGACAGCGCCTGGTTCCGGCACGCGCTACGACCGTTGCGCCCACACCTTCTTCTCAGCCATATGCATCGCTGCGACCGTCATCTTCTGGCTCTGATCAATGAGTCCTGAGCCTAAAGAGCCCCCACCTGTTGCTCAGCCGTTCATTGCGAAACGGTAACCACAACCTTCCCCTTGGCGCGCCCGGTTTCCACATAGGCCAGGGCGTCCGCCGTCTGTGCAAAAGGAAACACCTTGTCCACGACCGGACGAATTATACCGGCGTCGATGAGATTGGCGATCTCGCCCAATTGCTGACCGTCCGCGCGCATGAAGAGGAAGGCGTAGTCGACGCCCCGGGCCTTTGCCTTCTTCAGAATGCTCCGGCTGAGCATTCTCATGACGAAGCGCAGGAACAAGTTCAGTTTCAGCGACTTGGCAAAGGAAACATCCGGCGGACCGGAGATCGAGATCAGCTTGCCGCCCGGTTTCAGCACGTTTAGCGATTTTGCCAGCGTCTTGGCATCCTGGCTGTTCAGCACCAGGTCGTAGCCGGACAGCACCTGCTCGAAGTCCTGCGTCCTGTAGTCGATCACCACATCCGCGCCGAGGCTTTTGACCAGCTCGACATTCGCAGCACTGGTGGTGGTGGCCACAGTGGCGCCGAGATGTTTGGCGAGCTGTATGGCAAAGGTGCCGACACCGCCGGAACCGGCCTGGATGAATACCTTCTGACCAGGCCTGACCTTGCCCACGTCGACGAGCGCCTGCCAGGCGGTCAGTCCGACCAGCGGGATCGAGGCTGCCTGTTCCATGGAGAGGCTTTTCGGTTTCAGCGCGAGATCTGCGGCATCAACTGCAATCATTTCTGCAAATGTGCCGACCCGCTGATCACGCGGACGCGCGAACACCTCGTCGCCGGTCTTGAAAGCCCGGACATTCGCGCCGACGCGGAGGACCGTTCCAGCCAGATCGTGACCGAGAATGAAGGGCGCGCGATAGGGCAGGAACAGCTTGAATTCGCCATCGCGCACCTTGGAATCGAGAAGGTTGATCGCGGTGGCCTCGACGCGAACCAGCACATCATTGGCACCGATCTTCGGATCCGGCATGTCGGCCAGACGCAGCGGGCCTTGTCTCTTGTATTTGTCAACGACGAAGGCTTTCACGGGCTTTCTCCGGTGTGAAGTGATTGTCAGTTCAGGCAGTCAGGAAAGCCAGGGCTTTCGGCACGAACCCGGAATGATATTGGAAGATCCCGCCATGGCCGGCGTTGTCAAAGATCATCAAATCTCAGGCAATGTTGAACTGCTTGCGCAGGATGCGATCAAACAGGGCGCGTGGCAGGAACCGCCTTGCAAACGCGGTCTGCCGGGCCTCTTTGCCCGAGGGATAACGCAGCCGCGGTTTCTTCGCCTGTGCTGCCGCCAGAATGGTCGCAGCGACATCATCCGCCGTGTCACCAGTCGCCATGGCTGCCGCAAACGCTGCCTGATATCTTGCGAAAGTCTGGCCATAGGCGGCGACGGGACGGTCGGCCTTCGGTGAGTTGGATTCGATGGAGGTCCGGGTGGCCCAGGGCTCAATCACGGCGACGCGGATGCCGAACGGGCGGACTTCATGATCCAGGGATTCGGAATAACCTTCGATCGCGTGCTTGCTCGCCGTATAATGGGCACCAAACGGACCGGGGATCAGCCCGACGACCGATCCTATGTTCAAAATCCGTCCATTGCCGTGCCGGCGCATGATCGGGAGGATCTCGTTCGTCACCCGGACAACGCCCAGGTAGTTGGTATCCAGCAGCGCACGGACCTGCTCGATGGAACTTTCCTCCGCAGCCCCGGAGATGGCATAACCGGCATTGTTGACCAGGAGGTCGATGCGGCCAAGCTCGGCATGGGCAAGCGCCACAGCAGCAGAAACGGAGGCATCCGAGGTGACGTCACAGGCGATCATCCGAATGCCGTCGCGGACTTCTCCGGGTGCCGCCTTGCGGCTGGTGCCGATCACCCGGTAACCCGCCCGGCTGAGCGCCAATGCCGCCGCCTTGCCGATGCCGCTGGAGGCGCCGGTCACGAAAGCGGTCTTCTGTCCTTTTGGTGCAAGGGTCGCCATAGCTTTTTTCTCGATGTGGCGCGCGGCATCGGGCAGCGCAGCCTATGAAATTGTCAGGGATTGATGAGGATCGGCATCACGGGGGCCGCACCGAGGTGCAGCCCCTGAGAACTCAACGGCCGGGAGCTTCGGTGGCGCGGGGATAATCGGTATAGCCCGCCGCCCCACCGCCATAGAGCCTCGCCGGATTGATCTCAGCCAGCGGCACACCGGTTTGCAGCCGTTCCACGAGATCCGGATTGGCGATGAACGGGCGTCCAAAGGCGATCAGATCCGCCTTGCCATCGGCCAGATGCGATGTTGCGAGGCCGAGGTCATAGCCATTGTTGGCGATATAGGTCCTGGTGAAACGGCGGCGCAGCGATGCGTAGTCGAAGGGGGCCACGTCGCGCGGGCCGCCGGTCGCGCCTTCGACAACGTGGATATAGGCGATGCCGAGCGCCTCGAGCTGATCGACGATATAGTCGTACTGCGCCTGGGGATCGCTGCAAGTGATGCCGTTGGCGGGAGAGACCGGCGAGATCCGGACCCCGGTGCGCTGAGGCCCAATCTCCTCGGCCACCGCAGCGGCGACCTCAAGCATCAGACGGGCGCGGTTTTCCACGGAGCCGCCATAGGCGTCGGTGCGCACATTGGCGCCGTCCTTGGCGAACTGCTCGAGCAGATAGCCGTTGGCGCCGTGAACTTCCACCCCATCGAAACCGGCCGCGATGGCATTGGCGGCAGCCTGGCGGAAGTCGTTGACGATGCCTGCGAGTTCATCGATCTCCAGGGCGCGAGGCTCGGACACATCAACGAAGGCATTGTTGACAAAGGTCTTGGTCTCGGCGCGAATGGCCGAGGGCGCCACCGGCTGACCGCCGTTGGACTGCAGATCAACATGGCTGATGCGGCCGACATGCCAGAGCTGCAGAACGATGCGTCCGCCCTTTTCATGCACGGCGGCCGTGACCTTTTTCCAGCCCTCGATCTGCGCCTGCGTATAGATGCCGGGCGTATCCTGATAGCCCTGCCCCTCCTGCGAAATCTGGGTCGCCTCGGAAATGATCAGTCCGGCTGAAGCCCGCTGGGCATAATATTCCGCAGTCAGCGCGCCCGGCACGAAACCCGCACCGGCGCGGTTGCGCGTCAGCGGCGCCATGACGATCCGGTTTGCAAGAGGAATGGCGCCGAGGGCGGTGGGTTCGAAAAGCGTATTGTTGGTCATGATATCCCTGTGATGTCTGCTTTACGGCGGCGTTCGCTCACCGACTGCGGGAAGCTCAGGCGGGCGTGCGATAGCGTTCGGCGGGAAGCGCGTTGACGAGGTTTCCGAGCATGGCCTTGCGGGCGCCATCAAAAGCGTCCCACTGGCCGCCATCGTGCAGCGGCGGGATGGTGACCGGCTCGCGACGGTCGAAGCCAACGAGGGCGGCATCCACCAGATCGCCCACTTCCATCACATGGCTCATGGCGTTGACGTCTGCGCCGACATGATCCCAGATCTCGGTGCGGGTCGTGGCGGGAAGTACAGCCTGGATGTAGACGCCCTTGGGTCCAAGCTCGTGTGCCAGCCCCTGCGACAGAAAGAGCACAAAAGCCTTCGTCGCGCCGTAGACGGTCATGCCGAACTCTGGCGCCAGACCGACGACCGAACCGATATTGATGATCGCACCATCCCCAGCCTGGGCAAGACGGGGCGCAATGGCGCTGGAAAGCCGCACAAGGGCTGTCGCGTTGAGCGCAATAAGCCGGGTCATGTCATCGACGCTCTGGTCGACAAAACCTCCACCGATCGCCGTTCCCGCATTGTTGACGAGAATGCCGATGCGCGCATCGTCGCGCAGCCGGGTCTCGACCTTGGCGAGATCCGCCGCCTGGGTGAGATCAGCCGTCAGGATATCGATCGTCACGCCGGTTTCCTGGCGCAGACGGCTGGCAAGCGCTTCCATGCGCACCACGTCTCGGGCGACCAGAACGAGGTCGTGTCCACGTCCGGCAAACCGCTCGGCATAGGTGGCTCCAATGCCCGTGGAGGCGCCGGTGATCAGGACTGCAGGAATTTCACGCATTGGATTGCTCTTTTCTGTCGTTGACCCTATATTCATGACAACCATCATGATTGGATTTAAATATGATGGCCATCATGTAAATGTCAACGGGTGTTGCGGAGAATTTTTGAAATGAAGGTCAGCCGAGAACAAATGGCGGAAAACAGACGCCGGATCCTGGACGTCGCCGGCCGGTTGTTTAAGGACAAGGGGTTCGATGCCGTCAGCGTCGCGGAGGTCATGAAGGCAGCCGGCATGACCCATGGCGGCTTTTACGGACACTTTACCTCCAAGGACGATCTGGTGGCGCAGACGCTGGCGCAGGCGCTTGCGACAGACAGCTTTGGAGACGGCGCGTTCAGCGATTTCGTCGGATCCTACCTCGCGCCGCGCCATCGGGATAATCCCGGCAATGGATGCCCAACCGCAGGCCTTGCCGCCGCCATTCGTCACCAGACCCCTGCTGCGCAAGCGGCCATGACCCAAGGTCTGCGCGCGCAGATCAATCGCATCGCGAATGCACTCCCAGATAGAGACGCTGCCGACAACCGCCGCGCAGCAATCGGAAGCTGGGCGGCGATGGTGGGGGCAGTCATCCTCGCAAGGGCTGTCGACGATCCTGAATTGTCAGACGAGGTTCTTGAGCAGACGCGCGCCTGGATCGATACACGCGTCGGATAGAAACGCGGGGGCACGGTTCTCGGGAGACTGGTTCGATCAGGTGATGGAGCGTGCCTCGGGCGTCCATAAACGTCGGGTGTCGCTGTTATCCTTTGCAGTCACGCTGGCGATCGCCGTTGCCATCAACGCCGACACGAGACAGGTCGCCCGCACCTTCCGGCAGGACGACACCCTGAGGGTGGCGTTTGCCGGGTCGGAAGCGCCAGTGATGAGGGAGAAGGGCTTTTGATGGGAAACCTCCCGCTGTCCCCTCGGCGGCCGCTGAGCCCGGCCCAACGTCGCAAGTATGGCCGCGCGACCGCCCTGTTGAGTGATGCCCAAGGCGCGGCACAGACGTAGCGTCCACCGCTTTCCGGTCCATTCTCCCGAACCTTCAAGCCATATCTTGTCTGCGCCTTTCGCGCTCCCGCCGTCGCGGCTTTATCGTCCCAAATCCCCTGCCCGCAACCCCACACAAAAACGGCGCCTCGTGGGCGCCGTTCGTTGATGGTGTATTTGATGATCGCTTAGCCGGCGCGCTTGGTGCGCCAGCTGTCGGCGTAGCTTTCGCGGGCCTGGGCGGCGTAAGGGGTGGGGGAAACGCGCACGCGGATATGGGCCTGCTTGTGCGGTTCGGCAGACGTTTTTGCGGTGCCGCCATCGGGTTCGCCCCAGACCAGCGTCAGGATCTCGCCTTCCTTCACATCGGCATCGACAACGCCGAGCGAGAGCATGCTGCGCTCGTTGTAGGAATAACCGTTGAACATCGACATGCCCACCTTCTTGCCGTCGCGCAGGATGAGATCGGCGCTGGAGGAAGCATAGTTCGGTTGCGGGAAATCGATCCACTTGTAGTGGTCTTCACCCGGACGGAAGGCCGACGCGATGACCTCAACCACGTCTTCGGCGTTCCACTCGAAGGTGACCTTCTTGCGGTTGTTGGCGCCCTTCATCTTTTCGAGCGCCGCCTTGCCGATAAAGTCTTCCTTTTTCCAGCCGATGTAGAAGTCGTAACCCAGCTCGAACGGGTTGACGTAATAGTCCTCGATATTGTCGGAGACGAAGCTGCCGCCGATCGAGCCCATGGCCTCATAGCTGTCGGCGCCGAGCCAGTCGCGATAGGCGGCCAGCATGCCGTCGCCGGTATAGATGCCCGGCAGCGGTGACGGGATCCATCCCGATTCCAGCGTGTTGGTGGAATAGGCGCGGCTGCCGCAGCGCACGAGATCGACGCCGGCGTCCTTGGCCGCGTCCAGAATGCAGGAGAGGATATAGCTCTTGTCTTCGTAAGGCCCCCAGATTTCCAGCCCCGGCGCGCCGGACATGCCGTGGCGCAGCGCCTGCACCTTCTTGGAGCCGACATTGATCCAGTCGACATGGAAGAACTTGATGTCGGGGATCGGCCCGCCATTCATCTTTTCAAAGATCTTCGGCGCGTCCGGCCCCTGGATCTGGTAACGGTAATGGGTGCGGAGCACGCGTTCGCCCTCGGGGCGCGACGGCGAGCGCGGATCGTGCTTGATGCGCACGTTCCACTGGCCATAAGCGGCGCAGAACATCAGCCAGTTGGAGGTCGGCGCGCGCCCGACGAGGATGAACTTGTCCTCACGCTCGCGAAAGATGATGTGGTCGCCGATGACATGGCCGTTCGGCGTGACCGGCACGAAATGCTTGGCACGGTTGAGGCCGAAATTCGAAAACGCGTTGATGCCGTGATGGCTGAGGAATTTTTCCGCCTCCGGCCCTTCGACGATCAGCTCGTCCATGTGGTGCGACTGGTCAAACAGCACGGCGGAATTGCGCCAGGCGGCCTGTTCGCTGCGCCAGTTGGTAAACTCCGGCGTCACCACCGGGTATACATACATGCCCGTGCGGGAATTGCGCAAAAGCTCCACCGCATTGCGTGAACCTTCGAGAACGCTGCTCAAACTCGATGCCATATCCGGGTCTCCTCCCATGGTGATGATATCTATGTATACACAGAACGACGGGTGAGGAAATTTTGCAAGCCCAAAAATCGCCGCGTGGGAAGATTTGGTTTTATGCGGAGGCATCGTTTCAAACGCGCCGAATGGCAGCGCCTGAGCGTGCATTGAAGCCACTGGCGGGGTATTTCATCTAAAAACGGCCCGGACGGCCGTCAACCGGCTCAAAATCCGGATCAGCGCCGAATTCATGGCAGCGTGGAAAACGGCCTAGCTTTGCACCAGCGCCAGCACTTTCACCTTGTCGAACAGCTGCGGCTCTTCATGCAAAATGTATTCAAGATTGTTGCGGGCAGTGCGGGCATGTTCGCGCGCGATAGCTTCGGCGCGGCTGCCCTCGCGTTGCTCCACGGCGCGGATCAGCGCCCGGTGCTGATCCTGCGCGGTGCGCAGCGAACGGCGGAAGGTTGCGATATTGGAACGATCCGGCAGAAAGGCAGAGGGCGAGGCAAAGGGTAGCGCACTTGCCCGCTCCACCTCGCGGCGAATGACGTCGCTACCGGCGAGACCGGCCATCTGCCGGTGAAAGATGGCGTTAAGATCCGCGTATACGTCGAAATTCACGTCATCGGGCATGTCGCCGAAACAGCCGTCCAGTTGCGCCAGCGTCTGCTTGATGTCGGCAAGCAAGGCCGGTTCCACGCCGCGTTCGGCAGCAAGCCGCGCTGCCATGCCCTCCATCACGCCGCGCACCTCGATCGAATCGACCACGTCGGCCAGCCCGAAACGGCGCACGATAAAGCCGCCGCTCGGCAGCCGGTCCAGCAGACCTTCCTCGGCCAGTCGCGACAGAGCCTCGCGCACCGGCGTGCGGGAAATTTCCAGAAGCTCGGCAAGCGGCACCTCGAACAGGCGCGTTCCACCAGCGATCTCGCCGCTGAGGATCCGCTCGCGAAGTTCGATCACCGCGCGCCTGCCATGTGTTGCCGCTTCCACCTGCTTCATCAACGATCAGCCCCTGCCCCATTCACAGGCCACGCCTGCGTTCCTGTATCCATATCACGCGCAAAAAAGGAATGACAATCAACGGCTGATGCCGTGGGCCCCTGCTGCACATCATTACTTGTATACAGGGATGCAGGCGCTACAGCCTATTTCGCAAACACCACCGTCTTGTGCTTGTTGATCAGCACGCGATCCTCCAGATGGAAGGAGACGGCGCGGGCCAGCACGCGCCGCTCGATATCGCGGCCCTTTCGCACCAGGTCGTCAGGCGTATCGGCATGGCTGACGGGCTCCACATCCTGGCAGATGATCGGCCCCTCATCGAGATCACCGGTGACATAATGGGCGGTGGCGCCGATCATCTTGACGCCGCGCGTGTGTGCCTGATGATACGGTTTTGCGCCCTTGAAGCCCGGCAGGAAACTGTGGTGGATATTGATGCAGCGGCCGGACAGAAAGCCGGAAAACTCGTCCGAGAGGATCTGCATGTAGCGCGCGAGAACCACCAGTTCGGCACCGGTCTCTTCCACCAGATGGCGGATGGCAGCCTCCTGCTGCGCCTTGTTTTCCTTCGTCACCGGCAGGTGGTGATAAGGAATGGTGCCGAGCAGGGTGAGGTTCAGCGCCTCGCGCGGATGGTTGCCGACGATGGCGACCGGATCGAGCGCCAGTTCGCCGATCCGCGTGCGATACAGAAGATCCCCCAGGCAATGGTCGAATTTCGAGACCATCAGCAGCACCTTGCGCTTCTCACCGGCCGGCCGCAGCGTGATATCGAGCCCGAAACCGGCAATTTCAGCCTGAAGGGCCGTGCGCACCGCATCAGGGGAGGCCTCCATGCGAAAGGCCACGCGCATGAAGAACATGCCGGTTTCGGGATCATCGAACTGGTGCGCCTCGGTGATATCACCACCATGCGCGGCAAGTTTTGCCGCAACGGCTGCCACGATGCCACTGCGATTGTCACACCGCAGCGTCAGGATGTAATCGCTCATCAATTTTCCTCCGGAACGGCGGATGCCACCGCTCATCATGCAAAATTCATCCCGTCAAACAGCCTGCGCCCGGCGCTGTGCGCCATGGCATCACGCCTTTGCTGCTGGCTGAGGGCTAACCGGCGGGGTGCCGTGGGTGTGAAAGGTCTCGATGGTCTTGAGGCCCCAGGCCTGGCCCTTCTTGCGCTCGGTCTCCGTCCAGGTGACGGTCGGCCAGTCCGGCCGCAGGATGAGGCGCGCCCCGGCATTGGCAAGCTCCACCCGGTTGCCGGCGGGCTCCCAGACATAAAGAAAGAACGTGCCCTGGATGGCGTGTTTGTGTGGGCCCGTTTCGATATGCACGCCGTTTTCGAGAAAGATGTCGGCGGCGCGCAAGATATCCTCGCGCTGATCCACCGCATAGGTGACGTGGTGAAAACGGCCGGTGGCGCCGGTGTGATCCTCCGAATAGGCGATGTCATAGGTCTTGTTGTTGACCGTGAACCAGCAGCCGCCAAGCCGGCCATTGTCGAGCAGGATCTGTTCCGTCACCCGGCTGCCGAGCGCTTCCACCATGAAATCGCGGATCTTGCTGACATCCTTTGCCAGAAGGTTCAGGTGATCGAGCCGGCGCGGCGAAGCACCACGCCCATGATAACGCTGGGCGATGTTTTTCAGCGCCGGCTTTTCGGTGGGCGGAGCCTCATAGACGCGCGTCTCCCAGTAAAGTTCAAAGATGTGATCATCGGGATCGCGGAAACGGTAGGCGCGGCCATGGCCCTCATCACCGTCCACCCATCCGATGCCGCAGCCCATGGCCTCGATGACCGCGACCCGCCGATCGAGTGCTGCCTGCGAACTGGTGCGGTAGGCGACATGGCCGATGCCCGTCGTGTGGTGGCGGGTGAGCTTCAGCGTGTGAAACTCGTAATCGTCGAACGCCCTGAGATAGGCGGTGTCCTCATCGGAAAATGTCGCCGTCAGACCATAAACCCGCGTGAAAAAGGCGAGGCTTTCCTCGAAACGGTCGGTATAAAGCTCGACATGACCGAGATGCGCGACATCAAAACAGGGTTCGCTCATGACCGGCGCCCTCCCCCGACCTGTCGCGACACCGCGCGCAAAAACAGCGCCTGTCCGAAAACTGCATTCATAACCGTCCCTCCCAAGACACTATGCATGCACCGCACCCTCACGTTAAAAAACGCGGGCGCGATTGCAAGGAAGGTGCCGCGGCACCCTGCCCTTCAACGTCAAGACTGCCAGAAGCCGGCAAGGACCGCAAGTTATGAATACATGGATTTCCATGCAGCCGCGGAAATCGTCTTTCCTGACGTTCAAAAACGCCGAAACGCCGGTTTTTATCGGCCTAAACTGAATCTTGATTTACGACCCCGTAATTTCATGTATACATTTATCTCCGGGAGTTATGGAGGATGAGGATGGATATGCGCATCAACCAGCAGGACCGGGCCACGGAGGAAAGTGCTGCCCGTTCACCGCGCCTCCTCGACCAATGGTCAATCGAGGTCATGCCGCGCACGGCGGCAAAAATCGCCGATTTCAGGACGCTTCTGCCAGAGCGTACCCGCGTCTACATCGCCCATATCGAGGGCACGCCGGTGGATGACATGGTGGCGACCGCAAGACGGCTTCACCGCGAGGGTTTTCCCGTGATGCCGCATATCCCGGCACGCTCCATCGAAAGCCGGGCCGCCCTTGAGGATCTGCTCAACCGCTATCGCAGCGAGGCAGATGTGCGCCAGGCGCTGCTTCTGGCCGGCGGAAATTCAAGCCCGCGCGGCAGTTTTGAAAGCTCGCTCGACCTGATCGAGACCGGCCTGTTCGACGCCATGGGCTTTACCGACCTGCACGTGGCCGGCCACCCGGAGGGCAACCGCGACATCGACCGCGACGGCTCCACCACTGTCATCGACCGGGCGCTCGCAACCAAGCAGGAGTACGCCAACCGCACCGATGCCCGCATGGCGATTACCACCCAGTTTGCCTTTGATGCCGCAGGCGTGACGGCCTGGGCGGAACGCATTGCAGCGCTCGGCGTGACGCTGCCGATCCATGTCGGGATTGCAGGGCCGGCAAAAATCCAGACCCTGATCAAATACGCCATCTCCTGCGGCGTCGGCCCCTCGCTGAAAATCCTGCAGAAGCGCGCCATGGACGTGACCCGCCTGCTCGTTCCCTATGAACCGACCGAACTGGTGGCAGCACTGGAACGATACAAGCGCGACAATCCTGGAAGCCTCATCGAGCGCATCCATGTCTTCCCGCTCGGCGGCATTGAGCCCGCCGCAAACTGGTGTAAGCGCGAAAGCCGCACCTGATACGACCCGGCACCCCCTTGGATCACGGCGCACCGCGGAAAGCAGAGCAAGAAAAACGGCAGGCAAATGATCTGCCTGCCGTCGTCATTATAGAGATGTATAGTTCAGGCGCCGATCAGGACGCAGGCGTCAGGGTAACCGAGGTACCGGTTGCCGCGATATTGAGGCCGAGCTGTCCGGTCACGCTGACCGTCTGAAGATGGATCGAGCCCGAGGTGCCACCAACGAGAATGTTGGCACCAACGCCTGCCACTACGGTCGCCTCCGCCGTAATGCCCTGGTAGAGGCCGGCAAGCGAGCCCGGATGATAACCGGCAGTCGGCGCAAAGACAGCCCAGATCAGGCGGCTCTTGGTGGTGAAGCCGAGATCGACACCCATCTTGCGGATCGTGCCAGTATACTGCTCGACAGGTTCACCGCCCATTGTCGAGGTAAAGGCGCAGGTCGCAGCCTTGGCAGACCCGATGACGTAACCGACGCCGCCTTCGATGGCGCAATCGAGATAACCGATCCGCACACCGCCGCGCTCACCTTCGGAATATTCCGGCACACGGTCCTGATGTCGGACGGCATCCGCCGCCAGCGCAGCACCTGCACCCTGCAATACGGTAACGGCAGCCAAAGCCGCAGCAACACTCTTATTCATCCCTGTACTCCAATCATCTTGTTCTTGGCCTCCGGGCAGCCTTGCCACCCGACGACACATGACGCTTAAACGCATGTGTTCCACGATTGATCCCACCGCATGGCAAAAAGAGGGCCGCAAGGACCTCATGAGTGTTACATCTGCCCGTCGCACGACCTCAAGGACGCTATCACGGCATCAGCCACCACCCCCACAAGGGCTACCAAGCGGACAGACAGTGCTCATCACGCCCGCGCGAATGCTGGCGCCGGCCACCGCACCGCCAGCTCACATACGTCATGATTTTTCGAGGCGACCAATACACATTTCAGCATTTCTTCAACTGCGCCTCTTCTGCAAATGCCCTGTACCGGATTCGCCACACATTTCGATTTGCTTTGAAATATGTTTTACGATCCATTAAATTAATAGGTGACACTGATTATGATCCGGAATATGAAGTATTGAATTCAGCTGTTTATTTGCTTTTCAATATTGAGTGGGGTGGTTTCCGTGGCGGCGACTGATATGCACAAGGAAGAAACTCTTGTGGCTTTTGATCATGTGGCTTCGCTGTGGTCTTATCCAGGCGATGTGTCTGCGCAAGGCAGATTTGAAAACAGGTCTCCGGCCAGCAAGGCTCTCCATCTGTCCTTGAAGAGATGCCTTGATATTGCAGCCTCTCTCGCCGCGCTCATCGTGCTGGCACCATTGCTGCTGCTGGTAGCGCTGATCATCCGCCTGGAAAGCAAGGGCCCGGTCCTCTTCAAGCAGGCGCGTTGGGGTCAGGGTTGCAAGCCGATCCGGGTTTACAAGTTCCGCTCGATGTATACGGACCGCTGCGATCCGAGCGGCGTGAACCAGACGGTGAAGGACGATCCGCGCATCACCCGTATGGGCCGCATCATTCGCCGCACCAATATCGATGAGCTTCCGCAATTGCTGAACGTGCTGAGGGGCGAAATGTCGCTGGTCGGCCCCCGTTGCCATGCCATCGGCATGCTGGCGGCAGGCGTGCCTTACGAGGACCTGGTGCGGCAATACCATCGCCGCCATCTTCTGAAGCCCGGCATTACCGGTCTTGCACAGATGCGGGGCCTGCGCGGACCAACCGATCGCCCCTCCAAGGCACGTGCCCGGATTGCCTGCGACCTCTATTATGTCGAAAACTTTTCCATATGGCTCGACCTGAAAATCATTATCGGCACCATCCGCTCAGAATTGACCGGCGGCCAAGGTTTCTGACGAGACCTGGCGCCAGAGCGCCCTTGCTTTGCGGCGCAACATCTTTCATCACACACTGACAGAATTGTTCACAAGTGCTGTGATACTTGCCCCTTGGGTTGCAGTTCTTGACGGCGCAGCGGGGCTGTCCGACACCGGATTATGTTTACGGTGTCGCCGTTCAGGGCTTGCGGCGGCTGCGGCAATAAGCCAACTTCGCCGCAGCTCCAGATCAGGCCGTCCGGCCGGGTCAGATCGACATATCATTGCCGGAGATCGACATGAGCCAGAAAATCATTCCCGTCATCATGGCTGGCGGAAAGGGAACGCGGTTGTGGCCCCTGTCACGCTCAAGTGCGCCCAAACAATTCATCAAGGTGACCGGCGACAAGACGCTTTTCCAGTTGACGCTGGAGCGGGTGGCAGACCGCGACATCTATGAAGCGCCTGTTGTCATCACCAACCAGGACTTTCGTTTTCTGGTGGCGGAGCAGGCACGCGAAGCGGGGCTGGAACTGTCGGGCATCCTTCTGGAACCGGTGGCGCGCAACACCGCGCCGGCGATCGCTGCGGCTTGCGCCTTCCTCGGCGAGCGGTTCGGCCCGGAGGCCGTCCTGCAACTGCTCGCATCCGACCACGAAATCGACGCAGGCGCGGACTATCTGGATGCCATCCGGCTTGCACACCGGACAGCACTTTCGGGCAAGGTTGTGACGTTCGGTATTACGCCGACGGAGCCTGCAACCGGATATGGTTATATCGAGGCAGGCGAAACCCTGGAAACGGGCGCTCGTGCCGTCAAGCGCTTCGTTGAGAAGCCGGCGTTTGAACGCGCCGAGGAAATGCTTGCCGCGGGCGGATTTTACTGGAATTCCGGTATCTTCATGTGCCGGGTTGATCTCCTGCTTGGCGAACTCCAGCAATTTGCCCCGAAGGTTGCGGAAGCAGCCCTTGCCGCCGTCGAAAATGCCCATCGCGACCTGGATTTCATCCGCCTCGACCCCAAAAGTTTTTCGGCAAGCCCGGATATTTCGATCGATTATGCCGTGATGGAGAAGACAGCGAACGCTGCTGTCGTTCCCTCGAAGTTCGCATGGTCGGACCTTGGAAGCTGGGATGCCGTGTGGAAACTGGGCGAAAAGGATGCCGGCGGCAATGTCGTGCTGGGCAATGCAACCGTGATCAACACCGAAAATTCGTTGATCATCTCGCGCTCCAGCCATCTCGCCGTACAGGGCCTGAAGGATGTCGCAGTCATTGCCAGCGAAGATGCCGTCTATGTCGGCAGGCTGGAAGACAGCCAGGAGGTCGGCAAGCTGGTAAAGCAACTGGCAGCAGCTGCCGCGACATCCGCATTGACGGAAACGCATCCGACATCCTATCGCCCTTGGGGTGGCTATACGTCGCTGCTCAACGGAGAACGCTTCCAGGTCAAGCGGTTGTTCGTCCTGCCGGGCAAGAAGCTGTCGCTGCAGCGCCACCACCACCGCGCCGAACACTGGGTCTGCGTCAAGGGTGTTGCTGAAGTCACTGTCGGCAACGAAGTCAAACTCCTGCGCGAGAACGAGTCCATCTACATTCCGCAAGGCGAACTGCATCGGCTGCACAATCCCGGCAAGATCCTGCTGGAAATGGTGGAAGTACAGAGTGGATCTTATCTCGGCGAGGATGATATTGTGCGCATCGAGGACGAATTCGGACGCGACAAGGCCTAAGCCTCCGGCTCGGCAGTTTGACGAAGATTGTATCGGAACCACTTTCAATCGACCCTGAATTGCTGCTGCCGGCGTTGTAGGACGACCGAGACAATTCCGGGAAATCCGTCTTGATGAGGAATAGTATATGCGAATAGTCATGGTTGGTTCAGGCTATGTCGGCCTGGTATCGGGCGCGTGTTTTGCCGATTTCGGCCACGAGGTCGTTTGCGTCGACAAGGCCGAGGAAAAGATCACCGCGCTGAACAAGGGCGTGATGCCGATCTATGAGCCGGGCCTCGATCTGCTGGTGGGCAACAACGCCTCCTCTGGCCGCCTGTCGTTTACGACGGATCTCGGCCCGGCGGTCGAAGCGGCGGATGTGGTGTTCATCGCCGTGGGCACCCCTTCGAGACGCGGCGACGGCCATGCCGATCTGAGCTACGTCTATGCGGCGGCCGCGGAAATTGCCCAGTCCATCAAGGGCTTCACCGTCGTGGTCACCAAGTCGACCGTGCCTGTGGGCACGGGAGACGAGGTCGAGCGGATCATTCGCGAGACCAACCCAGCCGCTGATTTTGCCGTCGTCTCCAACCCGGAATTCCTGCGGGAAGGTGCCGCCATCGACGACTTCAAGCGTCCCGACCGCATCGTCATCGGCCTGTCCGACGAGCGAGCCCGTGGCGTGATGACGGAAGTCTACCGGCCGCTTTACCTCAATCAGTCGCCGCTGGTCTTTACCGGCCGCCGCACATCCGAACTGATCAAGTATGCGGCAAACGCGTTCCTCGCCATGAAGATTACCTTCATCAACGAAGTGGCTGATCTTTGCGAAAAGGTTGGCGCGGATGTGCAGGACGTGTCGCGCGGCATCGGCCTTGATGGGCGTATCGGCGCAAAGTTCCTTCATGCGGGGCCGGGCTACGGCGGCTCCTGCTTCCCCAAGGACACTCTGGCACTGGTCAAGACGGCGCAGGACCATGACAGCCCCGTTCGTCTGATCGAAACGACAATTGCCATCAACGACAATCGCAAGCGCGCCATGGGACGCCGCGTGATCAATGCCCTCGGCGGCGACGTCCGTGGCAAGAAGATTGCGCTGCTCGGCCTGACGTTCAAGCCGAACACGGATGACATGCGCGACAGCCCCGCCATTGCCATTGCCCAGACATTGCAGGATTCCGGCGCTATCGTTTCCGGCTATGATCCGGAGGGCATTGCAAACGCTCGCCAGTTGCTCAACATCGACTTTGCATCGGGACCTTACCAGGCAGCCGAGGGTGCGTCTGCCCTGGTGCTGGTGACGGAATGGAACGAGTTCCGTGCGCTGGATCTGGCACGACTGAAATCGACCATGGACACACCTGTTTTCGTCGACTTGCGTAATGTCTACCGCGCGCCCGAAGTGGAAGCCCACGGCTTCACCTACCACGGCGTCGGCAAGGCCGATTGATTTGGTCGCAGCGCCGTGGTCTTTCAAACACGGCGCTGCACCGGCCAAAACCAAGATCGCCGCCAGGGCGCAAAGGAGCGCCGGCAGCTCAAGCAATTGGTTATTCGATCAGGCTCGTTTCGCCCTGAAACAGCTTTAGAACCGACAGCCGGCCCGTTGCGTAGGCACAGGTGTCGATCCCGATACGGCCAATGCCGAATTCCGGCTCCATGACCGGCGTGTGACCGTGTACGACGATCAGCGGCTGCTCCGGCCCCCGTGAGATAAACGGTTCGCGGATCCACAGAAGATCCTCATCGCTCTGCTCCTCAAGGGCAAGACCAGGCCTTATCCCCGCGTGAACGAACAGATGGTCCCCAAGCCGAAGCGTGGTGGGCATGTTGCGCAGGAAATCGACATGAAAGGCCGGAACGGATTCATCCAGAAGCCGCTTCAGTGCCACCATGTCGATCCTGTCGCGCTTCTGGAGATGTTCGATATCGATCCCATAGGACATCAATGTTTCGCGTCCGCCGAACTCCAGCCAGGTCGGCACGGACCGTGGATCCTCGATGAATTTCAGGAACATCTCGTCATGATTGCCGCACAGGGCCAGCCGGCGCAGGCCACGTGCGCTCGGTTTTGCCAGATGGGCGAGAACCGCAGACGAGTCCGGTCCGCGGTCGACATAATCCCCCAGCAAAACGACAAGGCCCGGCAGGTTGCTGGAGGCCATATCGGCGGCGATCCGCGCCTCTGCATCCAGTAGTTCCTTCAGGCAACCGTGTACATCTCCAATAGCGTAGACCGCGTAGCCTGGAGACCTGTGACCGAGATCGATCCGCGAACGAGAACTGACGGGCCCCGCAACGTCTCCACGCGCGTTCAGCCAATCCACCATTTTACGAACGAAATTCAAACGTCACCTGCTATCCCATCCCAAGTCAGACCTGCCCTTGAGGTCCATTGCCGCCTACTTTAGCAGAACCACCATTAACTTTGGCAATTCTTAGGCAGCCATCTCACGCTTTCGCGCTTCTGAGGCGATTGAAACCAGAGAAGCGAGCGAACGGCAACCATTGCTCAACCTGAAACACGTCATTTTCATCGCCTGCTGCTCATCATTGCCCTTGTCCGAGCCGCCCGGATTTCTCGACATGACTACCTGATCGAAACCGGAGGGCCGAAATTGGCGGCGGCACATAGGCCCGAAGCCCGCCGCTCTGGGCCAGCAGATTAAAGCGGCTGGGATCGCTGAATTCGGGGCGAAAGCTCAGCCTCTGGGTTCCCATGAAGTAATAGAATGGCTGCCAGTCTTTTATTTTCGTGTCGAGAGCGGCGAAAATTTCCTCACCCAACCCAAGGGGTTGCAGCGCCTTCCGTAACATCTGCAAGCCCTGGCTGGCAATTTCGGTGCCGTCCGACCCCGACTTGCTGAACTTGGCGCGCCACGCAACGACATCTCCATACGCATTGCCGCGGATCTGGAGGAATATCGAGGGGGCTTCGACCTCCCCAGACGCCGTCCAGAACATGACGCATTGCCATGTGCCGCCACTTTCCGTGGTAAATTGCGGCGGATCCTGATCTGCAACAGCAAGATCGAGACATCTTCGATCCGGCAATCGAAACGGCATGATCGCATCGTGAACCGATCCGACCGGCAGGCGAAATGGCCATAATTTTGATGAACTCACTCCCGTATGCGGCAGATCCTCCTTCGGAAGATAGGCTGTTCTTGTCGACTGATCGATCCCAAGACGATGCATCACAATTTTGAGATTTCGTCCATCATTGGCAAGCAGAACGACAGCAACTGTGACGCTGATCACCAGGCTCAACCAGATAGCGAGGCCACGGCGCTTGGGCGGCCGCGGCGGAAGGACCGAAGCTTCTTGGCTGCTGCCATCGGACATATCAAACAGACATTCAATCGGAAACACCACGGGTGTTCTTCAGGTGTATCAGCATTGGCCGATGGTCAAGTCAAACCTTCATCATCTGCGAAAAACCCGACTATCTCTATCAGATCAAGCTTGCCTGTCGTTCGATGCCCACGACCGACACGTTTCCGACAGGCTTGAGCCTGCGACGGATCCTGACCGAATTCGCTTCGTGACGCCGCAACCCCGGCGAAAGGGGCATGGCCCTCTATGCCGCTCAACCGTTGTTGGAAAGGTCATTCCAGAAGAGGGGATTGCCATCCGACTGGATTTTCAGCCAGCGGAGGTCGGTGTCGCGCCAGTTGCGAATGTCGTTGTTGCGATTATCGAGCACAAGATCACCGCTATCGGTGCTGACAACCAGTACCGCATGACCATTGTTGTTGGGTGTCACGGTCACGGCAACGCGCAGCTTGTTCGCTGGCCATCCCAGCTTCACCAGCCTGCTGCGCTTGGTGAGCACGTAATCCTCACAGTCACCTCTCTTGACATTGATGTTCCACTCGTCGTGTCCAGCAACGTCATTTTCTGGCTTGATGTCACGGTTGACCTGGAAGTTAACCTGCCTCAGCTCGCGGAGCAGCAAGGGAGTCAGCACCAAAGTATCGGCGCGATTGTCATTCCGACATTCTTCACCATGCGCGACGCAGAAGCTGACAAATGCATAGGGAGCAAGCGTTGGTTTTGTCGCGGTGATGCGCAGGGATCCTTTGGGCGCGGGAGCAGCCAATCCGGCGGGGCCGACAGCCAAAGAGGGAGACACGTTTCCCGCAAAGATAACGGCAGCAAAGGCTGCCAGCATAAGCTTCTTCATCGCCCGACCTCGTTGCACATCGACGCAAACCTCCGTCTGCATCTCGTGCCTCAGTTCTAGGCGGGGAAAAATGATGGGCGCTTAAGTGGAAAGTTCAAATTTTAGAAGTGACGCATTTTTGTGGTGCTGCGCCGCTTGGCGGCCGAAAAGTGGCTGAAAAGCAGCATTTTTTGTTTTGATGCAGTGCTAATTATGCTAGCAGCACTATCGCGTTCACTCATATTCTGCACAGGCAGGCCAGTGGCAGGTTGAAGAGAGCATTGGCGATGCAGAAGAATGGAAATCTTCCGAAGAAACGTACAACGCCCTCGGACGAGAGCACCGAATACAGCATCGTGGTCCGCTGGTTGCGGAACCTTTCCATTGGATTGTTTCTATCGTCGCTCTGCACCATTTATCTGTCGCATGGAGCCGTTTATCCGGAAGCCTTGACCATCAGCACAATGCTGATGTCGCTCTGCCTCGTGATTGCCTATTTCACTCTTGGCATTGCCGCACCCACCCGTACGTTCTTTCTGATCGTTCTTTCGATCTGGGCATTTGTGGTGGTCTGGACATTAATACAGTCGATGCCGCTCCCCTCAGCGATCCCCGGCAATGCCGCATGGCGGGTTCTCCATGAGGCCGGAATTGCGGCATCGCACTCGATATCGCCCGCGCCCGCCGATACACTTTGGTCCCTCGGCCCGATCAGCCTGCCGGCTATGGCGTTGTTGTCTGTCCTGCTGCTATTTCGGCAAGAGGGAGAAATCGACCGTGCCCTGACGGTTTTTTGTGCGGCGGGCGGCTTGATGGCGGCCTTCTCACTGCTCCAGTTCGTCGCATTTCCCACCTCACTGATGCTTGCCGAAAAGCAGTACTACCTGAGCTCCCTTACCGCTCCCTTTGTCAACCGCAACACGGCCGCCACCTTCTACGGCGTGACACTTGTCGCAATGATTTCCCGTTTCAGGGGCATAAAGGTCCGTCTGATACCCGGCAGTGACGTCTTTTATCGGCGCGACGGATGGACACCGCTCAATGCGGCCCTGTGGCTTCTGCTCGCACTCATCACGCTTTCGGCTCTCGTGCTGACACAATCACGTGGGGGGGTCCTGGCGACAGCGCTGGCACTCCTATGCCAGATCGGCGCCGGCGCCTACTTTCGATTCCAGATGCCTTCCGGTGGCACGCTCCCGATGGTTCGCGCGCCAGCCTCCTGGCGGCGCGTCCTTCAAGCGGCGGCTCTTGCCGCCTTATCGGTTCTGGTCATCGGCTTTTTCGCCGGCCGAGTTCTGTTAAGAGCGCAAGTGCAGGGGCTGGAAGACGGGCGCCTTTGCGTCATGCCCGGAATATTGTCGGCGATCCGGGACCATGCCCTGGTTGGCATCGGCAGCGGCGCATTTCCGGCAGTCTTTCCGGCCTATCGGGATGCCGCCTGCGGTCTTGTGGGTTATTGGCCGATGGCCCATAATTTCTATCTGGACGGGATTCTGGCCCTAGGGTTGCCGTTTGTTTTTCTGGCGGCGGTTTTCTTGGCGACGATAGCCTTTTCATTCTGGACTGGAATCAACCGCCGGCGCAGCAAGCGGCTTATAGTTGTCGGCGCAGCATCCGCGACTATTATTGTATTGATACACTCAGCCACGGATTTTTCGATGCAGATACCGGGCTTTTCAGTATGGTGGGTTTTGTTTATAGGACTTTCGATCGCCGTGAGCTATGGTCGCAGAACGACGGTGAAAGTGAAAAATTAACCAAATTTTGTTGTTTATCTGCTACACCCGTATTCAAGTTTTCTTTAAAATAGTGCGCTGCAATAAAAAATTCTGGCGCAGCCGGAATATCCGATATTTAGTATAAACAACCTCTCAATGACGCGGTGGGAAATAATGGGGATGATGGCAAATCGTATTTTATCGATTGCAATGGCGGGTTTGCTTGCAAGCTGCACGTCGCTGCCCCGGTCGGGGCCGGACCAGCGTGTGGTTGGCACCAACGCTTCGGTAACGGTGGGCACCGGCGACCAGAAGGTCGGCATAGATTATGCCCTCGTCGACATCAACAGTGCGGTCCTCAGTCATATTTCAACGACCGACGAGGGTAGTCTGCGTGGCAGCTTTGGTGCAACGCGCGACGGTATCCCGGATATTGTCCTGGGCGTAGGCGACGTCGTTCAGGTGTCGGTCTTTGAAGCGCAGGCCGGTGGCTTGTTCATTCCGGCCGATGCCGGCGCAAGGCCTGGCAACTACATTACCCTCCCGAGCCAGACGGTCGACCGGCAGGGCAACCTGTCCGTTCCCTATGCTGGCACCATTCGCGCTGCCGGAAAACCGGTCAACGACCTCCAGATCGAAATTGCCAGCCGTCTGGCCAATCGTGCCATTGAGCCGCAAGTTGTTGTCTCCGTGAGCGAAAGCCGCTCTATGGAAGCTTCGGTTCTGGGTGACGTGACTTCGCCGAAGAAGATAACGCTGAGCCCGGCCGGCGAGCGGGTCCTTGACGTGATATCGGAAGCTGGCGGCCTCAGCGCGCCTGCAGCTGAAACGTCGATCACGCTCCAGCGTCGTGGAAAACAGGCAACCGTCGCATACAATACCCTGGCGCGGAGTTCCGTCGAGAATATCTATGTCCAGCCTGAAGATACCGTGATTGTTCGGCGTGAGAGAAGAACCTTTCTGGCCTTCGGCGTGACCGGTCAGAGCGGCAGTTTCGACTTCGAGGATTCAGATCTTATGCTCGGCGATGCGCTGGCCAAGGCAGGCGGGTTGCTGGACGACAAGGCAGAACCGCAGGGAGTTCTTTTGTACCGCACGGTCAATAAGAGCTTCCTGTCAAAACTCGGCGTCGACACCGCTCATTTCAAGGCTGACAATGTGCCCGTAATTTTCCGGGCTAACCTCAGGGATCCGTCCGGATTTTTTGCAGTTCAGAAATTTCCGATGCTGAATAAAGATGTGATATACGTATCCACATCCGATGCCGTTGAACTGACGAAGTTCCTAACAATCGTGAACTCCGCAACATCCTCGGTCAGCAACATCGCCGATACACGAGACACAATCCGCAACCAGTGACCGGGTCATTTGGTTTCGACTGAAACGAAAACATCATCCGGTCGAAACCGGCCTGCCAGATCTGCTGATGCAAGTGTTCGTCAGTATGCTGGAAACGTTTGAAGAGGATCGCTCGCATGGGCACTATGCTTACAAAATCTCAGCTTATCGTTTCCGGCCTGGTTGTCTTGATGGCTGGGCAGGTAGCGGCTCAGACCCCAAATGCAGGCCAGGCGCCAGCAACAACGGAGCAGTCCACTCCTGCATCCCAGAGTCCGGCCATCACACCTGCTTCGGCCGAACAGCTGTCAGCGTTTCTCGCAAACCCGCAGAGCGTCCTGACGACCCCACAAGAGGAACTTGCAGCTCTGGTCGCCTCGCTTTTGCTGGCCGCAACAGCGGAGGCAAAGCTGACAGAGGTGCTGACGGCGCTACAGGCTGCAGCACTGACGGCAAGCCCAGCGCAGGCCGCAGCGCTTGTCGTCGGGTCGAACCTTGCGGCAGCGACGTTGGCCGCTACGCAAAATCAGGTGGCAGCCGCCCAGATTCAGGTGGCTGTTGCGTCCAGCACGCAATTGGCGTCCGCTGCCGCGCAGGTCAATGCGACGACAGAAACTCAAACAGCTGAAACTGCAGCAACCGCACCCGGTGCTGGAGTTGTGGGAGCCGGCGGCGACCTTGGGGGAGTTGTTGGCGCTGCGGGGGGCGGTGACGCGCAGGGGACGACAGGTGGTGGTGGCCAGACAACAACTACGACTTCCACAACGAGCAGCGGATCCGGGACATTTGCGGGTGCGTCCGGGGGGACATCTTCGGGAAGCACGAACAATGGTGGTGGCGGCACTTCGGTGAGCCCGACAACGAACGGCTAATAATTAAACTGCTTAGGATTAGGATGCCCCGGTGAACCAACACCCTGTTTTTGTCACGAACCAAGATGCAGGCCAGGGTGAACCGGTTGCGCATGAAATCAACATTGACCAGTTGATGGCGATCGCTCGGCGACAATGGATTGTTGTCGCCGCAGCAGTTATCGCAGCAATGGCCGTCGGCACCGCTTATCTCGTGACTGCCGTTCCGCTGTACACGGCCTCGACCAGCGTTCTCATCGACCGTGGCAACAGTGAGGTTGTGCAGCAGCTGTCAACGATCGGCGGCGTTCTCGATGACGAGTCGTCTGTTCTAAGCCAAGTCGAGCTTCTCAAGTCCGACACGATCGGACTGGCGACAGTCGATAATCTTAAGCTTTATGACAATTCGGAATTCATGTCTTCCGGCGGGTCCGTCCTCGGAACCGTGACCTCCAGCATAAGAGCGCTGTTGTCATCCATAGGCCTCACGTCGAGATCAAACAACGAACTTATTGATGCCAGCGAAGCCAGGCGGCGTTCGGCGCTCGGTCGCCTGAAGGGCGGTTTGGCCATCCAACGTGTTGGCAGGGCTTATGTCCTGGAAATCGCCTATACATCGCCGTCACCCGGCTTGGCCGCTACCATTGCCAACGCGGTGGCCGAAGCTTACATCAACGACAAGCTCGATGCCAAATACGAGGCGACCCGGCGTGCCGGTGAGTGGCTTCAGGACAGAATAGAAGAGTTGCGGCAGCAATCGCTGGCATCGGATCTTGCCGTTCAGAAATTCAGGGCCGCCAATGGTCTGGTAACGGCTGGCAATGGGCTCGTGTCGGACCAACAACTGACTGAGCTGAACAGTGCCTTGATTGTTGCCCGCGCCGACACAGCCCGTGCGCAGGCCCGTTATGACCGCATTCAGGAAATATTGGCGAGCGGCCAGACGGACGCCATCGTCACCGATGCTCTCGACAGTTCCGTCATCAATACGCTTCGTCAAAAATTTCTGAATGCATCTAAACTTGAGTCGGAAATCTCAAAGCGGCTTGGACCAGATCATGTGCAGGCCGTTCGCCTGCGCCAGGAAATGTCGGAATATAACCGGCTGATGTTTGACGAGTTGAAGCGTATTGCGGAAAGCTACCAGAGCGAACTGGAAGTTTCACGCTCGCGTGAGCGCAACATCACCGAGGGCGTGCGCAAGGCTACAAGCGTCAGTGTTGCGGCCAGCGAGACGCAGGTCCAGTTGCGCGAATTGGAGCGCTCTTCCGAAGCCTACAAAAACCTGTACCAGACCTTCCTGCAACGCTATCAGGAGGCCGTGCAGCAGCAATCCTTCCCGGTCACCGAGGCGCGCATCATCTCAAAGGCGGTTGGACCTGGCGGTCCCAGCAGCCCGCGCAAACCATTGGTCATCGCGATTTCAGTTCTCTTCGGCTTGATGATCGGCGCCGGCATCGGTGCATTCCGCGAATTTCGTGACCGCTTCTTCCGCACAGGCGACCAGATCAGAGATGTTCTCGGAGTGGAATATCTTGGAGCCACGCCGGCAATCGTCAAGAAAACAGACACGGCGGCGGCTTCGCCCGTTGACCGGGAAGTTCATTTCCGCAACAGCGTGTCGAACTTCGCGATGAATTATCCGCTCTCGTCCTTTTCTGAGACCCTGCGCAGTTGCAAGATTGCCATTGATCTCAATATCGCCAAGGCGAGCAAGATCGTCGGCGTCGTCTCCACTCTTCCGGGCGAAGGCAAATCCACCATCGCTCTTAATCTGGCGCAGGTGCTTGCAAAAAGCGGCCGAACCCTGTTGATCGATACGGACCTGCGCAATCCCGGCACCACCCGTGCAATTGGCCAGCATGCACAGGCCGGTCTGATCCAGGTGTTGACGGAAGGTTTGCCCTATACGTCCGTCCTCCTGCATGATCCGGCCTCGGGATTGGATGTTCTGCCTGTCGTGGTCAAGCGTCGGATTACCCATTCGTCGGAACTGCTGGCATCTCCGCAGATGCACCAGTTGCTGAGCCGGGTGTCTGCGGAATATGATTATGTCGTGCTTGACCTTCCTCCGCTCGCGCCTGTGGTGGATGCACGTTCCATTGCGGCACGGATAGACGGCTTTATCATGGTCGTCGAATGGGGTGTCGTGTCGCGCAAGGTCGTCCAGCAGACGATGGTTTCGGAACGCCAGATTGCCGAACGGACGCTCGGCGTCGTTCTCAACAAGGTGGACGTCCAGAAGCTGAAGCTCTACCGCGAATACGGATCATCCGACTATTACAGCTCGCGTTACAGTTCCTATTATGTTGATCATGAAACGTGAGCCCGTCATTGCCGTCGTATTGCTGGCGGTTCTGATAGCCGTCAATTTCTCGCAGATGCGGTTTCTGCCGGTCGCTGCGGAGTTTCGTGATCTCATGCAGCTGAGAAAGCTCGCCTATGCGGGGGAACCATTGGCGGCGCCGGCTGTCGATGACGCTTTAAGCAGAGCTGATGCCATTGTTGCGTTGTGTGACCACGATGGCATTACTGCTGTTGTCGACCTGTTAACCTGGCAGGCGGACAGGATTATCCCGCGTGAAAATCGCGAGGCTTGGCTCGAAAAGCTGAGGCGAATCGATGAAGTCTCGGTCAAGGGCCTGCAATGTCAGCCCACCAACGGTTTTCTTTGGGCACGTCTGGCCTTTGCCCGATGGTTTCTAGGGCGTCCTGCAACCGAGCAGGCCATGCTGCTCGGATACTCGCAGAGCTACGCGCCTTCGGAAATAGCCTCGCTCACCGCGCGCATGACGCAGTGGAAGCGCGTATCCAGTGCCGTACTGGATCTGGCGCACGACCATGTCGAGGCCGATATCCGCACACTTTTCAATTATGCCCCAACGCGGACCGCTTTTGAACAGCTCTCGGATCTGCCCCCGCCGCTTGCTGACGTGCTCAAATCACAATTGCCACTTCTCCCACCGGAACGCCTGGAAGTGCTTTTGAAGATCTCCGGAGCAGAGAAGGTCTTCGCTCCCGAGTGACGCTTCGTCCCGGGTGACTGTCCAGAAGCCCAGTGTGGCTTGTTGGGGCCAGCCCGGGAGTTGCCGCACGATCATGGCCGCAGACCTGTCGCAACACCCACCTGACGGTGCCAAGCGACGAGCCGGACAGCTCGCATTCGTCCGGCCCTTGCTTTCAAAACCAATTCAGCGGCCATTGCGCTTGCGCGCCAATCACCTTTACCAGAGATCCACGTGGCGATTGACGTCCTTGTACAGAAGGTAACGGAAGCGGCTGGGGCCGCTGGCATAACAGGCCTGCGGGCAAAACGCGCGCAACCACATGAAATCGCCGGCTTCGACTTCCACCCAATCGGTGTTGAGGCGGTAAACGGCCTTGCCTTCCAGCACGTAGAGGCCGTGTTCCATCACATGGGTTTCCATGAAGGGAATGGTGCCGCCTGGCTCAAACGTGACGATGTTGAGATGCATGTCGTAGCGAATGTCGGAGGGATCAATGAAGCGCGTCGTGCCCCAGGCGCCGTTCGTATCGGGCATGTGGGCGATCTCTTGATCGCTTTCGTGGGAGAAGATGGCCGGTGGCAAATCAATATCTTCAACAGCCTGGAAGACCTTGCGCACCCAATGAAACTTGGCCGGTGCTACTGAGGTGTTTTCGACCGTCCACTTTGCTCCAGCCGGCAGATAGGCGAAGGAGCCAGCGCGCAGGGCATGCGGCGTGCCGTCGAGGGTGATGGTGAACTCTCCGTCAACAACGAAGAGGGCCGCCTGCGCCTTGGCATTCGGTTCCGGCCTGGTGCTGCCGCCGCCGGGTGCTACTTCCACGATGTATTGCGCAAACGTCTCTGAAAAGCCGGTCATCGGCCGCGCGATGATCCAGGCGCGGCTATCTTTCCAGTGCGGCAACAGGCTTGTGACGATATCTGTCATCACGGTGCGCGGAATGACGGCATAGGCCGTTGTAAACACCGCCTTGCTGGAGAGAAGCTCCGTCTGGCCCGGCAGGCCGCCCATGTTCGCGTAGTATCGTCTGTTATCCATCAACCCGTTCCCGTTCATTACTGCCAGTTTTTTGCCCGGCATCCGCAACTTTCATATCGCCAACTCTCGGCAAGGCCAAGATGAGACACGCACTCTCGGGCTGGCTTGACGGAGATAGATGACTGGCTCTGCCGTGACCTGCCCATCAGAGGCAGCAGAGAAATGCGGCTATCGAAACTCATGGGTTGAGACCCCATCCGCCAGCGGCGGCGTGCATCGTAGCAGGTGTCGCGGTGCGGATGCTGCCGGCATTTTGAATGCCTATGCCGTATCCACAATGCGCAGCAAGATTGCTGTGGGGCTTTTCCGGATCTGCCCCGGTCTTAGACCAAAGTCGTTCTGATCCGTATATGCGCGCTATGCTAAATATCATCCCACCGTGTGCTGCCAGAGCGATGCAGATGGCAGAACGCGCAATAGGTGTCCGGCGAAAGCCGGGAGGGGGCGGACCGCGCAAGCGGGACGTTGAGCTGCGGCCGGTGAGAGGACCGGACCCGCGGGCGCATGCGGCACGGACGTGGCGTGTGCGGATTAATGGGATCAGCGAATTTGGCCGACCGGGAGGTCGGAAACTGGAGGAGGCATTACATGGCAGCGACGGATATGAACGTCAGGGATCGTTCGCGTCCCATGACCGCAGACGAGAGGAAGGTCATCATGGCCTCCTCCGCGGGGACGATCTTCGAGTGGTACGACTTTTATCTTTACGGCTCACTCGCAGCGATCATCGGCGCGCAGTTCTTCACATCGTTTCCGGAAGCGACGCGCAACGTCTTTGCCCTTCTGGCCTTTGCCGCGGGCTTTATCGTGCGCCCATTCGGCGCGCTGGTTTTCGGCATGCTCGGCGATATCGTCGGGCGTAAATACACCTTCCTGATGACGATCCTGATCATGGGTCTGTCCACCTTCCTCGTTGGCCTTTTGCCCGGCTACTCAAGCTGGGGTGCGGCCGCGCCGATCATTCTGATTGCCCTGCGCATGTTGCAGGGGCTTGCCCTTGGGGGTGAGTATGGCGGTGCTGCGGTCTATGTGGCCGAACATGCGCCGTCCAACCAGCGCGGTTATTTCACCGCCTTCATCCAGACCACGGCAACGCTTGGGCTGCTTTTGTCGCTGGTGGTGATCCTTGCCGTGCAGGGTTATGTCAACGCCAACTGGGGCGCGACGCCGGTTCTCGATGCGGCCGGTGCCGCGGTGATGAACCCGGACGGCACGGCCAAGATGATCAAGGCTTTCGATCTCTGGGGCTGGCGTGTTCCGTTCCTCGGCTCGATCTTCCTGCTGCTCATCTCGCTTTACATCCGCCTGCAGATGAACGAATCCCCTGCCTTCAAGAAGATGAAGGAAGAGGGCGCGGCCTCCAAGGCACCGCTGCGCGAAGCCTTCGGCACCTGGAAGAACGGCAAGATCGCGCTGATCGCCCTGTTCGGCCTGGTGGCTGGCCAGGCCGTGGTCTGGTATTCTGGACAGTTCTACGCGCTGTTCTTCCTGCAG